>CALRHG010000010.1 GCA_943359365.1 Candidatus Nomurabacteria bacterium | reverse complement strand
GGATAACAGGCTAGTTCCGCCCAAGAGTTCATATCGACGGCGGAGTTCGGCACCTCGATGTCGGCTCACCTTAGCGCGGCGGCGGAGAAGCTGCCAAGCGTTTGGCTGTTCGCCAATTAAAAAGGTACGCGAGCTGGGTTCAGACCGTTCTGAGACAAATTTTTAAATTTGTAGAAGAACAGTTTGAACCCTCAGAGGAAGAACTTAATGAACTTAAGTGAACTGTTTTAATCGAAACCAGCCCGACTGAATGATTCAGTCATTCTGGCGGGTTAACCATTTTGCCATAATTTATTTATGCGCAATATCACGGCGGCTTCAAAATAATTTTTTGGAGAAAAGCTGGGGTTTTCGGAGGAATCCAATTCGCGAAAGCGAAGGACAACACCGAGAAGAAAAATTTGTTTTTCTTTGTAGAGACTACAAACCGGCCTTATTGAAAAATAAGAATGTATAGTCCAATCCTCATAGTAATATGAGAAATCTTATTGGAGAATAAGATTATAGATGCGTGAGACAGGTTGGTCTCCTATCTACTGCACTCGTTGATTCTTGAGAAGATTTGCTTCTAGTAGACCCGAAAGGGTCCTTGCTACTTCGCGAAGAAATTCGCGATGACAATGTGGCTAATAACGGTGGAGTCTTCGTTAATGTTTTTGGTTTTAGAGTTATAATCTCATTCGATCCTTGATATTATGACTCGCTTGAGGACCAGAAATGTGATAAGATAATACCGTGGGAAGTCAATCTAAAATCAAATTAGCTTATATTGCCGGTTTTCTGGATGGAGATGGTAGTCTGATGCTTCAGCTCAAAAAGCGAAGCGACAGTAAACGAGCGATTCGTTTCATGACTACAATTTGTTTCTATCAAGATGCCCGGCATTCCAAGACTTTATATTGGATAAAAGAAGTTTTAGACATCGGTTATATTTCCAACAGAAATGATGGAATGACCGAACTGCGGATAAATGGCTATGAACAGGTAAGAAATATTCTTAAAAGTTTATCGCCCTATATTCAATTCAAAAAACTTCAAACTCGCGCGCTTTCACAAGCATGCGAAATATTATCTGGTACGAAGTTCAATAAGCTAACAAAAAAGCAATTGGTTAAACTTGTTGATATCATTTTAGCTATTCAAAGTGAAAACTATGTTACTAAAAAGAAGAAAACAAAAAACGAATTGTATAAGATTTTAAATTTGACCCCGTAACGACTTGTTTCCGACCTGTGTGTCGGGAACAGACTTGCATAACGCTGGAAAGTTTCTCTGAAGTTTTTGAGAGACAGGCTTATGCTTGTAATACGCCAACATCCTCCTTCAAAATTTTGAAAAGGATGAAGATATAGTCTGCACTCCTAGAAATAGGGGATATATGTGACGAGAGGACCGAAGTGAACTGACCTCTGGTGTGCGAGCTGTCCTGCCAAGGGCACTGCTCGGTAACTATGTCGGGATTGGATAACCTCTGAAAGCATCTAAGAGGGAAGCCAGCTTCAAGATAAGGAATCGTTAAGAACCGTGAGAGATGATCACGTTGATAGGCTTTAAGTGTAAGGCGAGTAATCGCTTGAGCTGAGAAGTACTAATGTTTCGATTCCTGTTAAGAACTTTGAAAACCACAACGCTTGGTAACAAGCGAAAAATTGAAAACTGAGTATTGGGTGCGTGTGTGCATTAAATTAGTTGGTAATCCAGCGAGGTTGCAATGCACATGCCCCCAAATGTTCTTTGGCGCTCTGTGTCCTTAGGAGATATGCTTGGTTCCCCACAAGCAAAAGTCTTTTCGACTCACAGAGTGCCCATCTTTTTCTGGTTTCAGTTATATGACTGAAACCCAATACTCAGTTTTCAATTTGTTTGATTCGAGTTTTCAGTGTTGGTGATTTGTCGCAAGGGTCACACCTCTTCCCATTCCGAACAGAGAAGTTAAGCCTTGTCGAGCCGATGATAGTCTTTTTGGCGAAAGTAGGCAGTCGCCAGCACCGAGTACTTGATTCTAAAAATAAAGTAAATGAATATTTGCTGGTTTTTTGTGTTTTAACTAACAACCCATACCACCTTGAGAGCAAGAGTAAGCCCAAAATAGATCGTACGAAACAAGTAGTAAAATTATTATTCCAATCAAGATTAATACAATAGCACCTACTCTTGACTCTTTTTTTCTAAAACTTCTAACACTAAAGAAGATTCCAATTATTGAAAAGAGGGCAGCAGAAGTGCTTGCGGGGATATCCCCGCGAACTATAAAAAAAGCTGATATTACTAAGAGTACATATGATGCAGCCGATAACAATAAATTCTTCTGTAAATTTTTCATAATCAAATTATACTATGGTAATATTATGAACCTTCTTTTCACATTTGCAAGATGGAAGTTATAGGCGAAGGGGAGTATGTTGTTTTCAATAAATAGTGCTACAATACCCATATGACATGGGCTTTTAAAAGGCAGGCGCTTTATATTTTTGTTCTTGTTTTATTTATCTGCCTGTTTGCTTTTCTAATAATTTCTTCCCGATTAAACAAAGTGCCTACCTGCTTTGACCTCAAGCAAAACGGCACAGAGACGGGCATAGATTGCGGAGGATCTTGCTCCCTCGCTTGTATTTCGCAGGTGGATAAAGTTTCCGTTCTTTGGGCTCGCGCTTTTCGAGTCGTTCCCGGGCGGTATAATGCGGTGGCTTATCTCGAAAATCATAATAAAAATACCGCCATCAACAACATAAGCTACAGATTTCGTTTTGCTGATGCTAACAATGTTTATATCGGCAAGCGCGAAGGAAGCACTTTTATTCCGCCTTCGGGAAAGTTCGCTATTTTTGAGCCCGGGATAGATATAGGCAATTCCATTCCCGTGTATACCAGCTTTGAATTTACGCAAGCCCCACTGTGGATCACGGTGCCGCAAGAAAAAATAAATCAGCTGCGAATATTAGTTTCTAATATAAATCTGACCAATGAGGACACGAGCCCCCGGCTCTCGGCTACTATAAAAAACGGGTCTTTCTATACAATTCCGGAAATAAATGTAATTGCCATTTTATATGATGCTAATCGCAATGCTGTTTCGGCCAGCAGCACTTACTTGGAAATGCTGGAAGGAGAAGAGGAGAGGGAAGCGAATTTTACCTGGCCGGAGCCTCTGTCCGGAGTAGTCATCGCCAAGGAAATAATTCCTCTGTATAATATTTTTTCAGTTAAATTAAAATAGATGGAATCACCGAAAAATTTTATAAAAAAAATCGGGGGAGGAATCGATTGGCTTTTGGTTATTTTCATACTCCCGATAATTTTTGCGGGGCTTGCCACCATGAAAAGCTTTGCGCCCCTCGAAAATGCGAGCGTTTTTTTTAATAAACAAATTATCTGGATCCTGGTCGGATTTGCCGTTTTTTTTGTTTTTTCTTTTATCGATTTTAGTTTCTTGAAGCGCACAGATGTGCTGGTCTTTGTGTATCTCGGAACCTGTCTGATTCTGCTTTCGCTTTTTGTTCTGGGCAATGCCGCGAACGGCGCTAAAAGCTGGCTTTCTTTCGGATTTTTTTCTTTTCAGCCGGTCGATATGATGAAGCTGGTCTTGGTGCTGATTTTAGCTAAATATTTTTCCCGGCGCCATGTAGAGATCAGAGATATCAAGCATATTTTTATTTCCGGCTTCTATGCTTTCGTGCCTTTTGTCTTGGTGCTCTTACAGCCAGACTTTGGTTCGGCAATGATCGTTGGTTTTATATGGCTCGGCATGGTGCTCGTATCCGGAATTTCTAAAACTCATCTGCTGGCTGTGTTTTCCTGCGGTCTTGTAATTTTCGCCCTATTTTGGTTTTTAGTTTTTGCGCCGTATCAAAAAGCGCGCATTATGAATTTTATCCATCCGCTTACGGACATCCATGGGACGGGCTATAATGCATTTCAATCGACCGTCGCTGTCGGCTCCGGGCAGATTACGGGCAAGGGCCTCGGCTTTGGCACGCAGTCGCGGCTCAAGTTCTTGCCGCAGCCGCAGTCTGATTTTATTTTTGCCGCTTATGCGGAAGAGTGGGGTCTGGTCGGTTCGGTTTTGATTCTATTGCTTTATGGGCTGCTTATCTGGAGGATTCTTTACCGCGCTACTCTGGGAGCCCACAATTTTGAGATACTTTTCGGTATGGGCATTGCTATTTTTTTTATGGGCCATATACTGATAAATATTGGCATGAATTTGGGGCTGATGCCGGTTACCGGGATACCGCTACCTTTTATGAGTTATGGCGGCTCGCACATCCTATTTGAATTTGCCGGTTTGGGAATTTTGATGAGCATGAAAAGATATGCGAGGTCGGCGCATAGAGATGATACGAAGAATGAATTTTTGGGAGCATGACCTCACCCTAGCCCTCTCCTTGTGAAGGAGAGGGGAAATAAAATTATGGAAATCATAGATGGGAAAAAAATAAGAGATAGTATTTTGGCTAAAATAAAAACGGAAGTTGCCGAGCTTTCTTTCAAGCCCGTTTTTTGCGATGTGCTGGTGGGGGACAATCCGGTATCTCGCCAGTATGTGGATATGAAAGCTAGAACGGCGGAGCGGGTGGGCATTCATTTTCATAAAGCAGTTTTCCCCGCCTCAATATCGACCGAAGATTTAGTAAAAGAAATCAAAGCTTTGAATACAATAGAGAATATGTGCGGAATTATCGTCCAGCTGCCGTTGCCGGATTCGCTTGATAAGCGGGCCGTGCTCGATAGTATTGATCCGAAGTTTGATGTTGACTGTCTGGGCACTCTCGGGAGCGAGAAATTTTATAAAAGCTACAATGGCGAGACAGATCTAGGATATCCGACTGCGCTAGCCTGCGTTGCTCTGCTTGATTCTCTTAGTTTAGATTTAAAGGGAAAAATTATAGTTGTGCTGGGACAGGGAGATTTAGTTGGAAAACCCGTTTCGGCGCTTTTGAAATATCGAGGGCTGACTTATCTGCCGGTTGATAAAAGAACCGAAAACAAAGAGTATCTTTTACAGCAAGCTGACGTTGTAATTTCCGGCATAGGCAAAGGCAAATATATCACCGGCAATATGATAAAGCAGGGGGCTGTTCTGATAGATGCGGGAACTTCTGAAGATGTAAAAAGTACTCCTGGCGCCCCGGGAAATATAGTAGGCGATGTTGATTTGGAATCTGTGAAAAATGTAGCGGGAAATGTTTCTCCTGTGCCGGGGGGCGTGGGTCCTGTAACTGTAGCTATGCTTCTCAATAATGTGCTAACGGTCGCGAAGTCCACCATGAAGGCTCGCGATAATGTTCTCAACCAAAAATATGAATAACCAAATTTTTTATTTTTTTTATAATTTAGCGCACAAATCTGTTTTTTTTGATAATATTGTGACGTTCGTCGCTGTGTATTTTATATATATTGTGATTATTTCAGCCCTGTTGTTTTCTTTTTTTTACCGCAAATCATGGCGGGATTTGTTTTTGGTGTGCTTCTCTGGAGGTATTGTGTGGATTCTCGCAAAAATATTGAAAATTTTAATTCACACACCAAGACCCTTTGACGCATTTTCCGGTGTTCAGCCGATTTTTATAGAAACCGGCTATGCTTTTCCATCCGGACACACGGCTGTTGCTGCCGCGATTGCTTTTGCTTTATTTTTTATAAATAAAAAAGTAGGGTATTTATTTATGTTTTTTGCGTTGGTTATAGGCCTCGCGCGCATCATCGCCGGCGTGCATTTTCCGATTGATATTTTGGGGGGATTTGCTCTGGGCGCACTGGTCGCTTATTGTGTAAAAAAATTGTAAAATATAAGCATGTTAAAAAGAAATAAAGGCTTTACTCTAATAGAACTTTTGGTAGTTGTCGCAATAATTGCTCTTTTGGCGAGCGTGGTGATGGCATCTCTCAATTCTGCCCGGGCGAAAGCTCGCGATGCGCAGCGGCTCTCTGATATGAACCAAATAAAAATAGCTTTTGAACTTTTTTATTCGGATCATGGCCATTATCCTTCTTTTACGTATAAAAATGTAAGCAATAGCGGAGAGCAGATAGGGGACGACAACGGACCGATCGAAATAGCGCTTGCACCGTACCTAACGTCAATACCAAAAGACCCGCTGCATGATGGTACTAATTATTTCTATGCTTTCGATTCTCAGCATTGCATAGATCCTCCAAGCGCTGGGCAGTGTCACACCATGACATGTTCAGCGGGCTGGGCAGGAGTTTTGGCTTTTAATAAAGCGGAAACAACTTCGTTTTCGTTTAGAAAAGATACCTGTAGCGGAGGGGATCAGGGTATTGAGAACGCAAGCTACAACATTAGCATGGAAGAAAACGGGCTCTGAGGATAAAAAATATAATAATCTAGCTAGGTCTTGCCTAGCTATGGAGGCTAATATATAATTAAGTTATGTCCATTCGCAAAGTAGCATTTGTCCCAGGTGAGTATTATCATATTTACAATCGTGGCAACAGTAAGCAAAGAATCTTTCACGACAAAGCGGACTACGAACGTTTTATTGGATTATTATATGCATGCAATAATCAAGAAAATTTTAAGATTTTCAATATACCAAAAGGTCAAGATTTGTTCAGTATAGAAAGAGGGAAAATATTGGTAGATATCGGTGCCTATATTCTTATGCCGAATCACTTCCATCTTTTAATAACACAAGGGGAAGATGGCGATATAAGTAAATTTATGCAGAAAGTCTCGACTGCTTATGTGATGTATTACAACAAAAAGTACGAAAGAACCGGAGGGCTTTTTGAGGGAAAGTTTAAATCACAACATGCTGGAAGTGATAGGTATTTAAAATATCTATTTTCTTATATTCACCTAAACTGTTTGAAATTGCTTTCGAAAAATTGGAAAGAAGAGGGTTTTCGTAATAAAAAAGAAGCCATAGAATATTTATCAAATTATAAATATTCTAGTTATATTGACTATTTGGGATTTGAAAGAGTTCAAAATAAAATTTTAAATACAGAAGCTTTCCCTAAGTATTTTTCAAATAAAGCGTCTTTTATTGAAGAGATATTTGATTGGTTTAGTTACGATGAATCTAGCTAGGCAAGACCTAGCTGTATCCCGTTTACTTAGTTGGTTAAAAATCATAGAATGTAAATATGCTTAAAAAAGAGAAAGGCTTTACTCTAATAGAACTTTTGGTAGTCGTCGCGATTATTTCGCTTCTGGCGTCAGTCGTGATGGCTTCACTTAGCTCCGCCCGTTCAAAGTCGCGGGACGCCAAGAGAAAATCTGATCTGCATCAAATACAAAATGCATTGGCTTTGTATTACAATACCAACGGCTCGTATCCCGTGGCTCGTTCTTTTAGTGCTTGGGCAGCCGATTGGTCCAATTCCGGCTCTCTGCCGGGAACGATTGGATTATACAACGGCGTGGTTGGCGGAGGCTATATTCCCGTTTTACCCGCAGACCCAGTAAATAAAGAAGGAAGTTCGGGGAATTATCTCGGAGACAACGCTCCGACTGATCAAGCATATGTATATGATTCTGATGGAACGACATACACTCTGGGAACCAACTTAGAAAACGGTGGCGGTGTGCCGAACAACCTTGGCAATTATCAGGTAAAACAATAGAGCCCGCTAGAATTTGCTTATTTTATAAAAAAGTATAAGATATCTGTATCTTTATGAAAAAGAGAATTATTTTGGCTTTAATTATACTTTTGTTCGGCACTGGCGTGGCTTTTTTTGTTTACAAAACCGAGCCGAAATTAAATAAAAATTTTGAGAATCAGCATGCATTTTTTAAGAAACATCCTTTTCGCCTAGGTCTTGATCTATCCGGAGGCACTCACCTCATATATAGTGCTGATGTCAGCGCTGTGCCTAAGGGTGAGGTCGGTAGTTCAATGGACGCGCTTCGCGATGTGATTGAACGCCGCATAAATACTTTCGGAGTCTCCGAGCCGACGGTACAGGTAGAGCACGGCGGATTTATTTCGGGCGGAGGGGGAGAGCGCTTGATTGTTGATCTTCCGGGAGTTACTGATATAAAAGAGGCGGTTAAGCTCATAAAGGAAACTCCTATTTTGGAATTTAAAGTTGAAGCTCCAAAAGGTGCTACGCAGAATGCGGTTGTAGATGAAAACGGTCAAGTAACTCTAGACGTAAATTCTATGTTTGTTGCCACAGAGCTTACGGGCAGATATTTAAAGAAAGCGACGCTGGAGCGGGATCCGAACACTCTTGAATTTAAAGTAAGCCTGCAGTTTGATGAAGAGGGCACTAAGCTTTTTGCTAAAATAACAAAAGAAAATATAGGCAAGATGGTGGCTATATTTTTGGACGGAATCCCCGTATCTACTCCGGTGGTGCGTGAAGAAATTTCCGGCGGGCAGGCTTCTATTTCCGGAAATTTTACTCCGAATGAAGCCAAGCTCCTGATGGGCAGATTGAATTCCGGAGCTTTGCCGGTGCCTATAACCCTCGCTTCCACGCAGACTATCGGCGCTACGCTCGGTGAGTCCGCGGTCAAGGCCGGAGTTAAGGCCGCAGTTATCGGATTCATTTTAGTGGCTCTTTTCCTTATTCTCTGGTACCGCTTGCCGGGGCTTATCGCCGTGGTGGCGCTTACATTTTATACAGCTATATTGTTGGCTATCTTTAAACTTCTCCCTGTTACGCTAACTGCTGCCGGAATCGGCGGATTTATAATTTCGCTTGGGATGGCGGTGGACGCGAATGTGCTTATCTTTGAGCGAATGAAAGAAGAAATCAAAAAAGGAGCAAATATACATGACGGTATTCATAATGGCTTCAAGAGGGCTTGGAGTTCTGTCCGCGATTCAAACACTTCCAGCATTATTACTTCGATTATTTTGTTCTGGCTCGGCACTCCGCTTATCAAAGGCTTTGCTCTGACTTTCGGGCTCGGTGTCCTCGTCTCAATGTTTTCCGCTATTACCGTTTCCAGAATTTTCCTTTTCGCGCTTGGTATAAAGAAGAGCAATAAATTTACCAAATTTTTATTTAGCAGCGGCTTTTCAAAATAATTATGTTTATAATCAAATACAAAAAAATATTTCTCTTCGTATCAATCGCCCTGGTGGTTATTTCTTTGATTTTCATTTTTGTTTTTGGTCTCAAGCAGGGTATTGATTTCAAAGGGGGCGCATTGCTGGAAGTTTTGTATACGGATACTCGTCCGGAAGTTTCTATGCTTGAGAGCGTCATTAAGGAACAGAATATAAATCAGGCGCTAATTCAGCCGACAGGAGAATTGGGCTATTTAATTAAAACTCGAGATCTGAGCGAGCCGGAACACCAAGCCCTCGTGACATCGCTATCTTTGGGCGGAAAATATCCTCTCACCGAGAAAGGCTTTACTTCTATCGGGCCTTCAGTGGGCAGCGAGCTTGCTCAAAAGGCGATTCTTTCTATAATTTTTGTGATCATCGGTATAATTCTTTTTATCACTTACGCTTTTCGCCATGTTTCCAAACCGGTTCCTTCCTGGAAGTACGGCCTCATTACAGTCGTGACATTGCTTCATGACATAATTATTCCGACAGGAATCTTTGCGCTAATATCTCATTACACCGGCGCGGAAGTCGACACGCTCTTTGTCTTGGCGCTCCTAACTATTTTGGGATTGTCCGTTCACGACAAAATTGTCGTTTTTGATAGGATTCGAGAGAATTTAAGGGACGGGCACAAAGAGAGTTTCGAAGAAACAGTAGGTGTAAGCACGAGCCAGACTTTTCTGCGCTCAGTCAACATTACTCTCACGATTATCTTCGTGCTGGTGCCGCTGTATATCTTCGGGCCGGAGACGACTAAGAATTTCGCGCTTGTTCTTTCCATCGGCTTATTTTTCGGTATCTATTCTTCTCTATTCTTCGCCTCGCCGCTCTTGGTGTTTGTAAAAGAATGGCAGGCAGCAAGAAGTAAAAAGTAGTTTACAAAAGGACCGTCCTTTAAAAACTTGCTTATCAGGCTCTTTTTGGTACAATATAAAAATGATATATTACATACTTATAGCCCTAGGAGTTTTGATTTTGTGGGGAATTTTTGCTTACAATGGATTTATCGCCTTGCGAACTCGTGCGGGGGAGGCCTGGGCGGATATTGAAGTTCAGCTCAAACGCCGATATGATTTGATTCCGAATTTAATAAGTACTGTCAAGGGTTATGCAACGCATGAATCTTCTGTTTTTGAAAGTGTTACTAAAGCACGAGGTCAAGCGATGAATTCACAAGGACCTACCAAAGAGCATGCGCAAGCTGAAAATATGCTTTCTGGCGCACTCAAGTCAATCTTTGCTTTATCTGAAGCTTATCCGGATTTGAAGGCTAATACTAATTTCTTAGCTTTACAAAACGAACTTTCGGATACGGAAAATAAGATTCAAGCCGCGCGCAGATTTTACAATACCAACGTCCGCGACTTGAATATAAAAATCGAATCTTTCCCTTCAAATGTCGTAGCCAAGATGTTTGATTTTTCTAAAAAAGAATTCTTTGATCTTGCTGACAATGATGTCGCCCAGAATCCGGTAGAAGTAAAATTTTAGAAAAGTTTTAATTTATATTCATGATCAACAATCAAACAACCGTTCCAGTTTCTCCAGAAGTTCCAGAGCCAGTGTCGCCTTTTTCTAAAACCTCCAAAATAGTTCCTTTCATTATAGTTGCAATTCTTATTGTTTTGGGAGGCGTGGCAGTTTTTTCTCAGCATAGAAATGAAGAATCGACGGACCAGATATTAGGCAAAGTTTCAGATCGGATTACCTCCCTGAAGTTCGTTAAAGAAAAAGTGGAGGGTAGTTTGATATTGAAGGATGAAGATCTGGCCAGCCAAAATAATCTTCCAGCGGGAGTGTATCCAAAAATAAGCTTTTCTTCAGACATGGTAGCTTCTATGGATAGTTGGGTTAATTATTCCGGAGACCCAAAAGCCTCTGCTAATTTAAAGTTAAAATTTGATAATTTTGGGCCGGATTCTATTTCAGCCGATGCTGATTTTCTAATGCCGAAAATGTTGCTGTACTACATAAAATTGAACGAACTGACCGGAGTACCCATCGACACTTCTTTCATAACAGGAAAATGGTGGAAAGTAGATGTCGAAGCGTTGGCAAAAAACTTCGCAGGGGCGGAAGCTGATAAATTATTAGAATCAGCAAAGGGAAGCCAGCTTTCAAAGGAACAAATAGAAAAGACTAAGGCCATTTTTGAAAAATATAAAGATGCAATTCGTATCAAAAGCTTGCCTGATGGAAAAATAGAAGGTGCTCCTGCTTACCACTTTAGTGTTGTTTTAGAAAAGTCCAAATTAGCTCCGATGTTGGTAGAGATCTCAGATATGATGCAGAAAAATTCAGAAAACAAGGAAGAAGTAAGTATTTCAGATATTGAAGCCGCTTTAGAAATGATTGATATAAAATATATTGAATTATTTGTGCATAAAAGAGATTATCTTCCGGCTCAAATAAAGTTTTCTATGGGGATATTGAATGAGGAAAACGAAGATCTGGGGACTCTTGATATGTCTTTCATTATTGATGTTTCTGCTCCAGTAGAAATAAAAGCTCCGGCTGATTCTACTGATATACTTTACCTTGCAGGCCCTATAGTGCAATCTTCTCTAGAAGTTGCTCGAAATAAGGGAAAAGAGGCGGCCATAAAAGCCAACATGGCGGGTCTACGAGCGCAGGCGGAAATTTTCTACGATTCTAATCAGTATTCTTATTCAGGGTTCTGTTCGTCAAAAGAATTGAAATCTGTGCGTGCAATCATAACAGAAGAAGGAAGCGGCGGCACAGGATTTGTTTGCAGGGAGAAGAGGGAGGCATATGCCATAGGAGTGAATTTCCCCCAAAAGATTTCCGGAAGTTGGTGTGTGGATTCTGCCGGTGCCGCAAAAGTTACCGCCACTCTGCCATCCGGCACAGTCTGCCCTTCGAAATAGCGCATTTATTAGGCAAATAAACTTGCCCGTGCTTCTCACTTTTTGGTATAATGATAGGATAAATCTATGATTACCCCCGAACTTATAGTATATATACGTGGAGAATTGGCGAAGGGACGCGCGCGCGAAGACATTCGCCAAGGCTTGGTTAAAGACGGCGGATGGAGCGATGCTGATTTGAGTGAAGCATTTAGAATGGTAATTCCGATGCAGGGTTTCGGCGAGCAAAGCGTTCCAAATCCCAAAATAGAAACAAAAACAGAACCAAAGGCAGAAATAAAAATAGAGCCTAAAATAGAGCCGCTGTCGCAATTTTCTGAACCGATTGTATCTCATACGCCTTCTTTTTCGGCGGAGAAAGTCAAGAAAATATTTTTAATTATCGGAATTGTGGTGATTATTGGCGGACTTGGTTTTGCTGTATGGTTTTACCGGGCACCGCTTTTGAGTTTCTGGAATTCCGGGACAGCTAAAGTGAGCGGGTTTTTTGGTTCTTTATTTAGTCCGAAACCGGCTGCCAACACTGAAAACAAAACGCCAGTTTCCGAACTCCCGCCTGCAAAGCCTGTCCAAACTAATACACCGCCTGTGGTTACTGTCAAAAATTGCGGAACTAGCCTAGCCCCAGACTTGAAAAAGCCTTCTACATACCAGAATAATGCTACTTTGAACTGCCTCGCTGACAGCGCTTTGCGCTGTGAAAATGCCAAAGCTGTTTTGACAGATCCTCTTTTCCCGACTGTATTTCAAGTGGTAAAAAATGAAACGAGCTGTGATTTTCAATTGTCCTACCCGGCGGATAGCGTGCTTGTCGATGCTACCGGAGCTAAATTATCCGGCCAGTATATCACTTGTCCTATTTCGGCTGTAAAAGCGGTAGACGAAACTAAAAAGCCTCCGACATTTTCAGCTCCTAGTGTCAATGACCTTGGTAAATATGCCGGCCAGATATATTTTTACGGAACCCTCGGCGTTTTCATAGAAACCAATCTTGACCAAAGCAAAATTCGATCTGTCGGCTGCAGCGGAGCATATATTGATTCCGTGATATCTAGCTATCGCAAAATGCAGTCAAAGCAGTAATGACTACACTCTACACACATCAATCACAAAACGTCACAAAAACATGGATTCTTATGTCTCTGTTTTTTGTCATTGTCATCGCTCTCGGCTGGTTTGTCAGCCTTTATTATAATAATCCAAACATTCTTTATTTCTTTGTTATTTTCAGCATTATAATGAATGTCGCTTCTTACTGGTTTTCCGATAAAATCGTCCTCCGTCTCGCCGGAGCCAAGCTGGCCAAGAGGGAAGAGTATTTTGACTTGTATACCAGCGTAGAGAATCTTTCTATCACTGCGGGATTGCCTATGCCGAAAGTTTATGTGGTAGAGGATGCGGCGCCGAATGCGTTTGCTACCGGCCGAGACAAAAAACATGCGGTAGTCTGCGCTACCACCGGGCTTCTCGCAATTTTAGACAAAAATGAATTGGAAGGAGTAGTCGCGCACGAACTTTCGCATATCGGCAATCGGGACATGCTGCTTTCGACTGTCGTCGTCGTGCTGGTGGGCTTTGTATCTATAATTTCAGATATTTTTATACGCAGCGCATTTTTCGGAGGGCACAGGAGTAACGACAACAAACATGGCGCACTGGTGATTGTCGGAATCGTACTCTCGATCTTGGCGCCGTTTGCGGCGGTTTTGATTCAATTGGCAATTTCCAGAAAGCGGGAATTTTTGGCGGACGCTTCCGGAGCATTGCTGACTCGCTATCCGGAGGGCCTGGCTAATGCTCTCAAAAAAATTTCGCAGTACAGCAAGCCGATGAATAAGCAGTCGAGCGCTATCGCGCACTTGTATATTGCAGATCCGAAAGGGGTAAGTTTTACCAGAAAAATCGGCGGATTTTTCGCCACTCATCCGCCGGTAGAGGAGAGGGTACGAGCCTTAACCGGAAATTAACCTCACCCCGTCTGCTGCTGCATCCGCCCCTCTCCATAAAAATTTTATGGAGAGGGGAAAGGGGTGAGGGCTGTATTTTGTTTTTAGCTTGATTTTGCTATACTCAAAATATGGAAATAAAAGACGTAGAAAACCTCGCTTTGCTTACGCGAATTGAGCTCGGAGAAGAAGAAAAAAGAGACTTGCTCAAAGATATGCAGGATATTTTGGGGTATGTGAAGCAGATTGAGCGTCCCAGTGCCGATGTTGACTCTGCGCCTGCGGCACTGACATATAACATCTGGAGAGAAGACACATCAGAAGCTCAAGATTTTTCAAAAGAAATAATCATGAAACAATTTCCGGACGCGCAAGATGGATTTTTGAAAGTTAAAAAAATACTGTAATAAAAATGATTGACTTAAAAAGTCTCACAATAAAAGAGGCAAGAAAAAAACTGGATGAGAAAGAATTTTCTGCGGTAGAATTAGCGCAAGCTTATTTAGATGAAATAAAGAAAAAAAACAAAGAGCTAAATGCTTATCTGGAAGTTTTTGACGATGTACTACAACAGGCAAAAGTGGCAGACGCAATGATTGCAAAGGGAGAGCTTAAAGCTCTCACTGGGATTCCGATAGCGATAAAGGATAATATTTTAATAAAAGGCAGAATTGCGAGTTCGGCTTCTAAAATACTAGAAAATTATGTTGCTTCATATGATGCCACAGTTATTGCTAAATTAAAAGAACAGGGCGCAGTATTCCTGGGTAGAACGAATATGGACGAGTTTGCTCTGGGCGGATCGACAGAAAATTCTGCATACGGTGTAACCAAAAATCCGCACGATACGGCCAGGGTTTCCGGGGGAACTTCCGGAGGTTCGGCGGCGAGTGTAGCGAGTGATATGTCGCTGTGTGCTCTCGGTTCAGATACCGGCGGCTCAATCCGCGAACCCTCAGCATTTTGCGGAGTGGTCGGACTCAAGCCGACTTATGGCGCTGTCTCCCGTTCTGGGCTCATGGCGGCGACTTCGTCTTTCGATTGCATTGGCCCTATTACAAAGACAGTCGAGGATGCGCAGATTATATTTGATGCGATAAAAGGAGAAGACAAGCTAGACAGTACTTCGCATTTTTCGCAAGGACGGTCCTTGCGAAAAGAAGGGAAGAGAATTGGGGTGCCGTGGGATTTGATAAATCAGGAAGGGATTGACCCGAAAGTCAAAGAAAATTTCCAGCAGGCAGTGAAAAATTTGGAAAGTCTGGGCTATGAGATTAAAGATATAAAACTACCAAATTGCCTTGCTTTGTACTATATAATAAATTTCGCGGAAGTCTCGACTAATCTGGCGCGTTTTGACGGAGTGCGATACGGCGCGCACAAAGACGGCAAAAATTTACTTGGAGACTATCTGCTCTCTAGGGGCACGGGTTTTGGCAAGGAGTCGAGAAGGAGAATTCTCCTTGGAGCGTATGTGCTTTCGGCAGGTTATTATGATGCGTATTACGGCAAAGCGCAAAAAGTCCGCGAAGCCCTTAAGCAAGAATTTAAAGAATTATTTTCTACTATTGATTTGATATTGACGCCGACCTCCCCAATACCTGCCTGGAAAATAGGGGAAAAAAGTGACCCGCTTTCTATGTACTTGGTAGATATTTTTACCTGTACGGCAAACATCGTCGGCGTGCCGGCAATTTCTTTGCCCTCGGGTTTTATGGATATAGAAAGCCTGCCTGCGCAGGCAGGTAAAAAACTCCCATTAGGCATTCAGTTTATGGCGCCGCATGGGGGAGAGGAGAGTCTTTTTGATGTTGGGAAGAAATTTGAGGGGGATTTTTTGGGATAGACCCCCTCACCCCTGCCCCCTCTCCATTTGTACTCAAATGGAGAGGGGTGGATGCAGCAGCAGACGGGGTGAGGTTTTATGATATATGGATTACCATATAACAACTACACTCGGACATTAAGCAAATAAATTTGCTCATGCTCCTCGTTTGTTGTTATAATCTCTCTATATGGCAACCCCGATACCAGTAAATCAAAATCCGATTCTCGAAGATTCAGTTTTGGGCTCAAAATGGCTGAATCCTGATTATTTATTCAATCAGGGCTATACATTTTTTCAAAATCTTTTTGAATCTATCGTGGGTTCTGGTTCTCAAATAACAGCCGTTTATCATACTATTCTATTTATTGTCGGTTTATTTTTTCTGACGATTATCTCGTATTCTATGATCCGGACGCTTGAAATCAGGAAGAAGGAAAAGAAGCACTTAGAGCATGAGATTGCCGAATACGCGCATCATCAGGCTGAAAGAGAAAAAAATATGAGGCAGAATGACGCTGTGTCTAAAAATCCGCGCTGGGTAAAAACTTTGAGCCATATTTTTTCTCAGCATCAAAGCGATTGGAAGCTCGCAGTTATCGAAGCTGACAGTATGCTGGAAGGCCTGATGCATACGCTCGGGTTTACGGGTGAAACTTTGGGGGATAAATTAAAATCAGCGACGCAGGATAATTTTAAGCCTCTGACCTCGGCCTGGGAAGCGCACAATATCAGAAACAAAATAGCGCACGAAGGCGCCTCTTTCGAGCTTTCTCAGCGCGAAGCGAAAAGAGTGATTGCTCTGTACGAGGGAATTTTCCGGGAGTTTGGGTATATATAGCGTCCCAGTGCCTGAAGTTGCCTTTCTTTAGGCCTTCCCCTGCCGATTTTTGAGACCTTGTCAGTGCCGCAGGCGCAGAGACAACTTCGGCATCGGGACGACATGTTGCGGGAGGCCGAATCGAACGGCCGTCTTAAGGTTATGCTTTACCACTATAGCTTTCGTTACTCCGCCTTCTGGCGGATTTGTGGTCTGGACTATACCATCTCCTATCTTTAAAATTCAAGATTAAGGAGTTCGCCATCTAGTCTCTACACATTTATCTTTGGCTGAAGCCAAAGAATTTAGCTCGGAATTGTCCTTCTTTTTCAAGGTAGGAGTTCTCCGAATTTGGCGAATGCGCACCTCAAGGTTTCCCAAGAGGGGGCCCATACAGTCGAGCCTTACGAGATGCCTCTTCTCTATCCCGCTATCGTATTATACTATAAGATTTTTGGTTTATATGCAAGTTGTTTTTGTATACATTATAGTATATAATATACCTTATGTACTATACAGAGATAAAAGATAAAGCAAAGAAAATGCGCGAAAATGGCACAAGCCTAGGGGATATTTCAAAGAAGTTGCATATAGCAAAATCCACTCTGAGTTTTTGGTTTAAAAATATTGTTTTTACAGAATCAGCAATAAGTAAAATAAAGACGATGGGTAAAGCAAAGTCTGTCCAAGGGCTGTTGAAGTATTCGGAGTCGAAACGTAAAGAAAGAATTGAAAGACATTTTTTACAAAAACAAGCAGGAGCTAAAGAATTGGGTGATTTATCACATAGGGATATCCTAATGATAGGGTTAGGGTTGTATTGGGGAGAAGGATATAAGTATGAAAATGGGGAACTTGGGTTCACGAATAGTAATCCTTATATGATCCGTTTCTATTTTAAATGGTTAAAATTATGGAATGTTGAAAAAGATTCTCTTATATTTCGTCTCACTCTAAATGAATTCTTCAGAAAAGAAGAAAGTAATATCCAAAACTTCTGGATAAATTTTCTTAATGTTAAAGATAATCAATTTTCAAAGACTACATTTATAAAAACGAATCTTAAAAAAGCCTCTATGAAAAATATGGAAAAATATAAAGGAATTTTGAGAGTTAAAGTAAGAAAGGGTACAGCCTTGAGGAATAAAATTCTAGGTGCTTTGGAACATATTTCAAATACATAAGCCTTTTATTTTTAGGCATTTTCTGCTATATTTCTCATTATGTCGGCATAGCTCAGGTAGTTAGAGCGGCACACTCATAAAGTGCAGGTCCCAGGTGCAACTCCTGGTGCCGACACACTAAACAAAATCGGTTTTGAAATTATAAAAAAATATGTATAATGGAGATATTGCGGCCGTAGTTCAACGGTAGAACGCCGCCCTGTCACGGCGGAGGTCGTGGGGTCAGCACCCATCGGTCGCGCATAGTTTTTAAATTCTCCTCTTGAGGAGTACTCCGACCTTGGGTCGGAGGGAGGTGGATGCATTTGGCATAAGGTACAAAAACAACGGCCTGTTTTGACCATTTCATCATTGCTGTATATAGCTAGAAGTGCTAAATTTTAGCTACCATGACTAAAAAAACACAAAAAGTGTCCGAATTGCGGTTCATTTAATACTAAGAAAAGAGGTTTGC
>CALRHG010000009.1 GCA_943359365.1 Candidatus Nomurabacteria bacterium | reverse complement strand
CTTTGCGCCGCCCACTCCTTAGTTCGTTCGAAACCAATTGGTTCCGTTTTGGTGCGCGATGCAGGATTCGAACCTGCGACCCTCTCAGTGTAAATGAGATGCTCTAACCAACTGAGCTAATCGCGCATAGGGGTACTGTACCTTACGATTGGTCAATTTTCAAATAGTATGTAAAAATCGACCTATGCGAAAGCGACTCATGTGTACCGTTCACGGAAGAGTGCAGGGGGTAATGTATCGGGACGCTACGCGTCGCTCTGCGCGAGCACTCAAGCTTTTTGGCTTCGTCCAAAACCAGCCTGACGGGACGGTGCAAATCATTGCGGAAGGGGAAGAAGTGGTGCTTCGAGAGTTTCTCTCACGACTCCCTATCGGCTCGCTGTTTTCCAAAGTTGAACGAATTGATGAAGTCTGGAGTGATGCTACCGATGAGTTCAACGATTTCCAAATTCGGTATCGCAGTTTCTTTGATCACCTTTGATTCATAATTCATAGTTCATCATTCATAATTCATGCTTCATACTACGTCTCCCCAGTGCATCGGCATTATTCTTGACGGTAATAGACGGTGGGCAAAAGCTCACGGGTTACCTACTCTTGAGGGTCATCGTCGTGGATATGAGAAGGTGAAGGATATTATGGGGTGGGCCAAAGAGGAGCAGATACCCTTTGTGATTGTCTACGCTTTCTCAACCGAGAACTGGAATCGTAAGGTGGAAGAAGTTTCCTATCTCATGGGCTTATTTAAGGAGATACTCACCACCAAGCTTGCCGAGTTAAAGAAAGAGGGTATCAGAGTTCGCTGTATAGGTGAGCGGTCTCGCTTCTCTACCGATCTCCAGGGGCTTATGGACAGGGCGGAGGAAGAAACAGCCGGTCTCTCCGGTCCAACACTCGTACTCGCGCTCTCCTATGGAGGGCGGGCCGATGTTGTGCAAGCGGTAAAACGGGCGGTGAAGGAAGGTAAAAATGATATCACTGAAGCAGAGTTCTCCTCGTATCTGTGGAGCTCTGGTCTGCCCGACCCTGACCTCATTATTCGTACCGGTGGAGAGAAACGTCTCTCCGGATTTCTCACTTGGCAGAGCGTGTACAGTGAGCTCTTTTTTGTGGACACACTTCTTCCCGATTTCTCTAAAAGCGAGTTTCAGGCTATTCTAGCAGAGTTCGCTTCACGGGAGAGGCGAATGGGTCGGTAGAGAAGATGAAGCGTGAAATATGAATTATGAAATATGAAAAAAGAAACAAAGACAAAAACCAAAGCTAAGGACAAACCTAAAAAGAGAAGTTCCTCCGCAAAGTCGCTCATTACCGTACTCTATGAAAATAAGGATGTGCTGGTGATAAACAAACCAGCTGGCCTTATCGTGCACTCCGACGGTCGAATCAAAGAGCCGACCGTGGTTGAGTGGATTCTTAAAAACTACCCGAAAATTAAGGGGGTAGGGGATAAAAATGAAGTAGGAAGTAAGAAGTATGAAGTAGGGAAGGAAGAAAAGTCCCATAATTCAGAATTCAAAATTCAAAATTCGGCAGAGGATTCTGCCAACTTGCGTCCGGGCATTGTGCATCGCCTTGACCGCGAGACGTCAGGAGTACTCATTATCGCCAAGAATCAGGAAGCCTTCTATTCGTTCAAGCATCAGTTTAAGAAACAGGAAGTGCACAAAACCTATCATGCGTTTGTGTACGGCAGGATGAAGCACAACGACGGCCTTATTGACCGTCCCATTTCTCGTAGTCGCGCAAACCCTGTGCTCTGGTCCGCGACACGCGGGCGCAAAGGGGAAGAGCGAGAGGCAGTTACCGAGTACCGAGTACTTAGTCGTATGAGTCCGAAGGCGGGACGGGAGGGAAAAGACGAGTACACTTTTGTAGAGCTCTCGCCTCGCACCGGGCGTACGCATCAACTGCGTGTGCACCTCAAAGCTGTTAACTATCCGATTGTGTCGGATAGGCTCTATGCCCCGAACCGTGAGCCTGCACTTGGGTTCACTCGCCTAGCTCTTCATTCAAAAGCCATCTCTTTTTTCTTGCCCAGCAATGTGTCGGGGCAGAGGGGGAAGCGTATTACCGTGGAAGCGCCCTACCCGGCAGATTTTAAGAGGGCCTTAAAATCTTTCAAAATCTAAATCCGAAAAGCTAAATCCTAAACAAATTCTAAATCACAAACTCTAAACTCACTCTAGCCATCTTTTGATATTTAATTTTTCGGGTTTTGTTTAGTATTTAGGATTTAGAGTTTAGTATTTTCGGCACTTTACTTTTCCCTTTCTCTTTGGTAAAGTGCCGTTCTATGCCAATCACGATTTCGTCCGTAAATATTGAAGAGCGAAAGAACCTCGGCCTAAGGGCGGGGGACACTGTCCGCGTATGGCAGAAGATTACCGACCGAGTCGTGGAAAAGGACAAGGTTAAGGAAAAGAGCCGTTTGCAAGCCTTTGAAGGGCTCGTACTTGCGCGAAAGCACGGAGGTGAAGCAGGTGGTACCTTTACCGTACGCAAAGTGATTGACGGGGTAGGAGTGGAACGTATTTTTCCCCTCTTTTCTCCCACGATTGATAAAATTGAGATTTTGAAGCGCGCCAAGGTTCGTCGCGCCAAGCTCTATCACATTCGAGATAAGGCGACCAAGGAGATTAAGAAAGCGATGCGCCACGAGCGAAGCGAGAAAAAAGCACCCCCCGTCGCGGAAGTTTCAAAAGAAGAAACCAAGGCCTAACCAACAAAACCCCGCGCAAGCGGGGTTTTTAGTTATAGAATGTAGCTATCCACAATTGGTAGACGCTATATACTTGAGGTATACTACCTATATGCACTGGAGGGACTTAAAGGTTTCTACACAGCCGGGACCGAAGCCAAGAAAGATAGTTGATGAAACGTGGTCGGCAAATCTTGCATACGCCATAGGACTACTTGCTACCGACGGATGTATGTCACGCTATACCAATTTGATTGACCTCACCTCTAAAGACAAAGAGCAACTAAAGAACTTTTCAAAATGCCTCGGTCTCAATCTTTTCATCGGAAAGAAATACAACGGGAGAGGGCAAATGTCATTCAGGGTGCAATTTAAGAATGTGATTTTTTATGAGTTTTTGCTTCGTATTGGTCTTACTCCAGCAAAATCAAAGACGTTGGGCGCTTTAAAGATCCCAAAGAGGTATTTCTTTGATTTCTTGCGGGGAGTCTTTGATGGTGACGGTTCCACCTACTCATACTGGGATAAGAGATGGAAAGCCAGTTTTATGTTCTACCTAGGGTTCGCTTCTGCAAGCAGAACATTCGTTGACTGGATTCGGGAGAACATTCGATATCGTCTCGGCGTTCACGGACACGTTACTACCGCAGGATATTCAGGGAGTTGCTACAACCTGAAATACGCAAAGGGCGACAGTCTAAAGATTTTAAGGCGAATGTACCATTCTCCTAACAGTATACGGTTACGAAGAAAATACTTGAAAATTCAGAGAATGTTGGCTATAGTAGGGGAGTCAATAGGTAAGACTTGACAGAGTCGCGCGGGTGTTGTAACGGTAGCCAAGCACGCTTGAGGTGCGTGTGCCGAAAGGCGTGGAGGTTCAAGTCCTCTCCCGCGCACAAAGAGAGACGTTCGTGAAATTAGAAATAGGGAGCGAGTTTTCAGAATGAAAACTCGCTCTAGGTAGCCCGCTTCCGCCCTTTGCGGAAGCGACAAAATCCCATAATTCCCCCCAGTGTATGGAAACCGTTTTGTCCTTAAGAGAAGGGTTAGAGCCGATACTTTGAAAAAACTTCTTCCATTCTAAATGATTGGAAGTTTTTTCTAGTTCCATGGCTTCTCTTAAGGACAAAACGAAACTCCGCAAGGGTTCGAGCCGATTCTTTCCCTGTTGCCCAAAATCTTCTAAATTTTCCGAAACTTTTGCTTTTTGGCGAAGGAGAAGATCTTTTTGTTCTAAATATATTTCTCTTTCAATATCTCCGTCAAGGTAAAGTGAAATAAGTTTGTCTAGCTTCTCCTTCGTAATGGAAAGTTTAGTTTTAAGATTTTGGGCAACACTTCCCCGTGAAGAAATTGATACATTTTCCCACTCAACAATTTGTTTTTCCATATTTTCAATTTCTTCACGGGGAAGCGACACTGATTGAAGCAGTTTTTGTATTTTTTCGGCGAGGAGATTTTGCTGAATGTATGGCTGTGCGCAATTTCCATTTTTCTTTGTGCAACGATAATAAGTGTAAGTGACACCATATCGGTTAGTAGCATATTGAGCTGTAATCGCACAGCTACATTCTCCACAATTCATGAATTGAGTAAATGGAAATGGATGACGAACTTTAGATTTTCGTGGTTTTCTCCTCGCCGAAAGAATCTTTTGGACTGCTTCAAACAGTGTCGGGGAAAGAATCGGTTTAAATGTTCCGTCGTGCCATTCTCCGCGATGTTTAACGAAACCGAGATATGCCCTATTCGTCAACATCTTCACGACGGAACATTTTGCAAATGGCGTTCCTTTTTTCTGGACAACTCCGTGGTCTGCCAAAAAATCCGCTAACTCAATGAGCGTATATTTTCCAGTAGCGTAGGCAATAAACGCTCGCTTGATAACACGAGATTTTACAGGGTCAGGTTCAATGTTGTGAGTTTTAAAATTATTGACATAGCCCATCGGAGCGAGCGTTAACCATTCGCCACGGCGGATTTTTTGGCGGATTCCACGTTTCACATTTTCCACAAGGTTGTCAGAAAAATATTTGGATTGTCCGAAAGCCACTTGCAACATGAATTTGCCTTGCGGAGTTGGCTCAAACCAAAACTGCGGAAAGCGTAAAGAAGCAATTTTGTTGATGTCCACCAAGTAAATAATTTTTCCGCCATCAACAGAATTCCGGGCGAGACGATCCGGGTGCCATCCGAGGATACCGATTGGCTCTTTGCTCTCTTCAATATACTTAATCATTTTTGCAAACTCTTCTCGCCCGGGCTTCTTTGCGCTTTTCGCCTCCGTAAATACTTTTACGATTTGTATGCGTTCTCTATGCGCATATTCTTCTAGTTCAAACAATTGAGCTTCAATACTCATTACTTGTTTATCATCTTCCTCTGTGCTTTTTCTCGCATAGAGAACACATTTAGTTTTGGTTTGAGAATTTTCCATACACTGGGGGAACTTTGGGATTTTGTCGCTTCCGCAAAGGGCGGAAGCGGGCTACCTAGCGCGAGTTTTCATTCTGAAAACTCGCCCCTTATTTCTAATTTCACGAACGTCTCTCTTAGTGCCCAGGGAGAGAATCGAACTCTCATGATGTTGCCATCAATAGATTTTGAGTCTATCGCGTCTACCAATTCCGCCACCTGGGCTTTTTCCACATTTATACTTTACTAAACTTTTGTGTTAAAATCAATCCATGTCCAATATTTATTCCAACTCAATTTTCTGGATTGACACAGACAAAATCAAGCCGAATCCATACCAGCCTAGACGGGATTTTGACGAAGCCCGCTTGCAGGATTTGGCAGACTCTATAAAGCAATACGGCGTACTCCAGCCTCTCACTGTTTCCCGCGTAGAAAAAGAAAAAGAAGGCGGAGGGCTGGTTACTGAATACGAACTCATCGCGGGAGAGCGCAGGCTCCGCGCATCGATTAAAGCCGGAGTTTCGCAAGTGCCCGTAATCATCCGCGAAGGAGACACCGCCATCATGAAGCTTGAGCTCGCGATTATAGAAAATTTGCAGCGTGAAGATTTGAATGTGGTAGACCGCGCTCGCGCCTTTTTCCGACTTGTGGCTGAATTTAAATTCACGCACAATGAAGTCGCCAAGAAAATGGGCCGAAGCAGGGAATACGTTTCCAACTCTTTGCGTATTTTGACTTTGCCGGAAGAAATTTTAAACGGTTTGTCCGAAGGCAAGATTACCGAAGGCCACACTCGTCCGATACTGATGCTCGCCGACCATCCGGAAGAGCAGATGGTGCTATTTAAAGAAATTGTTTACAAAAAAATCACAGTGCGCGAAGCGGAGAGGCTGGCGCGAAAAATTGCATACGACCGCGTGCGCAAGAAAGAGTTCATGCCGGATCCGGAAATCATTGAACTCGAAGAAGAATTCCAAGAAAAACTCGGCACCCGCGTGCACATAGACCGAAAAGAACTCGGCGGGCAAATTAAAATAGATTATTTTTCTACAGAAGACTTGAGAGCAATTTTGGATTCGATAACTAAATCGAATGTAGAAAAGAAGCCGACCGAAATGATGGAGAAACACATAGCCCAGACAGAAATGGCTCCCAGCGGTTCAACCGCTGGAGAAAGCACTTTAGGAGCTGAGACTGCCACAGAAGCACCGATAGACGACAGATCAAAAGAAGAAGTAAAACAAGACGACGCCGCGCTCTACAACATCTCCAATTTTAGCGTTTGACAAATTTCTAAAAAATTGTAGATTAAACCCAAACAGTCGGTTCTTGGGGTTTTGAAAGGGCCCCGTACAAATGAAAATGTTCGAAGATCTACAATTGGGTCAATCTGCCCAAACTGTCAAAACTATTACGGCCGATAATGTCAGGGCGTTTGCAGAGGTTAGTGGAGACCATAATCCCGTTCACCTAGACCCTGAACACGCTGCAAAGACAATGTTCAAAGTTTGCATTGTGCATGGCGGATTAATGGGCTCACTCATCTCCGGTTTAGTCAGCAAAGAATTACCGGGTTCGATAGTTCGGTCTATGGAGCTCGATTTCCTCCGACCTGTTCCTGTCGGTTCGACAGTGACAAGTCAGTTTGAAATTGTTGAACTCGAACCTCGGAGAGGATTTGTGACGCTTGCATGCGCCTCCATAGTTAACGGTAAAAAAGCAATCAAGGGGCAAGTCAAAATCCTTGTTTTGAAACGAGAATCAAAAGCAGAAGAAAAAATCGAATAGGGGCCGGAAAGGGACGCAGTGCGCTTCCCGCCGGTCCTTTTCTATTTTATCGACTCTTCCGGAAAGATTTCAATCGGGAAAGCAGGCTATGTTTTTCCAAATATGATCGGATGTGCCTTTTGGCGAGAGTGGTTTTGGCATTTGCCAGCCATTTGCCGGAAGGCCTAGCGGTATCTTTTTTTAGTATCTCCACAATATCTTTATTTTTTAGTTTTGAAAAAATAGAGGACATTTTTCCGTTAATTTTTACCCCGGCAAGGTGGTGCCCGATATCTGAGTGTATCGCATAAGCGAAATCTATCGGGCTGGAATCTTCCGGCAAGTCTACAATGTCTCCTTCTGGTGTAAAAATAAAAATGCGATCACTAAAAAAGTCTGTTTTAAGATTCTCCATGAACTTATTAGACTCCCTCGGAGTATAATTTAAACCTTTCAGTTCCTCTAGCCATTGAAATTTAAATTTATCGTCTCTTTTTGCTCTTCCGCTTTGCTCTTTATATGCAAAATACGCCGCGACACCAAAAGCCGCTTCTTGCTGCATTTCTTTTGTTCTTATTTGAATTTCGGCGATTCCTCCATCTCCGGTGAAAATAGTAGTGTGGATAGAACGATAGCCGTTTGGTTTCGGCGTAGCTACATAATCTTTGATTCGGCCGGGCAGAGGTTTCCAAATAGAATGAATTAAGCCCAAAACTCGATAACATTCTTCAATACTTGTCACGACAACACGCAGAGCCACTATGTCATAGACTTTTTCGATATTCATTTCGCGCTTGATAAGTTTTTTCCACAGACTATATTTATGCTTAATACGATAATTCATTTCAAGCACTTCGTGCTTGCCCTTGCCTAATTCTTTTTCGAGTTCTTTTTTTACTTCAGACAAATTTTTCTGATATAAATCTTTTTTTTCTTTTATTATTTCTTCTATCTGCGCATTTTCCTTCGGGAAGGCGAAAGGGAAGGCGGCATCTTCCAATTCTCCTCTCATCCTTCCCATACCCAGCCTGTTTGCGAGCTGCGCATAAACTTCCAGAGATTCCATGGCAATTCTTTTCCTTTTATCTTCACGCAGATATTGCAGAGTTCTTAGATTATGCAGGCGGTCTGAGAATTTAATTATAACGACGCGCAAGTCGCTCGCCATCGCTACGAAAAACTTTCTTAGGCTCTCTACATGCCTTTCGCGCCCTCGGTATTTTAAAGTTCCCAAATTTGTAACTCCATTCACCAGAAAAAGCACTTCCGATCCGAATTTTTCTTCCAGTTCTTTTTCTGTGACTTCAGTGTTTTCCAAGACATCATGCAAAAGTCCGCCGGCAATGGTTTGCGCGTCCATTTCGAGGGAGCCCAAAATCTTTGCAGTTTCTACTAGGTGCGTAAAATACGGATCGCCGCTCGCTCTTTTTTGCCCCTGGTGCACCCGCTCGCTAAAATCATAAGCTTTCTTAATTAGAGCTTCGTCCACCTCATTCAATCCTTTTGTTAAGTCTAATATTTCCCGAACGTTTGACATAATGTAATTATACTACAATTCCATGCTTCGACCCCGTTAGAGGCCGCGAGGGCTCGCAGCGACCCTCTGCCTCTAAACGGGGTCGATTTTTGCGAGTTTGTGGGGATTGTGCATTTTGCAAGACTTACTACTGCACCTTTCAGGTATGGTTTTTGTGCCTTCCATCATTAGTGATCCGCATTCTTTGCAAATATTTCCAGTTGGTTTGGCTTTTATCGCAAATTTGCATTTTGGATAATTAGAGCAGGAATAAAAAATACCAAATCGTCCGCGGCGCTCAGAGACATCTCCAGTTTTACAAGTAGGGCAGAGCACACCGGTCCTTTTTTTAGCTTGATCCGCTTCATCTGATTTAATAAATTTACATTTTGGATAGCGCGAACAGGAAATAAATGTGCCGGTGCCATCTCGGCGTTCGCGAACTACTAGCTTGCCTCCGCCGGACTTACCTTTTTTCTCTCCGCATTCCGGACACATCTCTCCGGTTTCTTTCGGCCCCTTGAGTTCTGTGCCGTCGAGCATCAATGCTCCATCGCAGTCCGGATATTTTGAGCAGGAATAGAATTTCCCTCCGCGTGAAAGCTTGATGATCATCGAACTGCCGCACTTAGGACACTTGATATTTTCCGGTGCAACGCCTAGGTTTGTAGCTTTTTCTAATTTTTCTTTAGACTTCACATCTTTCAAGAATGGCCCATAAAAATCTTTCAGAGTTTTTTCATATTCGCGCTCGCCGCGAGAAATTTCATCGAGTTCGTCTTCCATGGTTGCCGTAAAGCTGTCGGAAATATAATTCATGAAATGTTTTTCCAAAAAGTCGGACACAACTTCGCCGACATCAGTGGGGAATAATGTCTTGCCTTCTTTGTTCACATAGCCCCGCTCTTCAATTGTCTTCATGATAGACGCATAAGTCGAAGGCCGGCCTATGCCTCGAGCTTCGAGCTCTTTGACCAAGCCCGCTTCACTATATCTGCCAGGCGGTTCGGTAAATTTTTCTTCATTGATCAAGTTCAAGAGTTTGAGCGGCTCGCCGACTACGCATTTAGGCAGTTCGACGTCATCGCCCCGAGCGTCGCTGTCTACTTTGAGCCAGCCCGGAAAGAGCAATCGTGAACCGGTCGCCCCAAAGTCCGGCAATTTTTCGTGTCCTTTAATAAGCGCTGAAATTTTTGTCTTGAGCAATTTCGCGTCAGTCATCTGCGAGGACACAGCGCGCTCCCAGATCAATCTGTAAAGTTTGTCTTGGTCTTCACTACCGGCAATCATATTTTCTATATGTGTCGGTCGGATAGCTTCATGCGCCTCTTGCGCATTCTTGGATTTAGTTTTATAAACATTTGCCTGCGCGTATTCTTTGCCGTATTTTTTTTCTATAAATGACAAAATTTGCCCTTGCGCGGCCGCTCCTAAATTCGTGCTGTCAGTACGCATATATGTGATGTGTCCCGCCTCGTAGAGCTTCTGAGCTATTTGCATCGTGCGCGAAGGGGAATAGCCCAAACGTGAGCTCGCCGTCTGCTGCAAAGTGGAAGTGGTGAAAGGCGCACGAGGCGAACGTTTCTGTTCAGATTCTTTTACTTCACTTACAATCCATGAGCCCGTATTACCCGCATCAATTATTTCTTTAACTAATTTTTCATCTCTTGGTTCTTCGGAACAAGTAAGAATAATTTTCTCTAATTTTTTCGTTTCGAATAAACCTGAAATTTTCCAAAACTTTTCCGGAATAAAAGCGCGAATTTCTCGCTCTCGCTCCATAATTATGCGAAGCGCAGGGGATTGCACGCGTCCAGCCGAAAGTCCGTAGCGCACTTTTTTCCAAATGAGACCGGAGAGATCGTAACCAACGAGGCGGTCAAGCACCCTGCGGGCTTCTTGAGCTTTCCGTAAAGCAGTGTCAATTTTTCGAGGACTCTTTAATGCTTCCTCGACTGCTTCTTTGGTGATTTCATGGAAAGTCACTCTTTCTATCGGAGCCTTCACTTTCTTATCCTGTTTCAAAAGCGTCTCTATGTGCCAAGCAATAGCTTCTCCTTCGCGGTCAGGGTCAGTCGCCAGAACTATTTCGCTCGCTTTCTCTGCAAGCCCCTGCAGTTCGTGCACAACTTTTTCTTTACCTTTGGAAATTTCATAATGAGGCACGAAACCAGCTTCTATATCAATGGCAATTTTATTTGATTTTGGCAAATCGCGCACATGCCCGACGGATGCGCGCACAGTAAAAGCGCCGTCCAAATATTTCTCGATCGTCTTCGCTTTTGATGGAGACTCAACAATTAATAATTTCATGATTGCTAAGTATTACATGAAATATAATTCCAATGCAAATTTTGAGAAAATTACGCCTTAACCTTTTTTACAGTTTTGATGATTCGAGCGGCGACTTTGTATGGATCAGCAGCAGAATTCGGTCGGCGGTCTTCGAGCCAGCCCTTCCAGCCGTTTTCCACAGTGCCAATCGGGATTCTGATAGATGCGCCTCGGTCCGAAACACCGAAAGAAAACTTATCTAGAGACTGCGTCTCATGCTTTCCGGTCAAACGAAGATGATTGTCCGCGCCATAGACTGCAATGTGTTCTTTGACGACAGGACCAAAAGCCTTGCAGACTTTTTCGAATGTTTCTTTCTTGCCGGCTTTACGCAATAGGCTATTTGAAAAGTTTGCATGCATGCCGGAACCGTTCCAATCCGAGTCTGTGCCGAGAGGCTTGCAGTGCCAATTTATAGCCACGCCATATTTTTCTCCGATTCTTTCCAAGAAGTATCTCGCAATCCATGTCTGGTCTCCGGCGCTTTTTGCGCCCTTGGCAAAAACTTGGAATTCCCATTGGCCGGTCGCGACTTCGGCATTAATGCCTTCTATATTTATGCCGGCCTCGAGGCAAGTATCCAGATGCTCTTCAATAATAACTCTACCGAAAGCATTGGAAGCGCCCACTGAGCAATAATACTGCCCCTGCGGAGCAGGGAAGCCTTGCGCCGGAAATCCAAGCGGTTTGTTTATTTCTGTGTCCCACAAAAAGTATTCCTGTTCGAATCCAAACCAGAAATCATTGTCGTCATCTTCGATGGTCGCGCGGCCGTTGCTCTCGTGCGGTTTGCCATTTGCTCCATACACCTCGCACATAACTAAAAAACCAGCCTTGCGGGCCGGATCGGGGCAGATAAACACCGGTTTCAAAATGCAGTCTGAGGAGCCTCCTGGAGCCTGCCTAGTGGAAGATCCGTCAAAAGACCACGCCGGACAATCCTTCAACGCTCCGCTAAAATTCTCTACGACCTTAGTCTTCGAACGCAAACTCTGAGTCGGCTGATAACCATCTAACCAAATGTACTCCAACTTTGATTTAATGTTTTTCATGCCCATATTGTAACAAACGCTTTTTTCAATGCAAGTTGACGCTACGCTAACTTTATTTCCCCAAATTCCTCTTTTATCAGCCCTTTTATTTCCATCACTGAAAGCAAGGCATTCGCTGTCGGGATCGGCATTTTTATTGCCCTTATTAAATCATCTCTTGCAATCGGCTCGCGTAATAAATCCACAACTTTCTTTTCATCCGGCGACAAATCTTCAAAAAGCCTTTTCTGTTTCTCCTCGTCTTTTGGTAATTCGAAACCTAATGCTTCCAAAACATCTTCAGCGCAGGTGATCGGAGTTGCTCCAGCTTTCAATAATTTATTCGTGCCTTTTGAACTCGAAGAAAAAATTGAACCGGGAACAACTAGCAAATCTCTGTTGTATTCTGTCGTTAGTCGAGCGGTTATAAGAGTGCCAGATTTTTCTTCTGCTTCTATTATTAGGACTGCTTTAGAAATCCCAGCCATCAATCTATTACGCATCGGGAATCCCCACTGAGTGGCTTTGAAATCAGGTTCGAATTCTGAAATCAAACATCCGCCGGAGTCGACTACTTCTTGCATAAGTCTTAAATTTGTCTTTGGATAAATCGCTTCGTCAGAAAGACCGGAGCCGGGGAAAACTATGGTGATGAGTCCGGCCTGCATCGCTTTTTTATGCGCTATCGTATCTATGCCCATAGCAAAGCCGGAAACGATCACAATTGGATAACCTTTTAGTCCCGCAATTATTTTTTCACAAGCTTCGCGCCCATAAGAAGTGAATTTACGCGAGCCGACAATAGAGAGATAGATTAAATCAGGAGGAGGCAGTTCGCCGATTATCCATAAATCTTTCGGAGGCTGAGGGATTTCTAAAAGCGCCTTGGGGAACTTATCTTTGAGAAGTTTTTGAATTTTCATACAATATAGTATACAATATGTGCATGTTAGACATAAAGTTTATTCGGGAAAACAAAGACATCGTGCAAGCGGGGGCAGAGAGGAAGCGCGTGGAGATTGATATCGAAAAGCTGATTGCCCTAGATGATGAACGCTTAAAAACTCTCAAAGAAGTGGAAGACTTGCGGGCAGAAGTAAACAAAGTTTCCAATGATATTGTTCGCGACCAAGATCCGGCGCTGAAAATCCAGCTGATTGAGGAGATGCGCGTGGTGAAAGAAGAAATAAAAGGGAAAGAAGATACTTTGAAAAAACTTATCGAAGAGTGGCAGAAGCTAATGCTCAAAATCCCGAACATTCCGTCTGTGGACACACCTGAAGGCAAGGACGATAGCGGAAACAAAGTAATCAAAACTTGGGGCGAAAAACCTCAATTTTCTTTCAAGCCGAAAGAGCATTACGAAATTGGAAAAGCTTTAAATATTATCGACACAGACACGGCTGGAGAAGTTTCCGGTTCTCGATATGCGTATTTAAAAGGCGATTTAGTTTTGATGCAGTTTGCTTTGATCCAGATGTGTCTGGAAATTTTGACAAACCCGGAAACGCTTAAAAAAATTGCCGAAGATGCCGGGATTTCTGTAACCCCTTCTGTTTTTCTGCCGGTGATTCCTCCAGTTTTCGTCCGACCATTAGTACAGGTAAAAATGGCCCGGTTTATGAGCCCTCCTGAGCATTATATGTTCCCGGAGGACGACTTGATGCTGATCGGAAGCGCCGAGCACACATTGGGCTCGATGCACATGAATAAAATTTTTGAAGAAAAGGATTTGCCGATTCGCTACGCCGGATATTCGACGGCATTTAGAAGAGAAGCCGGAGCCGCGGGAAAAGATACGAACGGAATCCTGCGCCAGCACCAATTCGATAAATTAGAGATGGAAGTTTTTTCTTTGCCGGAAAATTCTATGCAAGAACAAAATTTCTTAGTCGCGATTCAGGAGCATGTCTTACAGCTTTTAAGGCTCCCATATCAGGTACTAGCAGTCTGTACAGGAGACATGGGTTTCCCAGACAACAGGCAAATCGACCTAGAGACATGGATGCCAGGACAAGATAAATACAGGGAAACTCATAGCGCAGATTCGACGGGAGGCTTTCAGTCTCGCCGCCTAAATACTCGCGTGCGCCGAGCCGACGGCAAGATTGAACCAGTGCACATGAACGATGCGACAGTCGTCGCCATCGGGCGCACATTGATTGCGATCATTGAAAACTACCAGCAAGCCGACGGCTCCGTAAAAATCCCGGAAGTTTTGAAAAAGTATATGGGAGGGAAAGAATTCATATCTTAAAACATGAAGAAAAAAGACGTATTACATTCTCCGCGGATTTTGGAATTAAAAAAGGGGAGACGGAGAGTTATTTTAAATAAAATTATTCTATCTCTCATTGCTCTCGCCCTTGTTTTTGGCGGCCTCATTTATGCTTCGCGCATTCCCAGTTTAAACATCAGTCAAATAAAAGTAAACGGCAATAAAGTCGTGGAAGCTGAAGAAATTGAGACTGTCGCAAAAAAAGAGCTTTCTGGAAAATATATCTGGCTTTTCCCTAGGACAAACATATTATTTTATCCAAAAAATAATATCCGAAAAGAAATTCAGGAAAAATTCAAGCGGCTTGAAGATGTGAATGTTTCTTTAAAAAGCGAGGGGGCTCTGGAGATTTCTGTCACGGAACGAACAGCCTCATATATATGGTGTGGAGATACTCCGCCGGTAGCGGACAGCACAGAAAAGCCAAAATGTTCTTTCCTGGATGAAACCGGATTTATCTTTGATGAAGCACCGTATTTTTCCGGAGAAGTTTATTTTAAATTTTATGGCGTCACTATCTCCGAGCTAGATTTTGAGAAGTTAATTTCTTTCAAAAAAACGCTCGAAACGATGGGGCTAAAACCTAATGCATTATACGCAGAGAAAAATGGTGATATTAAAATCTTTCTTCCTTCCAAAAATTCTTCGTTCACGGATCCTTATATAATTTTCAAATCCGGCGATGATTTTAAAGACGTAATGGAAAATCTGGAAGTGGCGCTCAATACAGAACCTCTCTTAACAAATTTTAAAGCCAAATATTCTTCTCTGCTTTATATTGATTTGCGGTTTGGTAATAAGGTAGTATACAAATTCAAATGAGCAGTTCAGGATTTTGGGGAAAATTAAAAAAGCCTATTTTCTGCTTGGCTCCAATGGCAGATGTTACCGACTGCGCTTTCAGGCAGATTATTGCCAAGTACGGCAAACCGGACATTTTCTGGACGGAATTTGTTTCCGCCGACGGACTTGCGCACCCAGTGGCGCGAGAAAAACTTTTAATTGATTTTATATATTCTGGAAATGAACGACCGATAGTGGCGCAGATATTCGGCGGGAAGCCGGAAAATATAAAAACGGCGGCCGCACTCTGCAAAGAACTCGGCTTCGATGGCATAGACATAAACATGGGCTGTCCGGACAAAACTATCGAAAAGCAATGCGCCGGGGCAGGCATGATTAAAAATCCGAAGCTTGCGCGTGAAGTAATCCGCGCGGCGATAGAAGGTGGGGGCGGATTGCCGGTTTCTGTGAAAACTCGCATAGGTTACAACAAAAATGAAATGGAAACCTGGATTCCGGAACTTTTGTCCGAAAATATTGCAGCGCTTACAGTCCACTTGCGCACACGCAAAGAAATGTCAGATGTCCCGGCGCATTGGGACCTGATGAAAAGGATTGTCGAGATTCGAGACGGCATAAATAAAAATATTTTAATTCTAGGAAATGGGGACGCATTAAATTTAGAAGATGGGGGAAAGAAAGTAAAAGATTCAGGTTGCGATGGAGTAATGCTAGGTAGGGCAGTATTTGGGAATCCGTGGCTATTTACCGGCAAGCAACCTTCAATCAAAGAGAAACTAGAAGTCATGGTAGAACACACGAAACTTTTTGAAAAAATGCTGGGAGGGCATAAAAACTTCGCCATTATGAAAAAGCATTACAAGGCATACTGCAATGGCTTCGAGGGGGCGAAAGAACTGCGCATGAAATTAATGGAGACAGAAAATGCGGCGCAAGTGGAAAGCATAGTTAATGATTTTTTGAGCCAAATTTGACGTCAGAAATTATTTTGTGGTATAGTCTATCCGAAGTTGATCGCTAAACTAAAAAAAGGAAAAAACTATGCCGCAAGTAATAAATATTGAGAAGCCAACTCCTAATGATGGTATGTTGGTAAAAATCCATGATGCATGTTGCAGAAAAGGGAAAAAAGCTTCTTATGTCATGTTTTATGGAAAGATGCGTATTGCTTTCTGCGAAGATCAAGAATGTGAGCTAAACGCCACCAGAAAAATTGCTCGCTTCGCTGAAACGAGCCAAAAAGGATAAAAAGTGGAACAAATCCTAGGCTAGCAGGAAATCCTAGCTAGTTAAGAACGACCTGAGTGGCATTGTCTACTCAGGTCGTCTTCACTTTTTTGATTATCTATATTTAATTGGTATAATCCAACTTATGCACGATTTAGCTTTGTATCGAAAATATCGACCAAAAAGTTTCAAGGAAGTCCTTGGGCAGGATCATATTGTGGATGTTTTGGAGAGCTCGATTGAGACGAGCAAAGTTTCACATGCGTACCTTTTTGTCGGCACCCGCGGCACGGGTAAAACTTCTGTCGCTCGAATTTTCGCCACTGAAATCGGCGTATCTGTGAATGACTTGTATGAAATAGACGCTGCGTCAAACAGAGGAATCGAAGACATCAAACTCCTTCGCGACGGCGTGCGAGTCCTGCCTTTCGATTCAAAATACAAAGTGTACATTATTGACGAAGTGCACATGCTCTCGAAGGACGCATGGGGAGCGCTCCTGAAAACTCTAGAAGAGCCGCCGAAACATGTTATTTTCATTTTAGCTACGACTGAACTGCAAAAAGTTCCGGAAACAATTATCTCCCGTTGCCAAGTTTTTACTTTCAAAAAAGCAACAGATACCATCTGTAAGAAAATGCTGATCGATGTCGCCAAAGAAGAAGGCTTTGAATTAGACGGCGGCTCAGCAGAACTTTTGGCTATCTTGGCGGATGGTTCTTTCCGCGATGCTTTGGGAGAGTTGCAAAAGGTTGTGAACTTTACTAAAAGCAAGAAGATCAAAAGGGAAGATGTAGAAAAAATTACCGGCGCGCCGAAGACGATTCTTGTGAATGATTTTATTTCCGCGATTGCAGAGAAAGATATAGAAAAGGGGATTTCTGCTGTCCGAAAAGCCTCCGAAGAAAATTTAGACATGAAATTATATTTAAAACTCATAGTCACCAAATTCCGCATGGCAATAATCCTGCGCTATGCGCCGAAGCTTAAAGAAGAAATGGCAGGGGACTTGTCGGAAACTGATCTGGAATTCCTGCAAGGGCTAGTTAAATCAGACACAGTAGGAATGCTGCGCTCTCCGACACTCGCAACTCTGCTTGAAGCCTATCAAAATATAGATAACGCATTTATAGCCGAGCTGCCCCTTGAGCTTGCGCTAGTAAAAATTTTAAGTAAAGATTAGAAATATTATGAGTTTTATACAAATATATTCAGCTAGAAACGAAATGGAAGCGTCTATAATAAAAGGCAATTTAGAGAGTGTCGGTATTGAATCAAGAATTAATCCAATTAACAATAATTCTCCGTTAAACGGTTCATGGCTTACTCCGCAGGATATTCCGTACGGAGTTTATGTGAGCGCAGAGAAGGCGGAAGAAGCCAAAGAATTTTTGCGGGAAAAATAATATCTGGGTCTCTCTATTGATTCAGGACTAGGTAGCATGTTACAATACCAATGTCCTACCTATGATAAGAAAGACCGAAGAAAAAGTAAATGCTATCGCTTTGCGCAAACAGGGAAAGACTTACTCCGATATTTTGAGGACTATTCCGGTTGCCAAATCAACGCTAGGCATTTGGCTCAAAGAAGCAAAACTTTCTGTAGCAGAAAATCGGAAATTTACAGAAGCCAAAAGACTGGCATCTCTTCGTGGCGGACAGGCTAAAAAGAAACAGAGAATTGAAAAACAACAAAAGATTTTCCTAGAAGCAAAATCTAAAATAAGAAGTTTGTCTGAATATGAATTTTTCCTAATCGGCGTTTGTCTTTACTGGGCTGAGGGAACAAAAGAAAAAGAATATCGTCCAGGGTCCCAAGTTGCCTTTTCGAACATGGATCCAAAGATGGTAATCCTGTTCCTGAAATGGCTTGATATAATATGCAAAATCCCGAAGAATATGATAACATTCGAAATAACGCTTCACGAAAGTCATAGAGAAAGGCTAGATGAAGTAAGGCGATTTTGGTCAAAAACAACAGGCTTTTCGGTCAGTAATTTTTCAAAAGTTTATTTTAAAAGAAGTAAAATTAAAAAAACTAATCGGAAAAATGTTGGGGAAAAGTATCATGGGGTGTTGAAAATTAGGGTAAGACAGAGTTCGGATTTAGTTAGAAAAATTGCCAGTTGGTCTGAGGGAATTTTTCAAGAAGTTTTGAAAATTAAAAATAAATAATACATTGGGGGATCGTCTAACGGTAGGACTTGGGATTTTGGATCCCACTATTTAGGTTCGAATCCTAATCCCCCAGC
>CALRHG010000008.1 GCA_943359365.1 Candidatus Nomurabacteria bacterium | reverse complement strand
TTTTGGTTTTTGCACACGCGAGTCCGCGAGCGTGTCCGAGGCGCACTGGTTCGTATCACCACGCAATCGGAGCGTACGAGGCAGTTTCAAGTCACCACGCGCTCCGCGCGTGCGAAGTGGGTTCGCGCAAAGGCTAATACATCACCGCAAAAAAATTATGAAAAATAAATTAGCACTATTTATCATCGTCCTCGTCGTCATCTGTCTACCCTTACAAATATCTTTGGCGGCTACTGCCTACAACGCTGGATTTGTGAGCGGTCTGTGGTATTCCAAAGTTCCTTTTTTTGCAGGCGAAACTATCCGTATTTACACCGCTTTTCAAAACAATTCCAAGGGCGACATCACAGGTAATGTGGAATTTTTCAACAATGATATTTCTATCGGCAAGACTAACTTCTCAGCTATTAATGGTCATTTAGTCGAAACATGGATTGATTGGAAAGTCCCATATGGCAACAATTCCATCTCGGCAAAAATTATCGAGGCTAGCCGTTCGGAAGTCGGCAAACCTCCGGAAAAAATCGAAGTAACTACCCGCGAGTCTAAAGCCGAAACGATTTTTGCCGATGCAGACACCGACAAAGACCAGCTCGGCGACAAAGTAGACCCCGATATTGACAACGACGGCTTGAGCAATGAAGAAGAAGAAAAACTAGGCACTGATCCGACTCACGCCGACACCGACCGTGACGGAATTGGAGACAAAAAAGACACGACACCGCTACCCTCGGCAACAGAAACTAAAAAAGAATCTCTGTCTCTCCTAGAGAGCATCATCGAACCTTTAGACAGCTACACCGAGAACCTTCTACAAAAAGTGGAGCAAGCCCGCGACGAAATTAAATCAGAGCTCAAAGAAATTGACGAAAATATATTGAAAGAAAAAGAACAGACGGATCTTGCCCTACTTTCCATACCCGCTTCAAATAAGGAAACAGCAGCAGCCAAAAAGAGTGAAAAACCTATCACAAAAATTACAGATGGCACAGTAATACCGGATGCCTATGGAGCTGAAAATCAAGCAAGCGATGCCCCACCGCCAGATAAAATTTTGCTTCATATTAAACTTGCCGCCTTGTCTATCCTCGCTTTAACTTTGGAAAATAAAATAGTGATATACCTCCTGATTCTCCTCTTAGTTTATATTCTACTTAGAATTGTTTGGAGAATATTCAGAAGAAGAAAGAAAATATAAACAAACTTGTTTATGCTCCTCTATTTCTGCTACAATATCCCCGCATGCTAAAAATTCCCAAAACCATGGCGACTCAGCATCCGGACAACGCCCGGGCTCCTTATTGGAAGAAGGACGGCGTTGGTTTCGTCAGTTCCAGCGAAGAAACAGCCGAGTGCGTAGATGCCTTTCGAGTCTTGGGCATCGAAGAATTCATGTGGGACTGGGAAGGAAAATTTACCGATGAAGCAGTTATCGACCGACTATTCCACCACTATTTGGATTATTTCAAAAAGAATCCGCTCGGCCTCAAAAAGCGCCTGACTTTCCGCATTCCGAACATCTGGCAGGAACATGGCTACAGCCTGATCCGCGCGCTGATGGTCGTGCTCACCAGCGAAGACTTCGCCCGCGATTTGAAATTCCATCACCCGCCCCTTTTCGAAGTTATTCTGCCAATGACGGAAAACGCCAAGCAATTAATTTTTATCCAGAAATCTTTTCGGGAATTGGCGCGACTAAAAGCCAAGATGTTCAACAAGTTTGAAAAAAATACCGAGTATGTGCACATCATTCCCCTGTTCGAAGGCGTCGATACGCAGATCAGAGCCAAAAAAATTCTCACGGACTATTTAAAACTGCATAAAAAAACTTTCGGATTTTTGCCATCGTATATGCGAGTCTTTATAGCAGGCAGCGATCCAGCGATGGTTTCCGGACTTGTGTCCACAGTATTGGCGAACAAAATCGCTCTGTCTGATTTGCGAGAATTAGAGAAAGAAACCGGTATACGCTTTTTCCCTATTTTGGGAGTTGGTTCATTGCCATTTAGAGGCGGGCTCAATCCTGTGTCAATCAAAGAATTTGATTTGGAATATCCCGGAGTAACCACGTCGACGATTCAGTCGGCTTTCAGATACGACTATCCAAAAAATCAAGTGAAAAAAGCGATAGAATTTTACAACAAAAGGCCTTATAGGAAATCCCAAATGATTTCCAAGGCAGACAGAAAAAAATTAATTGGGATTATAAGTATTTTTGAAAAAGAATATCGGGATGTTTTTAATAAGATCGTCCCGGAAATGCAATTTGCCTTCAGCTCTTTTCCTCGCAGGAGAGAACGGCATTTGCACATCGGGCTGCTTGCTTATAGCAGGAAAGTAAACAAAATAAAATTACCGAGAGCCATTACTTTTACCGGCAGTTTTTATTCTCTGGGAATTCCGCCGGAATTTTTAGGCATCGGCGGCTTTGCCAAATTAATACCAAGTGAATTCGAACTCTTAAATAAATATTATAGAAACTACAAAAAGAGCTTGGAGCAAGCCGGCAAATTTTTAAACTGGCACAACGTAAAGAAACTCTCGCAAAAAAATAAAAATTGGAGAGAAGTCGGAGGCCATATCAAGGAAGCGGAGAGCCTTTTAAAGATTCATTTCAAGGCGAGAACCAAAGAAGAACTCCTGCACGCCAAACTCACAGGCGAGCTTTTGTACTCGAAAAATAATCCCGACAAAGTCAAAAAACTAATCGAGCAGTCTGGAATACTTCGTAAAAGCCTGGGTTAAATTAAGTGCGCTTATTCCACTCTTTCTTCAGCTTACTCGCAAAAGCTTTGATATCTTTTTCGTGAGCTTTATATTGTTTTGCGTAGGTTTCAGAAACAGTATCCACCGCCTTGTGATAAATAGGCACAGATATTTCCTTTACTTTTTTTGCTTCCTTCTGAACTTCTTTTTTTATCTTATTTAAGAGCGCCGCTGCCTTCTTTTGATGTTCTTTGGCATTAGGCCCTAAGATGTAATACGCTCCGCCAGTCGCCGCGCCAATCGCTACTATCCCCGCTCCTATCGCCAATTTCTTACCTGTAGACATTTTGGATATTTTTTTCTTTGCCATAGTTTTATTTGTTAAAATTATTAATAATTTTTAACTCTTTCGACTTTTTTTCTTTTTAAAAAGAAACCTGAAAATCATGCTGTCTTTCATGTCCTCGACCATATCCTTTGTAGTGTCCCCTATCTTTTCTATGTCTTTTTCTACTTTTTCAGCAATTCTTGAAAAAGTCTTGGTTGCTCGGATTAAATAGAATAGAAATATTGCCGCCAAAATCCACAAGAAAATGAATCCTGCCGAGGAAATAAAGAAGAAAATTTGAGATTGCATGATTGCGTCCATACACCAATTATAGCATAATAAATCCGCATATGGAACTCCACGACAAATTAGAAGATAAGTTCCGGCTGGATGTAAATCAAAGGCGAGCCCTGCATCGTCTCAAGCTTTTTTCGATGGCGGATTTGCTCTTTCACTTCCCCGTCCGCTACAGCGACATGAGCGAACTCAAGAAAATTTCTGAACTTGTGGCCGGAGATACGGCTACTGTCTACGGCAAAGTTTCAAATTTAAAAACCAAAAAAAGTTTCCGTTCGAAAATTCCAATGGCCGAAGGCATGATCGAAGACCTTTCCGGTAAAATAAAAATCATTTGGTACAATCAAGCATATTTGGCAAAAATGCTCCATGAAGGAGATAGTGTGAAACTGACAGGCAAAGTCACGCAGAGTAAAAGCGGCATGTATTTAGCCAATCCCGAATTCGAAAAAATGATAGACATGCCGATAGATTCGCATGAGACGCTGTTTTCCACGGAGAGAGGAAAGAGTGAAAAACATCCGAATAACGAAGGGTTTTCTTATCCTGTATACGCCGAAACACGCGGAATCACCAGCAAATGGTTTTATCACGCGATAGAAAAAATACTCAGAGAAAAAACTTTAGAAAAAATTACAGACTACATTCCAGCCGATATTTTAAATAAATATCACTTGCCGACCCTCAAGACCGCTCTCGTCTGGATACATAAGCCAAAAAATAAAGACGATGCGGAGTCTGCTAGAAAAAGATTCGCTTTCGAAGAAGTCTTTTGTATACAGTTGGAGCGCCAGCACGACAAATTCGAATATAGGAAAAATAAATCTTTCCAGATAAAAAAAGATGAGAAAAGTACAGCGGAATTTCTAAAAAGATTTCCGTTTACGGCCACCAATTCGCAAACAAAATCTATCGGGACTATTTTGGAAGACATGGGTAAAAATTTTCCCATGTCGCGCCTGCTTGAAGGTGATGTCGGCAGCGGGAAAACGGCTGTAGCGGCTACGGCGAGCTTCGTGACAGTTCAGCAAAGGCCCGAAAAAGATGGCCAGCGTCAGAGTTTCGGTAACTTGCAAGTCGCCTATATGGCACCGACAGAAATATTAGCCACCCAACACTTTGAATCTTTTATACAATACTTTAAACATTTGCCTATAAACATCGGGCTAATAACGGGCTCAGGCTGCAGAAAATTTCCTTCCAAATCAAACCCCGATTCTTGGACCACAATTTCCCGCGCCCAGCTTCTCAAATGGGTCGCAAATGGCGAAATCCCGATTCTCATAGGCACCCACGCCCTGATACAAAAAAGCGTAAAGTTTAAAAACTTGGCATTAGTCGTGATAGACGAACAGCACAGATTCGGCACCGCGCAAAGAAGAAAACTCGTCCGTAAAGACAATATCGCGCCCCATTTATTATCAATGACCGCCACCCCCATCCCCCGCACGCTCGCGCTCACCATATATGGCGACCTTGATTTATCACTACTTGATGAGATGCCCGCCGGACGAAAACAAATAATTACGGAAATAATTACGCCTGATAAAAGAGACGGTACTTACGAAGAAATAAGAAAAGAATTAGAGAATGGACGACAGTTATATGTAATTTGTCCGAGAATATTTGAACCCGATCCGGAAAAAGAACTGGCTCTTAATGTAAAGTCAGCGACTGAAGAAGCAAAGCGCCTGAAAAAAGAAATTTTTAGAGAATACGAGATAGGCGTCTTGCATAGCAAAATGAGCAAAGAAAAAAAAGAAGAAGTGATGCAAGAATTTACAGAAGGCAAAATTCATATTCTCTGCGCGACATCAGTGGTGGAAGTCGGCGTGAATGTGCCAAATGCTACTATAATAATTATTGAGGGGGCAGAAAGATTCGGCCTCGCCCAGCTGCACCAACTGCGCGGCCGTGTGATCCGCAGCACACATCAAGCCTATTGCTACATTTTCGCCGATGCCAAAAGCGAAAAGACAATTGCCCGTCTCAAAGCCCTAAAAACCGCCCAAAACGGCTTCGAACTCGCCGAACTCGACCTCACGCTTCGCGGCGCAGGCGAACTAGGCGGCACCAAACAATGGGGCATCACCGACCTCGGCATGGAAGCCATCAAAAATATAAAAATGGTCGAAGCCGCCCGCACCGAAGCCGTTCGCCTGATAGAATCAGACCCGGAACTATCCAAATATCCCCTCCTAAAACAAAAAGTTCACCAAAAATCCGGCGAATTCCACTTTGAATAAAAGTGGATAACTTTTTTTGCCTCGGGTATATAATTAGTGCATGGAACAAAACACAACAAAAGCGTTTTTAGGATTATTAAGAATAAGCATGGGTTTGATTTTCTTGTGGGCGTTTTTAGATAAAACATTCGGCCTAGGTTTCGCCACCGCATCTGAGAAAGCCTGGTCTGTCGGCGGCTCGCCGACTGCCGGATTCCTGAAGAATGCCGTTCACGGGCCCTTCGCCGATTTTTTTCACAGCCTCTCCGGTTTAGCGATAGTCGACTGGATGTTTATGCTCGGCCTGCTATTTATCGGCATCACGCTCACATTCGGAATCATGGTCCGGCTCGGCAGCATCGCAGGAGCATTATTATTATTTATGATGTATCTAGCGTTAGCGCTTCCGCCTGAAAATCATCCATTTATAGATGAACATTTCATTTACATATTAGTCATGGGCATCTTGTACTTCGGCAACGCCGGCAAATATTTCGGTCTAGGCAGCAAATGGTACAACACTCCGCTCGTTCAAAAGCATAAAATTCTCGCGTAGAAATTAAAGATTAAGGTAAGTGACTGTCAATTGGAGAACGGTGGCAAAGATCACCCAAAGCAAGTATGGAATTTGCATATAGGCAATCCATTTTGCGTATCTATATATGGCTGCCATGGCCCAAACGAGCGTGCCTAAAACCAGCAGAATATCCAGCGCCGCGAGCAGATTATTCTGCAGCCCAAACTGAATCGGCGTAAAAATAAAATTAAAAACCAGATTTAAAATAAAAGGCAGAGCGACGACGAAAGGAATCCGCTTTTTTATGGCCAGCAAAAAAACTTTGGCAAAAGAAATTGCGATCAAAATATAAAGCACGCTCCACACCGGACCAAAGAGCCAAGCCGGCGGAGCCCAAATGGGTTTGATAAGTTGTGAATACCAGTTATATGCCTGCATAAGAATATTATATCACTTAATTTTTAAAAAACATTCCTACATTCTCAAGAATGTCGGAATGTTAGAAGTTGTGGATAAAGAGGCAGAAGTTTTTGCCGTATGGAGAAACCGAGTGCTCCACATTACGTCCTTTGTATGATTTATTCATTAAGCCTGCTTGGACTAGGCGGCGAGTATGTTCCGAAATAGTTTTCATATTGCAGTTTAGGCTCTCCGAAATTTGTTCAAGGGTGATTCCTGAATTTTTAAACACGAGCATCAATATCGCGATGCGGCGATGGTTGGCTACACCCTTAAAATGTCTCTCGAGCTGCTTACTAGTTTTTGAATTACTTTTCTTCATAACCCTATAATACCACATTCCGACATTCTTGAGAATGTAGGAATGTTGATTATTTCCAGTTGACTAGGATAAGAGCGAAGAGAATGAAGAGAACTAGGTTGTAGCCGGCTTGGATTAGAAACTTAACCCAAGATACTTTGGCGGAATCATTGTTCCACATGCTGCCTGACGCTATCGTCGGCATTATAAACGCTGCCCAAATACATAGAGCCGTAGCCACTCCCGGGCGCACGCCCTCGAGCGCCACGATGTACCAAGCTAGAGCGCCCGCCTGAAAGAGCGCCAGCGCAAACTGCGTCAAATAAAGTTTCCACACGCCCTTCATCATCTCCTCTCTGCGCGCCATGTCTGCCTTGTCCGCGCCGGTAATCTGAAGCCACTTTTTGCCAAAAAGAGGCCCGTACCAAACGAAGCCCAGAACTATAGCAACAACCCCGCAAACCAAAACCGCCAAGTAATTTATTTCGATCATATGTTTATTATGTTTAATCTATTAATATACTTCTTAGTATTATACTACTGAAGTTCTTTATTCAAAATAATAAGTCGTCTTAATTTTTTATCCATATCATCTTTAATCATCAAATGTCTAGGGAATAAGTTGTCCATCTCGATATTATCGCTGTGCAAAGGCAGAATAAAAATATTTCCACTTTGGGGGTCACTCGTACTTAAGACTACTTTCATTCCTTGCGTCTTTAATCTCCCGATGAGTTCATCTATCGGAGCACTGTATTCAGGAAACTCTTCTGCCGCAGCTTTTAGCCTTGGATAAGATTCCGGATGAACGCCCGGAAAAGGAAATCCCTCGCGAACCCGGCTCAATTCTCGAGCCAAAGCAATATATTCCTGCTTCATTCCTTCTCTTGCTTCTTTAGACAATGATTGCGGAGCTGAGTTAAATTGATTCATAATTTTGAGAAACAACATTCCAACATTCTTGAGAATGTAGGAATGTTATTTTTGGAAATCGGCGGGGAGGTGCATGTCTTTTTGGCGGGCTAGGAGGTAGTAGACTATTGCGCCGGCAAGCGGAAAGGCCAGACAAATTATTATCCAGATTAGCTTCCACCCGGTGTCTTTCTTGGCTTTGATGATGTCCAAGAGAGCCCAGACGAACAATATAAGCCAAAGAATTGTGAAAACGAGTTTGAATAGTGGCATGGGTTAATTATATCATGCGAGCCCTATGCTGGCTATATACGTATATGTATACGTATGGGAAAATTACTAGAGTAGAGGGCCGTTTTTGCTATTCTTTTGCTAGTCTTGCACTAATTTCTTTAAATAATTTTTTAAAATTCGCTTTTGTTGTAGAACTTGTAGAAACACGAGTCCTAGAAATGAGTAGTTGATTTATGGCAAAGTTTAACTTTGATTTTAACTTCGATGAATCATTTTTTATGCTATCATAACTACCTATTCCAAAAGCCGTATCGCAAATAGCTTTTTGGTCATCTGGTGTAATTAGCTCTTCCGTCTCTACCTCCAGTCCAAGAAGATCTTTGTGAGTAAAAATTTTATTATCGACATATCCAGTAAAATCTTTTATATAATTTGCTTTAGAAGTTTGTCCTGGTTTGTCCCCATCAAGAATAAGTAGGAAATTTTTTCCCCAAGAAAGATAGAGACGGATAATATCAAAATGGGTATCTTTTCCTGCACCGGGATAAAAGTTAAACGTCTCATTTCCCTTTAATATAACTTCACTAAAATATTTAAATGTATACCAATCATATTTTCCTTCCGCAATAACGATATTTGGTATGGGTTCAATTGCGCTCGGAGCGTAATCTAAACTATCAAGTATTGGTTGGTAGTAAAGATATTGTGTTTTGCCCGTTTGAGTAGCGACATATTTATAATATTTCTCTGCGCTTATGTTTGCTCCATCGTCATCTGTCATGCTTCCTTCAAGATTTGCATCAGATATAGATTCATTAATAACAACATAGGCTCCAGAAAGCCAAACAGGGTTAATCATATGGTGACTGTGGGTAGAGTAAATTACCATTGATTTATCGCTAAGTTGTCCGATAGCATCAAGAATTTTTGTTTGTGCTGAAGAATGCAAATTTGATGCTGGCTCGTCAAGTAAAAACAGGATGTTGGCAGTTCTATTTTTTCTAAATTCTGTAAAAATCAGGAATGAAAAGAACCATTTACACCCTTTGCTGCGTTCGTTTATGGAAAATTCTTTTCCTGAATCAGTTTTTATTTTAAAAGAAACATCTAACTTATCATAATTTGGAGTGCACACAAGCTTAATTTCTTTAAAATTAAGCCGCTCATTTTTCTTCCCTGTACTTTTTTCTTCTTTAAAAAGTTCCTTCCAAGCCACAGTAATTTTCTTATCCAGTAATTTTTCCATCGCGGAAATCCTTTGTCTTGCTGTGTCGTTGTCATTGTCCCACTGATTTGCAACAAATTCCTGAAAAGAGATAAATTCAGGATTTACGGTCTTCAAAATATCATCTAGAACCAACTGCCATTCATTATTCTTTTTTTCTTCTTCGCTGAGTATTAGAAGTGGAGGCACAGAACCATCTGGAGGTAGATTTATTAAAACAGGATTTTTTGTAAATTGTATGTTATCTGGAATTACAAATATAAAGTCTTCATAGAACAGGATTTCGGGTACTAACTGGGACTTTACGTATTTAAGTAGTTCGTTCCAAAGAACTTTGTTATTTTTATAAAGTAAACTACTATTCTTACCAGATTTCACTACAAAGACGCAAGTTCTACTGGTGTCTTGATATTTATGAGTTTTGAATTGAAACTTATAAGTATAGTTAAATACTTTTGGAAATTCTAGTTTCGTTTTTCTATTTTTTGTTTTTAGATAACCAGTAAGTTTACTATAATCCGCATCTTCAAAAATAAGATCTCCGCTTATTTCTATATTACCTGTAAAATCTATCCCCTTTGGTCTGTATGTATTTAATTCTGATTCTTTAGGATCAACACTTTTTATCATTCTATGAAATAAATTGATGGCTTCAAGAATTGTTGTTTTTCCACTCTCATTTAATCCCACTAAAGTAATAATACGATTATTACTAAGGTCCACCTCGACCTCTTTGATACCTTTAAAATTTTTTATTTTAAATTTTGTATAACGCATTTAGTCTTAAAAATTCTTATTACAAGTATAGAACTATACCATAAATTTTATACTCATACAAGCAACTTTACTGTAAATTTTGTCGCTAGCAAGAACCATTTTTTCTGGTTGGAATTGATACGAGACATTTCTATTTTAAATACTCATCAATTTTTGGTAAATCATAAGCCGTCACAATCCCTATTGGCGGAAAATGATTTTTGCCTCCTGTGTGAGTTATAAACAATGCGCCAAGTCTTTGATTTTTTTTGATAGCTTCTTCAAATTTTTGTTTTATTTCAAATATATTTGTTTTTTCTGAGATAAATTCGACAGTGTCATTTTTAAGGTCAAGATATTTTTTATCAACATTTCTCAATTCTAATTTACGAAAATCTGCCTGTCCTTGAATTATATGATCAGCTAGCCAAGCAAAGATGGTATTTTCTGAAAAAGTACCCAAATATTCTTTATTATTATAAATCGGTACATGGGTATAAATATTTTTATTCATTTCTTTTATAACATCTTCCGTTCTATCATTAAATTGAGCAGTAAAAACACTCTTTTTAAAAACGTCGCCTGCTTTCGGTGGAGTGTTTAATAGTTTTAAAATTATTTTAATTTCATTAAATGCAATATCGTTAACATTGGCTATATATTTATCTCTGTCTATATGGGAAAAAATATTTCTTAGTGCATATAAATTTTGAATAATCTGTCTTTTATGTTGAATGACATAATTTTTATTTTCAACAATATCAAGAATATCTCGAAAAGAAGTTCGATCTCCTTTGTTTGCTATTTTTCTTAGTACAGTTTCAAGTTTTTTAAATTCCTCAAGAAATTTTGTATTGTTTTCCATTAAATTATTTTAATAATTGATATTTAAATAATTTTGGCTGAATTTCTGCTTCGTAGTATTTATTAAGTTTCGTTTTAAGAGCCAATAGTTTTGTATTTAACTGAGGATAATCATAGATTATTGTATCGTTTTCGTCTTTATTACTAGTATTAAGCTCATTATCTATTTGATAGGTTCCATAAGTATATTTAGAGTTGTAGTTTTCTGTTTTCTTTGCTTCTTTTAATACTTCCTTAAAAGAAGTCAGAAGTTCTTTTTCTGATTCTGAAAGCTGAAAAGATTTTAATTTTTCAGCAGCAGTTGTATTACCGTCAAGACATAATTCATTCCTGTAAAATCGACCGTCAGAGCCGTCAAACGATCGGCAATGATTACGCGAAGATAAACAAGTAAAAATCAGACAGGATTTTAATAAATTTTTGTCTTTGATATACGAATCTCCCCCATCCGCTGTGGTGAAATATATATCACGCTCATACCAATTTTTTTGCGGAAAAAGTTTAGCTGCAAAAAGAGGAAGTTTTTCGATAAAATTATCTGATCTAAGATAAAATCCAATTACTTTAGTAAGTCCATTGTGTGTAATAACTCTTGTTAATGACATACTAATAGGATCAAGATTGAAACTCGTTATTCTAATATGACCTAATATATTTTCGTTAATTATTGGTTTTTTATAGCCAATTTTTTTTGTAGATTCATAACCAGACAATTCTGCGGTAATAGAATTATTTATATCATCTTTAAATTTTCTTTTATCAAAAAAATCTTTTAATGATTTATGAACTTTTTTTATTTCTATTTTTTTAAAAAAACAGCTTTTTTGTTTTCATTACTTAATATTTCTACGTTTTCAATATCAAATGCTTCTAAAGTTAATTCTTCAACACTCTCATTTTTATTTTGCCAAGCAATGCAGCTAATTGAGCTTTCGCCAGCATGAAAATATTTTCGATTAAAAAGATACCCGTCAATAAACTTTTTATTACCTAGGCCAAGTGATTTCCAATATTTAATTGGACTAAATAAAACAAAGCAGTCGTTTGTTTTATTTAAATAATATTTCCAGCCACTATATATAAACTGATTTGCTAAATCATTTTGTGTTGCTCCCCACTTTTTATCCTTTGCCATTTCTTCTTTCACATAATTTTTACCCTTTCCAGAACTTACAAGGTGAGTATTTGATGTAGAGTCACGATAAGGTGGATTTTCAAATAAAATAACATTAGTCTTTTTGTTTTTAACAAAATTATTTAGCTCGGCAATAGAATCAATATATTCCTCGCTCATCTTAATTTTTGTTTCTCCAAGAATAAATTTATCACTAAGAGCATCGCCACCATTTACCAATGCTTCCTTACTAGAAATTTCACCTGGTGGTGGTATTATCATTTTTACTTTAGTGCCAAAACGTTCATTTAACACAATCCATTCTTTTAATTCGTATGTGTTGACTATAGCGTGTGATAATTCATCATCAAATATAAAATTTCTAATATTTATTTTTGTTTTATATTTTTCTAATTTACCAATAGTTATCTGATTAAAATCATTATATTTAATAAGTCGGAAAACATTCTTTTTGTCCTTTAAATATTTATCTACAAACTCATCTGACAAGTATTTGCGCAATTCATTTATTGTAATATCCTTCACTGGTTTATCGGTTAAAAATTCCAAAAGATTACCGGTTCCTGCACATCGATCAAGAATAACGTACTTATGATTTTTGGGAATCTGGGCAATAGCTTTACGGACAAGTTCAGTGGCCTTTTTACAATACGCAGGTGGTGTATAAAAAGCACCTAGTTCCTTGCGATGCATCCGGTCGTTTAAGAGATCCATTATATATCTGAAATCTTTTTCCTTACCTTTCCATGGATAAATTAATTTTTCAAAGTATTTGGGATCTTTCAATTCTTCAAAAAGTTTAATTTTGGTGGCTTTCGGATTTTCGTTATAAAAACGATTAGACCAACCCACAACATCATATATATCAATTGTAACTCTGATAAAATCATTTGTTTGAAGTAACTCAGTAATACGTTGAATGCCGGCAGGTTTGTCATATTTAATGACTTCTGGTTTTTTTGCCGTACTAAATTTATCATTACCCCTACTGGCAGCGCCAACGAAGGGCGGCTGATTTATATAACCATTGGCAAAATCTTGAGAATTAAATAAGTAAGCAATTTCTTTATTTAGATCGACCAATAAGATATTCGCTGGAATACTAGCACCTTTCATACGCATATGGTTTAGATATTTTAATGCTTGAAAAAGAACAACATTAATATTATTTATGTTAAGTTTGAACTCAAATATATTTCCGTTATAAATACCGTCCGTGTTATTACTAAGTTCAGTATCGGTAATACCAAACTTATCAAAAAACCAGATTTGGCCTTCTCGTTCAGATTTAAAACTTTTACTCATTTTGGTAATTTTTTATTTGCATTTACTTCTTCCAATCCTTAATCTGAATCCCACCCCGGATTTTTTTGACTACGACTTTCTGCCTCTCTTTCCAGCCCAGCTTTTTTAAGATCTCTATGGGTATGGAGACGGAGTGGCTCGTGCCATTCTTTGTTATTTTCCTTATGTTCTTTTGGCTGAGGCTTCTCATACGTATACTTATACGTATAAGTATACGTATATCTTATATATTATCTTACGCTAAAAGGGGCGGTTTGTAAATTTACACGCTTTGCGCGCGGCGGAGCTCTTTTCTTCTTTTTTTGTAATCCGGAATGGACTTGGCTACTAGCGCCCAGAAGTTGATTGAATGGTTCATCTCTTTCAAGTGGCAGAGTTCGTGGACTACCAGATAATCCGCAAGCTCGGGCGGGAGCATGGCTATCCGATAATTGAAACTCAGATTCCCCTTCTTGGAAGCGCTGCCCCAGCGGCTGCTTGTGTTCCTGATGGTTATCTTTTTGTATTTGAATCCGTAAAATTTATTGAACTCCTGGATTTTATTTTCGACTAGACCCAACGCTGCTGCTTTATATATTTTTAAGTCTGCTCTGTTGCCTTTCGGCAATTCTAGCGCACCTTCCTGCTTTTTCTCTCTTCGCTTCATTTTGAGGAGCATTTTCTCTATCCATTCTTTTTTGGATTCGACAAATCTCCTCGCCCTGTCCTCGGAGACGCCAAAAGGCATCCGGACCGTGACCTCGCTCGAAGAGCCGATCACGATGCTCACTCTCCGCATGCGGGCAGATTTTATATAATTTAATTGAGGCAGCATAGAAAGGTATTGTATCCGAAACTCTTTCTTGGCGCGACTTTTTGAACCGTCACATAATTTTCTGGCTGAAAATTTGTTCCTTCTCGGCTCGCCAGCCTACGAAAGACGCTTCAAAAAGTGCGCCTGCAACAAGTTTCGGATCAGCTTCCTTACCGTATACCGGTGTCTATATCAAAATCGACGACAGTCGTCTCGAAAGATTTTATGGTCGCCGGTTTCTTTTCGCCGGGGCCAATGCCGGCCGGAGAGATTTGCACAAAATATTTGCCGGGAGCTAGGGCTATTTTGTAATTCCCTTGGGGGTCAATTTTGCCTTTTTCTTGAATACTAGTTCCATCGCTTTCGTATATGATGACTTGCCTCGAAGAATACGCTTCGGGTGGAATCTTGCACGGCATTCCTTCCCTTTCCACTGGACAGATAGGTCCGATATCCACATGCCCGGATATATAGCCGGCGGCGATTCTTTCTGTGGAATCGGTGTCAGTGTTTTTGATTTCTGTCTTTGGTGATTTTGAAAAATAAAAACCCGCACCCGCCAAAATGAGCAGCAGCAAAATTGATAATATAATTCCTTGTTTAGTCATATTGCTTGAGTTTAATTGTGCAGTTTCTTCCAAAAGAAAGCGAAGATATTTCCTACGATATAGCCCACGATGAAGGTCACAGCTACAAGGGCAACGGAACGGCCCAAGTCAAAAGGCATTACCGTGAACGGATTGGCGAGCGAGTGCAAGCGGTAGATAAAATCCAAGAGACCTTGCGCCAATCCGAAGGCGACTAGCAAACTCCAAACTAAATGCATAAAACCCGCAAAAGACCCGACAACCAAACCTATTTTGTGTGAATTCATTAGATTACTAAAAGTTAATTAATAAATAGCCTTTTACATTATATTACTTTCCACCACGATCAGCTTGCTCGGATGCCGATGGCCGTTTACTATTCTCACTTTGGATTTTGGCACTTTGAAATGCTCGGCTACGAGCGCTAGAACGCGAGTATTCGCCAAATTCCTTTCGGCTTTTTCGCGGACAGAAATTTCGAAATGGTCTTCTGAGTTTTTCTTAAAGTTTTCTTTTCTCGCTCCTGCTATGACTTTCGCATGGATATACATGAATTTTGTCCGCCCTCCACGACTCGAACGTGGGACCTGGCGCGTATAAGGCGCTCGCTCTACCAACTGAGCTAAGGGCGGAAATTTTTATCGCTAATTTGGGAAATATACTTTAAACTCATGATTATATATTCCCACAAATCTCTATTATCAAACATAACACAACAAGTCCCTTTACCAAAACCATTTTTATAAGTTATGGATTTTAACTGTGTTTTTTTGATATAAGACTTTCGAAACTGGCTTATTGGTATTTTAAGCTCTTTTGACCAAAAAGCAACAGATTTTTTAATATTCATATCGGAATAAAGATGTAATTTAACTTTTAGATTTTTTCTTTTTACATCAAATAATTCCAACCATTTTATGAAAAATTTAAGCATTGCAGGATTGGTATTGGTAAGATTTACTGAACCTTTTTGCGCTTTAGTTCCTTCTCCCCAATATAAAAATAGTCCGGCTAAAAATAAATCTTTTTTCGATATACTACCTATATCTTTTGAAACTTTGTTGTAAACCTCATCTAATCGAGCCTCTCTTTTAGTTCGCATTGTATTTCTATATTTTTCAATGCGAATAGGGCTATCGGCTTGCAATTCTCGAATCCTTTCTGCAGAAAGCGGCATATTATAAAGCCAGCCGCTTAATGTGCTTTTGCTTATGCCAAGCTTTTCTTTGATCTGACTGTAGCTCATGCCCTTTTGGCGCATAGCCAGCGCTTTTTGTTTGTCTAATTTTCGTGCCATATATGCGAACCTATGAATGATAGTTACTGGTATAGTATACCATAGTTCGTATAATAAATACTAGACTCCTTTATTTCTTAAAGACTTCACCGCTTTTTTGGCGCTGTCGATCATGACCGGGATTTCTAGGTAGTCTATGGAAATGGCGAGCCAGGAGAGCCAGGCGGGTAATGCTATGGCGACTGCGCCGGTAAGCTGTTCGTGAATCACCTCGTCGGTAATCCAAAACAAATGAATCCATTGGGAATTAATGAGGCAGAGGAAAAGAATATTGCGCCACCGCTTTGCTTTTTCGCCTGTTTGATACTGATGGATATATAAAATGGAAGTCGAAATAATCGCGGGAATTTCGGTGTAGTCCACCAGGGCAATAACAGTGTTCCAAAAAGCGCTCGGGTCCCAGAACGAATGCCCGAAGAGGCGGAAGAAAACTACATTCGTCGTCATCCAGTACAGATGCACGAGCTGGAGCAAAAAGAGAATCGCCGTAAGTGGCGCTATGATGTGATACTTTTTTTCATACCATATCCAAAATTTGCTTGGCATATTTTTTGAGAAAACAGTTTAAACGGCAGCAATAGGAGCGGCGATGGGTTCTTTCTTTTTTAGAATTATCCCGTGCGCGGTCAATATTTTCTCGTATTCTTCCTGCTCCATTGTTTCCACTTCGATAAGCTTGTTCGCGATGGCATCAAAAGCCTTGCGGTGCTCGGAGAGAACTTTTTCCGCCGACTTGAGCCCGTCGCTGATTATCCTGGAAACTTCGGCATCGACTTTCGTCGAAACTGCTTCGGAAAATTCTTTTTCAACTATTTCGCCGTATGGGGACCTGCCTCCGGAACCCGCGAGCGCTATAGGGCCGATCAAGTCAGACATGCCCCAGCGGGTGACCATGGCGCGAGCTAAATTGGTACATACTTGCAAGTCGCTCGAAGGACCAGTCGTGATGTCTCCAAAAATCATTTTCTCCGCCACATATCCCCCGAGTGACATGGCGATGTCGTCAATAAATTCTTTTTTGGATTGCAGGCGGCGCTCTTCTAGAGGTAATTTCAAAGTATACCCGCCGGCATTTCCGCGCGCGATAATGGAAACTTTGTGCACCGGATCGGCATAAGGCAAGACAGAAGCCACTAAGGCATGCCCCGCTTCGTGGTAAGCGGTAATCTCTTTTTCTTTCTTGGAAAGCAAGTGGCTTTTGCGCTCGGGACCGAGCATGACTTTTTCTATCGCGCGAATGAGGTCGAACTGGAAAACTTTTTTGCGGTTTTCGCGGGCGGCAAGAATCGCGCCTTCGTTCATGAGCGAGTACAAATCTGCGCCGGAGAAACCCGGAGTGCGCTCGGCGATTAATTTCAAATTTATATCTTCGGCCAGCGGCTTTTTCATCGCGTGAATTTTTAATATTTCTTCGCGGTCAGCGCGGTCAGGCAAATCGAGCAGAACTTTTCTATCAAAACGGCCGGGGCGGACCAGCGCCGGGTCGAGCACATCCGGTCTATTTGTCGCAGCCATTACGATAACTTTGTCATTCGGCTCGAAGCCGTCCATTTCCACTAGAATTTGGTTCAAAGTCTGTTCGCGCTCGTCGTTGCCCCCGCCGAAGCCTCCCCCGCGAGTGCGGCCGATTGCATCTATTTCATCGACGAAGATTATCGCCGGCGCGGCTTTCTTGGCCATTTTGAAAAGGTCTCGTACGCGCGAAGCGCCGACACCCACGAACATTTCCACGAATTCACTACCGGAGAGATGGAAGAACGGCACTCCAGCCTCCCCCGCCACCGCTCTAGCGAGTAAAGTTTTTCCTGTTCCCGGCGCGCCGGTCAAAATCACGCCCTTTGGAATCCTCGCGCCGATATCCAAAAATTTCTTCGGGCTTTTCAAAAAGTCTACGATCTCTTTGAGTTCTTCTTTGGCTTCTTTGCATCCGGCGACATCTTTGAATGTAACCCGATTGTTTTTATCATTTGGGTCGGTGATGCGCGCTTTGGACTGGCCGAAAGAAAGCGCCTGCATACCCGCGCCTTTCACCTGCCTCGAAAGATACCAAAAGAAAAGCAGAATAAAAATTATTGGCAATAAGATCGGCAGAATATTTAAAAGCAAATACATGAACCCGCTTTCATTTTTTATTTCTATCTCCGTTTTAGCGAAAGCCTCGCTCGTCACACCGTAATTAAAAAGAGTCTGCGACAAGGCCGAGCCGACTTCTTTCTTGGATTTTTTTATTTCATCGTTCTGGTAAGTAATCGCAAGGCTCTCCCCTTCAACTAAAATCTTTTTTACCTCGCCGGCAGAAACGCTTTTTGCCAAGTCCGAAATCGGAATCTCGGGCGTAGCTGTCCCGCTATCCGACACTGCCAAATAGGCCGCCGTGATGAGCATGAAAATAAGAACCGTACCGGCAATGCTCCCGCCAAACCCGCCTCCCTTCCCTTTTTTACCTTTGTTTGGACCTGCATCCTGACCTGCTTTTTTATTTAGAAAATTGAAATCCATCCAACAATGGTATCACAAAAAACATAAAAAATCTATAGTTCGTACGAAATTTTGATCATATCTTTTTCTTTTTTTATTTTTCTGATACTCATCTTCAAAATTTCATTCAGATTCTTGCAATGCGTTCCCCCGCACGGAATAGCAAAATCGCCGTAAAACACGACTCTGGCCGGCTTGCCTTCCGGCAAAAAGTCCGGCACGAAATGGCAAAATTTTTTCATTTCGCTTTTGTCCATGAATTTTATGTTTGTTTCTATATTTCTATTTATTATTTCGTTGCACTTTTTCTCTAATTCTGTTTTTAAATTTTCGTCAAAAACATTTTCTTCCGCCAAATATTCCACATACGGACCATTTGGAAAATGATACCCCTTGGCCGGTTTCCAAAGTTTGCCTAGTTCTTTGAGTCCCATATCTACGAGGTGTCCGGCAGAATGCAATCTGGTATTCAACTGCCTTCTTTCTTTTTCGACAAAGTTACTTACCGTATCTCCCACTTTGAAAGCGCCTTTTTCGTATTTTCCAATGTGATGCACTTGCCCGTCCATAAACCTAACTTCGTTTACATTGAAGATCGCATTTTCATTTTTAATTATTCCGTTATCAAAAGGCTGTCCCCCGCCCTGCGGGTAAAAAACAGTCTGGTCTAAAATTGCGGAGAATTTGTCTTCTCCCAAATCTTTTATTTCCTCTACCGTCGCCTTGCATTCCAGCAAGTGCATTTGTTCCATGTAAATTAGTTTGGTATTCGGCATATTCTTAATTTTAGCATAAATGTTATTATGTAATTATGCCCAATTATGCGGAAAACCGAAAAGCGCGATTCAATTACGAAATTCTGGAAAAATACGAAGCAGGTATCGAGCTTTTGGGCGTGGAAGTAAAGTCGGTGCGGGGCGGGCAGATGTCTCTCGAAGGGGCTTTTGTTATTGCTCGCGGGGGCGAGGGATTTTTAATTAATGCAAATATTCCGCCCTACCAAGTAAAAAATACGCCGAAAGACTACGACCCTCTGCGCAATCGAAAACTTTTGCTGACGAAAAAAGAAATCGCCGAATTGGCGGGAAGCGAGAAAAATAAAAGTTTGACAATCGTGCCACTTTCAGTGTATAATAAAGGAAGAAAAATCAAAGTGGAAATTGCTTTGGTCAAGGGCAAGAAAAAATTCGACAAGCGCGAGACTCTAAAAAAGCGCGACACAGATCGCGAAATTAGAAGAGAAATACGCGGCCGAGAATAAAACTTTGACAACAAAATTTGGGACTGAAAGGCATAGACAGTAGGCCTTTTGCCAAAAATGCATACCGAGCATGAACATAATCTCGTAAAAATTTGTTCAATAGCTTAATTGCAAAATTAGCTTCCAAGGTGAAGGCGGCAGTCTCTCCATACTTCGGTATGAATGACTTCGCTTTCGCTCGAGTGTCCGCTTCGGCGTAACTCGTGTCTCCCTTATAGACTTCCGATATATAAGACGAGGCAACACATTATCGGGATAAGGAAATACCCGTTCGAGTATTTCACGAAAATCTAGAACTCGATTAAAAAATATTTGGCTCGCTTCAGAATTTTTTAATTTAAACCAAAAAGCGAGCTATGTATGTAGACTTCTTTGCAAAAACCTTCTGCACACGAGTTCAATTCTCGTCAGTTCCACCAAACGAAACATTGTCGGAATTAAGAATAAGGAGCGATTTTGCGGGAGCCAAAATCGTGCTGTCAATTTTTTCAAAACCCTTTCCGCCTACGGCGGAAGCTGTGAATTCAAAAAGTTCCCCCCAATGACATGAAAGCGTTTTGTCTTTGATTTCAGGGTTAGAGCCGATTTTTTGGAAAAACTCTTTCCATGCGAAATAATTTTCTGTTTTTTCCAAAATAACGGCTTCCTTCAAAGACAAAACAAAACTCCGCAAGGGTTCAATCCAATTTTTTCTCTGTTGTCCAAAATCCTTAAAACTTTCCTCAAACTTTGCTTTCTGACGAAGGAGAAGGTCTTTTCGCTGTAAATAAATATCGCGTTCAATATCGCCGTCAAGATAAATGGAAACAAGTTTGTCCAGCTTCTCCTTCGTCTCGAAAAGTTTGGTTTTATGATTTTGGGCAACATTTCCTTTTTCAGAAATTGACTCTTTCTCCCACAAGTCAATTTGCTTTTCCATATTCTCAATTTCTGAAAGAGGAAGCAACACTGATTGAAGCAGATTTTTTGCTTGCGAAATGAGTGCGGAAGAAGATAGATACGGCTGACGGCAAACACCCTTTTTCTTGGTACAACGATAGTAAGTATATTTCGTGCCAAAACGATTAGTACAATATTGAGCCGTAATCATACTTCCGCACTCACCACACCGAGCGAATTGGGCAAATGGAAAATGATTTGGTACTTTTTGCACACGAGGACGAGATTTTTTCGCAAGCATTTTTTGGACTGCTTCAAACAGTGTCGGAGAAACAATTGGCGCAAAGCTTCCGTCGTACCATTCGCCTTTGTGGTGCGTAAAACCGAGATATACACGGCTCGTGAGCATTTTAGCGACGGAAGCTTTGGCAGGTGACGTTCCTTTCGTGGTTACGCCGTGATCCGCCAAAAATTCGGCGATTGTTCCGAGGGTGTGCGTCCCTTTGGCGTATTCTTCAAATGCTTTCACTACAATGCGAGATTTAGTCGGGTGAGGTTCAATATTTCTCGTTTTGGGATTATTCACATAGCCAAAGGGAGCGCGCACCAACCACTCGCCTCGACGGACTTTTTGGCGGATTCCACGGTTAATATTTTCCACGAGATTATCGCTGTAATACTTACTCTGTCCGAACGCCACCTGCAACATAAATTTCCCTTGCGGAGTTGGCTCAAACCAAAATGTCGGAAAACGCAAAGAAACGATTTTGGTCGTGTCTACTGCATAAATGATGCGCCCGCCGTCAACACTATTGCGAGCAAGTCTATCAGGATGCCACGCGAGAATACCTACGCCGTCCATTTCATCAATGCGGGCCATCATTTCGTTAAATAATTCACGACCCGGTTTCTTTGCGCTTTTCGACTCTTGAAATTCCTCAAGAATTTCAAGATTTTCTTTACGCGCATATTCTCGTAATTCAAAAAGTTGTGCCTCAATAGACATTATCTGATGGTCATCATCCTCTGTTGATTTCCTCGCGTAGAGAAAATATTTTGGTTTGAGTTCATTCATGCAATTGGGGGGAGCTTTGGGAATTCACGGCTTCCGCCGTAGGCGGAAAGGGTTTTGAAAAAATTAACAGCGCGATTTTGGCTCCCGCAAAATCGCTCCTTATTCTTAATTCCGACAATGTTTCGTTTGGTGGTGTCATTATATCATTTGCTCGAACTTTTTTTGAGCGAAACTCCTGACCGCACCCCGCCTCATTTTTCTGGGGGAATGGTGGCGGGGTGCGGAATTCGGGCTCGCCCGCGCGGAGGAGGGGTCTGGGGAGGAATCCGCGCGG
>CALRHG010000007.1 GCA_943359365.1 Candidatus Nomurabacteria bacterium | reverse complement strand
TTTTTATTTGGTCAACAACACAATGCGAGAGATGTTGTTCAAGAAGCATGTTCTCAACGTTCGAAAGACCCTGCTTAACGGCAGAGCTTTGCGTGATGATGTCTACGCAATAGGTTTCTTTCTCTATCATTTCGCGCAAGCCGCGAACTTGACCCTCAATAATTTGTAGCCGCCGTACAATTTTTGCATTGTTTGTGTGCATGTACGTAGTGTATACCCCCCAGGGGGTATACGTCAACTGCGTACCGAAGCACAGCCGTGGATATCATCCACATCGGCTATCAGACTACTTATTTTTGACATGCTTTTTCTTCGTCTCGCGAATCGGGCCGAAGGTCTCTGCGAAAAGAATGAGTTCATCGCAAAACTTCTCAATACGGTTTTTGAGCTCCTCAGAGGTGAGCTCCATACCGCTGAAATCATCTTCAGACGCACACACGATTTCCGTTGTGACGATGGCGTGAACCGACCTTCCGATAATGCGCAGTTGATCCACTGCTTGAAGGCTTCCATCTCCCCCAAAGCTCATCAGCCCCATAGGTTTATAGGTGAAGTGTGCACTACGAAGATGGTCTATAGCATTTTTAAGAGCCCCAGAAAATGAGTTGTGGTAGATAGGACTTGCGAGCACGTAGGCATCACACTCTCTTGCCTGCTTGGCAAACTCCTTTACGGTTGCGTCGGGGTGATTGTCTACATCGTCCCGAAGCTCAGGGACCATAATAGGGAGTGGCTTTTCAAGCAAATTCCAGTGTATGACTGACACGTTCTTCTTTCCAAGAATTCCCACAGTGTGCTCCGCCAAACTTCTCGTATACGATTCCTTACGGATACTGCCACTTAGCACAAGTACTTTTATTTCTTTGTTCATAGTCCCACAATAAGCTACTAAGCTATACTAACTTCTTTAGTTGATCTTCGTACTTTTTCATCACGGATATTCCCGCATCCATTTGATTCATCCCACTTTTTATTTTTTCCTGTACTTCAGTAGCAATAGTCTGAAAAAGCTGTGGATTCTTTTCCATCATCACAATAAGCATATCAATCTGGGCTTCCGGCACACCTTGCGCCTTGAGCATCTTTTTCATCAAAAAATTTTGAAACATATTGAGCTTTCACGCATCTCCTACTTTATCATTATCCGACTGGTTTGTCCTATACCATCGGAATAGTATGGATGAAGAGGATAAGGAGAAGAAGACAAAATGTAAGGGTGTAATACCGCAAGGCTTGTCCCCCCGAGGTACAAGCATTGCTTGTTCCTTAAAACGAGGGCTTACCCTGAGGTCAATACCGCTTTTATTATTTTTTAACCAATTTACCCCCGACATATTCCAAATTTACTGTGGTATTTTGAGATTCAGACCAAGACGAATATGTCAGCGAAATATGGTCGGGCCAGATTTTTAATGAGGTTATATTTATCCTATCTCCGCCAATCCCCACAATGTCGGTAATAGTCGGGTTTTTATGTTCACTATTGTTATCCCAGCTTTTTGCTTGATATAAAACAATAAAAGGGAAATAACCCGTACCGCAGGTTCTGGTGTGAACAAGTGTTACCGCGGTTGGCACGCCTCCCATACTCGTGTACCCGAGTACACCCAAATCTTCAAAAGCACCGGATTCACATCCAGTACTACCTGACAGTGGCTCAAAATCAAATCTGGAGTTTTTAAAATAAATGGGATTACCCTTCTCATCCGTAAGCGGCGTTGTTGTAGAAACACCTTGATACTCGTTGTTTATATCAGGAACGGGAGCTTGCGACAAACTGCCCACATCAATACCACTAATGTCTACTGCTGAATTGGAGAAACTGTCTTGAGCGCTTTGATAACGAACTCCAACATAAAAAGCCGCTACCAGAAGTACCCCGACACACAACATAAGTTTTTTCCATTCAGTCATAAAATTTTTAGTTTTAGTTTTATTCGGGCTGTGTCTCCTGAACAAAATCCGAACTTTTTTCCAAAACAATCCGAGCGAGGACTAATCTGCGCGCCTCGTCCGCTCCCTTCGGTCGCGGGAGCAAAAACCAAAAAATTTCCTTACCTTTATTATTTTCCTCGGCGGGGGGTGTGGGGGGAGCCGACAAAAAATGGAAAGGAAATTTTTGGTTTTGCTTCGCCGTTATCATATGGAACTATAATACCATATAGAATCAAAACGCAATAATTGCTATGCTGTGGATATCGTAATATGGCTACAATTTCCAAAAAACTAGGGCAGAACATCAAGAAAATAAGGACAAGCAAGGGAATGTCGCAAGGCGACATTTGCCGAGCGCTTGATATGGACAGAAGCTATATGAGTGCGATTGAGAATGGCAAGAAAAATATCACGATTTCTCAATTAGAGAGATTAGCGCAAGCGCTTGGCGTTTCGGTTGATAAATTGCTAAAATAGGAATGTCACATTTCACATTTTATTAATAATGTGGTAATATAAAAATATGAAAAACTTACAAAAAGGTTTTGTTACACCACTTTTAATAGTAATTGCCGTGCTAGTAATAGGGGGTGGTGTCTATTATTTTTCAAAAAATACTAAACTAATAAACATTCCAGGTGTTAGTAGTGGAATAAGAGAAATTAATCCTCAAAGTTTTAGTAAAAATGACCCTGTATATTTCAAATATCAAGGAAAGGTCTATTATTCTGCTACATTATTTGGTGGTCGTGGTACCCCTCAGATCGTGGATGGAGCTGACGCAGAGAGCTTTAGTGAGCGTAAATTATCAACCGGACAGGAATACGGCGTTGATAAGAATTTCGCATACTGTGCAGGAAGCAAATTGAATAGTAGCGATGGCCCAACCTTTAACGACAGTGATCCAAATTATGCCTTCGATAAAATCCAAGCATACTATCCTAACTGTAGAATAATTGAAGGATCGGATGGATCGAGTTTTCAGGTTATTCAAGTGGGAACATATGCAAAAGATAAAAATCATGTCTATCGTTTCGGAATAGTGATATCGGGTGCGGATGCACCCACCTTCCAGATTTTGGGTGATTCTTACATGAAAGATAAAAATAACGTTTATTATGCAACCCAGCGACACGATGAAGTAAGGGGTGAAATCTACGAAGTGAAAAAAATCGAATTAGCTGACGCCAATTCATTCAATGTCCTGAAAGATGGTTTTGCCGAGGATAAAAATCACAAATACCTCAAGGGACAAGTGACATCAGCGGATTACTCTTCAATGAAATCTTATGCTGAAACACCCTATGTTACTGACAAAACACATGCTTATTACAACGCAATAGTTTTAACAAATGCGGACCCAAATACATTTGAGATTTTCAATTCATATAAGTACGGAAACGGCTATTATGCAAAAGACAAAAATCAAGTATATTTCGAAAATAACGTTGTAGTCGGTGCTGACCCGTCAAGCTTTGTTATCTATGGTTCATACGCTAAAGACAAAAACTTCGTGTTCTACAAAGGAAAGAAGATTGAAAACAGTGACGGCTCTAGTTTTCAGTATAACCAGGTTGAAGGAACAGGAAAGGATAAAAATTATGTTTATGCCTATGGTTGTATTTATAAAGATAACAAACAGATAAGCTGTATTAAATAGACCGACTAGCAAGAACTTTTTAATAGTTAAGGGAGCAATCCCCGCCGTTTTATAATATCTCCTAAAAACGGCGGGGATTTGTGCGCGAACGGGAGGGTGGGTCAAGCACATACAGATTTGTTTGTGCTTAGCACAATCCGCTTTATGAGTTACCACGACCAGTAATCGGAGGAACAGAATCCCAAGCTACCACTAAACGCGGAGAGGAAGCGCCTCGTCTCGCCGTGAAGGCAGAGAAAAGAGCAATCAAAAGTTATAAAATAATAGTGCTCTTTTCGGAGACTGAAACGGCGAAGCAAAACCAAAAATTTCCTTTCCATTTTTTGTCGGCTCCCCCCACACCCCCCGCCGAAAATCTAAAATTAAGGAAGGAAAATTTTTGGGTTTTGCCCGCACGAGTCCGCGAGTGCGGTCGAGGCGCGCAGATTCGAGCGTACGATTTAGTTTCAAGCCACCACGCACGCGGAGCGTGCGAAGTCATTACCTCACTTTGTTTTGGAAGTAGGTGCGAGTTTGGTACAATAGAGACACATAGAAGTTTATGGACATAAATATTTTTAAGTTAATAGGAGTTGCTGGACTTCTTTTGATTTCTTTGGGTCTGTTGCTCAAAAACAGAAAACAACAAAATATTTTATATATAATTGGCGGTGTTTGCTTGGAAGTTTATAGTATCCATCTTCGGGATATGATCTTCATAATCTTGCAAATTATTTTCATTCTCTCTGCTGTATATGATTTGTGTAAGGTTAGAAAGATTACTATCTAATCGCTTCCTCTTTGCGCAAGATTGCCATTTTCTTTGCTGTTCCTCCGCGGTTGTAATTGCCTAGGGTTCCGTCGGATTTTATTACTCTGTGGCAGGGGATAGAAGGGTCAAAATTTTTCGACATGATACTGCCGACAGCGCGAAAAGCTTTTGGGCTTTTAGATAGTGCCGCAACTTGTTTATAGGTTCTTGTCTGGCCTTTCGGAATATTTTTAACTATATTCAAAACTTTTTCTTTAAAACTTTGCATATCTAAAAATTCTATCATAATTAAGCTTATTTCTGTTATTATATAAGGAGTGACTCTCGAAGAAAATTTTAAACTCGTTGTTTCGACTCTCTGGAGGCAAGTAGCTTCTTTGTTTTTTGTGCTCTTGCTTATTTCGGCTATTGCGTCTTTCTTTTTGGGCGAAAAAGTGGACGGAATTATTATTTCCGTCATTTTGATTATCAATACGGCCCTCGGATTTTTTCAGGAATTCAAGGCTTCACGGGCTTCGGAAAAATTGATGCATCTGGTGAAAGAGAAAGTCTATGTCTTGCGCGGGGGAATGCTCGTGCAGATACTGACAGACGACCTTGTGGTGGGCGATGTCGTGCATCTAGTTGCCGGCTCGATCGCGCCGGTGGATATTGAGGTTATCGAGTCGCAGGACGCTTCGATTGATGACTCGATGCGGACTGGGGAAACCTTGCCAAAAAAGATGGAGATGGGGCGGGAGCTTTTTGCCGGAGCGATAGTCTCAAGCGGAAAAATTATCGGGCGGGCCTTAACTACTTCGAAGAAATCTTCAGTATCGCAGTATCGCTCTGAGCTTGAGTCCGTAAAAAAGTGGAGCAGTTTTTCCGTTTTTACGGAGCGGATCATAAAATATATTTTTGTCATATCTCTTCTGGCTCTCATCATCGCTATGGTGTTTCTAGTTTTCATAATGCAAAAATATTCTTTTGCGCACTTTTTGATTTTCGCTATCGCCATGCTCGTCGGCGTGGTGCCGGAAATATTACCGCTCATCAGCACGATTATTCTGACCCGTGAATCACTTTTCCTCGCCAAAGACAAAGTCATAGTCAAAAGGCTTTCTTCCTTGCAAGGGCTCGGCGCTGTTAAATTCTTGCTGACGGACAAGACGGGTACGATTACGGAAAACAAACTAAAAGTCGCGGCAGTGAGCGATGTTCACAATTTTTGGGAATCTTCGAACGCTATTTCCGAAGGGGAGTATGAGCGGCCGCCGATGGATAACGCGTATGATGACGCGCTCAACAAGTCAATCGGCAAAATAAAAACCAGCAAGAGCAAAATTACGAATTTTGTGCCGTTTCAAAACGATGTCGGCTATGAAATTTTTACTTTGGATAGCGGAGAAAAAATCGCTCGCGGGCAGATCGGCAAAATTCTGGGTATTTGTAAACCCTTGCATGCATCCGTAGCGGGGGCAGCGGCAGAATATGAAAAGAAAGGAATGCGGGTGATAGCGGTTGCACGGGGTATAGCCGGTGAGTGGGATTTTTCCGGCTTCGTTGCTTTCCATGACCCGATTAAATCTTCCGCTCTTCCTTCTTTTAAAATCGCGCACGAGCGCGGAATCTCAATCAAAATATTAACTGGAGATTCTCTGGCTGTTTCCGAAAATGTGGCGGAAGAGCTCGGTCTTATCAAACATCCAGATAATATAATTTCTCTTGATGCGACTAAAATTACAGATTTATCCGACAGACAGCTCATTCGAGCGATTGTCTTTGCTAAATGCACGCCGGAAAATAAACTAGAGCTCATTAATAGATATTTAAAGTTGGGACCAGTCGCTTTCTTGGGCGACGGCATCAATGATGCTCTCGCGCTCAAGCGCGCGGACATAGGTATTGCTGTTGATAATGCTTCCGATATTGCCAAAGAATCAGCTGACATTATTTTATTAGAAAAAGACCTGAGCCCAATTTTAAAAAGCGTTTCGACCGGACGCAAGGCGCTGCGCAACATGCTAGTTTATATCATGTACACGCTCGCGGGCAATGCCGGCACATTCTTTTCACTCCTCGCCGCTTCATTCTTTTATCCTGTGCTGCCGATGCTGCCGATTCAGATACTTTTAAACAATCTGCTGACTGATCTGCCGCTCTTGCTGATCATCACCGACAATCCCGATGAATATTCTCAAAAACATGTTCCGCATTTCGAGCCGAAAAAATTACTGAAGCGTGTTCTAATTTTTGGACTTATTTCCAGCTTGTTTGATTTTATTTATTTCCAAATTTACAAAGATGTCTCAGTTGCCGAATTTCAGACCGGCTGGTTCGTGCTCTCTGTCTTGGCTGAGCTTGCGCTGATACTTTCTATTCGTTCTTCGCGTTCAATCTTTAAGTCTCCGGCTCTTTCAACTCCGCTCTTTCTCGGCATCGCTATTGCCGCCGTTCTGCCTTTTGTTTTTATCTACACAGGCTTTTTATCCAATATATTCAAATTTGCCGCGCTACCTGTTCAGTTCGTCCTTTCTCTTTTTGGTCTGACTTTTTTGTACATTATTTCCAACGAAATTGCTAAATTTTTCATGCGCCGAAGAAATCTCTATAATAAGCCGGTTGTTCCGGCGCCGGTGTTCAAGTGATATACTATTGCTATGCAACTAGTTAAACAGCCGTGGGCTCAGTCTGGCGATGATGTTATAAAACAACTTGGTACGAGCCACACCGGCATAACTGAAAAAGAAGCGGCAGAACGCTTGGCAAAATACGGCAACAATACTTTTCACAGTAAAGAAAAAATAAGCGCCACAGCTTTATTTCTAAAACAATTTTTAAGCCCGCTGATATTTTTACTCATGGGTGCGGGAGTTCTGACTTCCATATTGAATGAATGGGTGGAGACTCTGGTCATCGCTCTCGCGGTGCTTTTGAATGTTCTCTTGGGTTTTTATCATGAATATCATGCGGAAAATACGCTCGATAAATTAAAAACATACATAAAAGACAGAGCGAGAGTCATTCGGGGTGGAGTAGAACAAGAAATAGACTCCTTGCTTTTGGTTCCCGGAGACATCATAAAATTATCCTATGGCGCGAGAGTGCCGGCAGATGCGCGCATTCTCACGATGAATGATCTGTCCGTAGACGAGGCGATACTCACCGGAGAATCCTTGCCGGTACATAAGATTGAAGAGCCGGTCGCCCTCTCTGCGCTCGTGGCTGAACGCAAGAATATCGCTCATGCGGGAAGCCTGGTAGTGCAGGGTTATGCGACTGCAGTTGTGTATGGAACAGGAAACGAAACGGAGATTGGTCAGATCGCAAGCGTCGTGTCAAAAACAAAAAGGACTGAAACTCCTCTGCAGAAAGGTATCGGGAATTTGGCATGGTTCATATTTTTTGTCGTATGCATTATTGTTCTTTTTATTTTAATTTTAGGGATCGCCCGCGGCGAGCCCATAATTCCAATGCTCATACTTTCAGCCGCAGTTGCCGTCGGCGCTGTGCCGGAAGCTCTGCCCATTGTGCTTACTGTTATCTTGGCTATCGGTTCTGAGCGCATCGCTCATAAAAAAGGCATTGTTCGAAAATTATCTGCGGCGGAGACACTTGGTTCCACGACGCTTATCATGACGGACAAGACGGGCACGCTGACCTTGGCCGACATGCAGCTGGTCTCCGTGAACGAAGTGAAGAAAATTTTAGGAAACCACTCGCACTCAGAAGACGTCAAAGAATTTTCTCATGAACAAAAAACTCTGCTGGAATTATCGCTTCTCAATGTGGATGTTTCGATTGAAAATCCGCATGAGGAAAAAGATAAATGGGTTTTCCGCGGGCGGCCTTTCGAAGTGAATATCGTCAAAGCCTGCCGTACGCACGGCATACCCCTTGAGGTAATCTCTTCTCTTGCTTCCTATATTGTGCTGCCTTTCAATTCTACCAATAAATTTTCGGTTGCCGAAAAAGACGGTAAATACGTGGTGATGGGAGCGCCGGATATTCTGCTCTCAAAATCGAATATTTCCAAAGAAGAATATATGCAGATTGAATCTTGGATTGAGGAAACGAGCCGCGAAGGCAAGAGGCTAATCGGTATTGCCATGGCGGAAAAAAATGACAATAAACATTTTTCGACAGAAGATATCAAATCGCTCAATTTTCTCGGCATGTTTGCTTTTTACGACCCGATTCGTCCGCAGGTGCCGGCGGCTATAAAAAATATTGAATCGCACGGAGTTAAAATGGTTCTGGTAACAGGAGATTTGGTGGGGACGGCAATTTCTGTGGCAAAAAGTTTGGATTGGGAGGTAAATGAAGAAGAAGTTCTCTCAGGTGGTCAGATACAAGGTATGTCTGATCAGCAATTGCTCGAAATTATTCCAAAAATAAAAATTTTCGCCCGAGTTACGCCTGAAGACAAACTCCGAATCGGCAAGCTTTATCAGAAACTCGGCGAAGTGGTGGCGATGACAGGGGACGGGGTGAACGATTCTCCGGCTCTCAAGGCGATGGATATCGGCATAGCGCTCGGGAGCGGTAGTGATGTGGCCAAGTCGGCTTCCGATTTAGTTCTACTTGATGATAATTTCGAAACAATAAGCTTGGCTATCGATGAAGGGCGCAGGATACTTTCTAATGTCCGAAAAGCTTTTACTTATCTTATGTCCAACTCTTTTGATGAAGTGTTTGTGATTGGCGGGAGTTTGCTTTTAGCTCTGCCGCTACCTATTACCGCGCTCCAGATCATCTGGGTGAATCTTTTTACTGGCAGTCTGCCGGCTCTCGCTTTCGCTTTTGACGAAGACATCGACAGGGAAAAGCGGAAAGATACGGGCGCAAACCTGATCTTCACCAAACATGTAAAAATATTTATTTTCGGCGTAGGTATTTTGAGCTCGCTTCTCCTCTTCTTTTTATATTGGTTATTGTTAAAAATTGGTCTTGATCTGCCGACTGCCCGTTCCGTATTTTTCGTCTGTTTTTCTTCTTATATTCTTGTTATCGCCTTTTCTTTTCGAAGCTTGCGCCGCCCGCTTTTCTCATATTCTATTTTTTCCAACAAAAAACTCAACATGAGCATCGTCATTGCGTTTATTATCCTGATTTTGACGATGACCCTGCCTCCGCTCCGAAATATTTTTGAGCTCGCACCGTTGCCCGTCTCTTCTCTGCCGTTCATTGCTTTTTGGCTAGTCATCAATATTCTACTAGTTGAAGCCGCTAAATATTTGTTGCATAGCAGCACAAAAACTTCGAAGTAGCGTTTCTCAGTCTTTTTTGGTATAAATTAGACTGCGAAGAAAATTTTCGCTACATGGTGCCTATGGTGTAATAGCAGCACAAAAGCTTGTGGAGCTTTTAGATTCGGAGCGTAACCGAATAGGCACCCATTTTAAAATTTAACATTGTTTTAATATTACCCTAGTGATATAATTGTCGAAAGGTCTATTATTATCATTTTTAATATTAAATTTTATGTTATACACAATTGCTGTAGTTCTCGTAATCCTTTGGTTGATTGGCTTGGTTTCTTCTTACACTATCGGGGGATTTATCCATGTTTTATTGGTAATAGCTATAATTATGGTGCTACTCAAAATTATTCGAGGGGAGAATCCACTCAAGTAGAATTTTTTTCACAAAGAGCAAAAAATCGCGCAAGAATGACCTCTGTGCGATTTTTTGCTATATTGAACAAATGAAATTAGCGGAAAATGTCTGGAGTGATGAAAATTTAGCGTGCCTGCTTAAAGCAGGAGGCGTAGCTGTGATGCCGACAGATACTCTATATGGCATTGTGGGCAGAGCACAAAATTCAGCTACAGTAGAAAGAATTTACAAAGCGCGAAAAAGAAATCCGGAAAAGCCCTGCATTATATTAATAGAGGATATTGAAGAGTTGCAGAAATTCGGAATAGTTCTCACAGAAGAGCAAAAAAAAATTATTGTGAAATACTGGTCCTTCGACTCCGCTCAGGACAAGAATGATGCTTACAGCATCATTCTTGATTGCACAGATGAAAAATTTACATACTTGCATCGCGGAACGAAAACTCTGGCATTTCGAATTCCCGCGCAAGAAGGTTTACAAAATTTATTAAAACAAACCGGTCCGCTTCTGGCGCCTTCGGCAAACCTCGAAGGCCTGTCTCCGGCGCAAAATATTTCCGAAGCAAAAAAATACTTTGGAAACGAAGTGGACCTATATGTAGACGGGGGAGAAATCACAGGCAAAGCGTCTAAAATAATCAGATTATATAAGGATGGAAGGGCGGATATTTTAAGAGGTTGACAGAAACCCATTTTGGGTGTATAATATACAAAATTCTTTAAAAATTGCTTATTTGGCTTGAGGTGGGTTCACCATAGCTTTTAGCATACAAAGTGAATTTGTAAATTAAAAGCTATGGTAGAACCAAATCTGGTTACCGAGCTAGTAAAAAATCAAAGGGCACATGTGCCCAGAAAGGAGTGAGACATGTCTCACTTTTCATCAGGACAGTTAAATCAGTTGGGAAATGCCCTCGAGGCTGCGGATTGGACCACGGATGATGTTACGCGTCTCGGGCAGTCTGGAAAAGACCGCTTGACGCAAATCCGATTATCGTTGGTCTATCTTCGCCCGCTCTTCACATTCAAGCTCGGAGCAACCGACGGCAAGGCCATTACAGAAGCGGCGCGCGCGGTTTTCCCCGGTTACTTCGATCCCGAGTTTGAAAAACAGGGAATCGTGTTCTCGGGTATTGCGCCCGAGACTGAATTACTGGCCGAGGAACTCGTGCAGAACGGCAAGTTCTCGGACTTCCTCGGCAATACAGCCGCGGAGATCGAGAAACGTCGGTTGCTCGGGAGCCAGTTCCTTGCCATCTGTCGGGATAACCCGAAGAAACTTCGTGGGGAAGGTCGCGCCAACTTTTTTGTTCTCACCAAAGGAGACGAAAAAGTGGCGGAAGACTTAAGTAATGTCTTCGTTGCTGGCGCGCGCTTCGGCGACTTCGGCCCGCTCCGCGCCTTCCTGCTCGCGTTCCGGTACGCCTATGTCTGGGACGGCGGCCCCTGGCTTCGTTTCTTCTCTCCGCAACAGTAACTTGGACACTGTCGCAAAAATCAATCATAAACCGTTCTCAACAAGGAAAAACCGCGTGGAGAACGGTTTTTCTATTTATACACTTTGATTCTTTTTCCCTTTGACTCTTATTTTTAATTTTTGCTATACTAAATCCGTAATCAGGAATCGCTTATGGCTACGGCTCTAAGCCGTGATTATTTAAAAACGAGTTTGAGAATTTTGCCGGACATTTTTCTTGCGAAAGAGTAAATTCTTTTTTAAAACAAAAAACATAAAAGTTGGTGCGGTGAACTTGCAGGCTTCTACGCCTCAAAAAATATACAGCACGATCTCTGGCATTTAGTTGCGCTTAGGTCGGCAGTGAGACAGACGGTTCATCGCACGGTTCTTCGTTGCTAACGCGAACTTCGACGACAACGGCCAGCTCAACGCCAACCTGAACGAGTTCCGGAACGACAATGTCTGGAACGGCGACAACAGGCATCGAATCTTCTCTCCGAAACTTCTCCGTTTCTCCTTCGCCTAGTGCGGAGGAGTTTTCTTTTGCTGTTTGTTTTCTATGCCTTTCTTCCAACCACCTAGCATTCTGCCTATTTCCTGCAAGTGCTCGGACAGAGCGGAATATTTTTCATTCGGAACGCATTTATTTTCCCAAGCTATCTGCAGGAAGAATTTTATGCCGTCGAGCTTGGAGATTGCCGCTATCAGGCGCGGTATCTTGGTTTCCGGTGGCAGATAAATAGAAACAAAAATATTTTCCAAAAGGCCGAGAAAATAATCTTCTATCTTTCCACCGAGAGTGTAGCGATGCGCTTTGGGAAAGTCGTTGTAAATTTTAAACCAAAAAGAGTAGGCTGTTTTTGCTTTTAGTAGCGCTGAAGGCGCTGCGGGGGGGGGAAATATTATCTATATGAAACAATTTATTCATGCTTACGATACTATCATAACAGTAGAAAAACTGCTCAAGGCCTGGGAGGAATTTGTGCGCGACAAGAAAAAGAGAAAAGATGTCATTTTATTTCAGGCCAAGCTGATGGATAATATATTTGAGCTTTTTAACGACTTAAAGAAAAAAACTTACCGGCACGGCGGATACTTGGCGTTCAACATATCCGATCCGAAACCCAGGCAAATACATAAAGCGACAGTCCGGGACAGATTGCTTCATCATTTGATATACCGAGAGCTCTATGGATATTTTGATTCTAAATTTATTCACGATTCATACTCCTGTCGAATTGACAAAGGAACGCACAAAGCGATAAATAGATTTCGAGATTTCTTCCGCAAAGTTTCCAAAAATAATACAAAGACCTGCTTTGTCCTTAAATGCGATATTAGGAAATTTTTTGCGAGCATTGACCATGTAATTCTAAAGAATATTTTAGAAAAGAATATAACAGACAAAAATATTCTCTGGCTCTTGTCGCAGGTGATAGACAGCTTTTCTTCCAACCCCACAGGCAAGACCTATGGGGTAAGGGGTTTGCCTTTAGGTAATTTAACTTCCCAGCTTTTAGTAAATATTTATATGAATGAATTCGACCACTTTGTGAAGAGGGAATTGAAAGTGAAATATTATATCCGCTATGCGGATGATTTTGTCATTTTGCAAAATGACAAAATGAAACTTCGCGATATTTTATCTAAAATTTCGCTCTTCCTAAATGAAAACTTAAAGCTCTCGCTGCATCCGGACAAGGTTTTTATCAAGACTTTTGCTTCCGGCGTGGACTTTCTCGGCTGGGTGCATTTTTCGAAGCATAGAATCTTAAGAACGGTTACAAAAAACAGGATGCTGAAGAATTTAGCAAAAAGTCCAAAGCCGGAGACGGTCCAATCATACCTGGGGATGCTTTCGCACGGGAATGCGCATAAATTGTCTTCCGTTTGCAAACTTTTCGAACACATGCGATAATGTGAAGGTGAATATCAAGCAAATAAAGCATGCTCCGGCCGTCATTCTCAGCCCTTACTTTAGAAGGCTGATATTTGCGCTGTAAAATCTCTCAACAAAAAACTTACAACTCAAACACCAGCCCTCTAGAAAGACTGGTGTTTTTCGTTAGAGGGGGTGGATTTGTTCCTAACAATCAAAACGGAAAGGAGGTAAGTAAAGTGGAAAAATTAATAGAGCGCCTCAAAGCATTCATGGAGCCGGAAGAAATCGACGAATTTCTTTCTATGATCGTCCGTCTTAGCTATGAAAGCGAAGACTGACAAAGGCTGGTGGTACCAATTATGGACACCAGCTTTTTATTTATGTGCTAGAATCAAAAAATAATATGAATATTAATAAGAATTATGACTTGTCCAAATTAAACACTTTCGGCATTGCCGCCAAGGCGAAGTTTTTTGTTGAGGTTCATAATGAGGCTGAATTCAAAGAACTTTTGGATTCGACGGAATTTAAAAATAACCAAAGGCTGTTTTTGGGCGGCGGGAGCAATGTTTTATTTACCAAGGACTTTGACGGCTTGGTTATTTTAAATAAATTAAAAGGAATTGAAATCTTAAAAGAAGATTCTGAAAGTGTTGTTATCAAATGCTTGGGTGGTGAAATTTGGCATGACCTTGTAGTTTTTGCTGTCGAGCGCGGGCTTTGGGGGATTGAGAATTTGTCGCTGATTCCCGGCACCGTCGGCGCGGCGCCGATGCAAAATATCGGCGCCTACGGAGCAGAATTGAAAAATGTCATCGAAAATGTCGAAGCTTTTGATATTGCTACCGGTGAAAAGAAAATTTTCAGCAAAGAAGAATGCAATTTCGGCTATCGCGATAGCGTATTTAAAAATAAATTAAAAGACAAATATTTTATTTCAGCAATAACTTTAAAATTAAGCAAAAAAGAAAAAAAGAATTTAACTTACAAAGTACTGACTGACCACTTAGAGAGCAATAATATAGAAGTTAAAAACTCCAAACATATAAGCGACGCAGTTGCTGATATCAGGAGAAGCAAGCTTCCGGACCCAAAAGTTATCGGCAATGCCGGAAGTTTTTTCAAAAATGTTTTTATTACGGCAGCTGAATTAAATAAACTTCAAAAAAAATATCCCGACGCGCCTTTCTTTAAGGAAGAAGATGAAGTAGTAAAAATTCCTGCCGCCTGGCTGATCGAGAAAGCCGGGTGGAAGGGGAAAAAAGTAGGCAATACCGGTGTGCATGATAAACAAGCGCTGGTTTTGGTCAATCATGGAGGAGCAGAGGGCGAAGAAATATTGGCTTTAGCCAATAGAATTATTTCTGATGTAAAAGAAAAATTCGGCCTTACTCTTGTTCCGGAAGTTAATTTGATTTGATCTGTTCTTTAGTGTACAATTTATTCATTAACAGAGTTAACTGGCTAAAAAATTTATGGAAACACTAGAACATAATAAAATAAAAATATTTAAGGCATTATTTGTTTTGATTGTTATTTTATCAGCTTATTTTGCAGTTAAAATATTTAAAGAAGTAGAGGGGAATAGTATATTGTTGCAAGCCGCGGAACCCGCAACTGTTTCATTCTCTGGCCATGGAGAGGTAACGGCTGTGCCAGACATTGCAAATATTTCGCTTACTCTTCGTAAAGAATCAAGTACAGCAAAGGAAGCGCAGGAAAATGTGGCGACTAAAGAAAAAAGAGTTCTCGATTTCTTAAAAGGTAAAAATGTGGACGAAAAAGACATAAAGACTGTTAACGCGTCTGTTTATCCAAAATATGAATACCAGAAGTACCCAGGGGTCTCTAACGAATGTAGAGGCGATGAATGTTACTATGGTGGTAAACAAGTTCTCATCGGTTATGAAGCTAGTGAGAGTATTAATATAAAAGTTCGCAAGGTAGACGATGCTGGCGCTATTATGCAAGGCTTGGGTGATATAGGTGTTTCTGACTTAAATGGTCCCAATTATGCTATCGACAACGAAGATGGATTGAAAGCAGAAGCACGAAAGAAAGCGATTGATGAAGCAAAAGAAAAAGCAAAAGTTTTGGCAAAAGATTTAGGTATAAGACTAGGTAAAATAAAGAGTTTCAGTGAAACAGGCAATTATTATCCGATTATGTACGGCAAAGCTGAGATGATGGATTCTGCGGGATCTTCAGCGCCCGCTCCGGCCGAACTTCCTAAGGGAGAGAATACTGTCAGTTCTGATGTTACGATAACTTACGAGATAAAATAGGCGGTTGACTATTTTCGATAAAAAGAGTAGTATTAAAAGAGCCCTGCGAGGGGCTTTTTTAAGAGGCTAATTAAATTTTCAATATTTTATGTCAAAACTTACTGAGTATTTAAAGGAAACAAAAACAGAATTAAAGCATGTAATTTGGCCTAGCCGAAGACAGACGTTTTTTTACACTATAATCGTTATAGCTTTGTCTATCATAGTCGGTTATTATTTAGGTTTTTTCGGCAACGTTTTTGAGGCAGGTTTGAATAAATTAATTTCCCTTTAATTTTTTTCTTAAATTATTTATTATGAAACAAGAAACACAAGGAGCAAGAAATTGGTATGCCATTCATACTTACGCCGGCTATGAAAATGTCGTTTTGCGCAATCTGAAACAGCGTATCGATTCTCTCGGCATGAATGATAAGATTTTTAATGTCATCGTTCCGATCGAGAAAAAAATAAAAATAAAGGGAGGCAAGAGAGTGGAAGTGGAAGAAAAAATTTATCCCGGCTATGTTCTCGTTGATATGATCGTTACTGACGATTCCTGGTACGTTGTACGCAACACTCCGCGAGTTACCGGCTTCGTCGGCGCAGGAGTGAACCCGGTGCCCTTGAAGACGGATGAAGTCGCCTATCTTTTCAAAAAAATGGATGCTGGCACGGCCAAGCATAATATCGATATGGCGATAGGCGAAAGTATTTTGATTACAGATGGTCCGTTTAAGGACCTTGAAGGCAAGGTTAACTCCGTGGACGAAGAGCGTGGCAAGGTAAAAGTGCTCGTATCCATGTTTGGCCGCGAGACCCCAGTTGAGCTCGACTTCTTGCAAGTTAAGAAAATATAAGTTAATCTAAAAAAATGGCAAAGAAAATCACCAAAAAAATAAAAGTTCAAATACAAGCTGCCAAAGCTACTCCTGCGCCGCCACTAGGGCCCGCGCTAGGCCAGGCCGGCATTAACATTGGGGATTTCGTCACTAAATTTAATGCTGCCACCAAAAATATGGCAGGGGACAAAGTCGGTGTTTCAATTACTGTATATGAAGACCGAACCTATGATTTCGTCGTTAAAACTCCGCCTGCTTCCGACCTTATCTTAAAAGCAGCCGGAATAGAGAAGGGCTCAGGGAAAAATGTCGCCACCAAAGCGGGAAAAATAACTCGCGCGCAAGCCCTTGAAATAGCAAAAAAGAAAATGCAGGACTTGAATTCCAAAGACGACGAAGGAGCAATTAATATTATCGCTGGTTCTGCTCGCTCTATGGGCATAGAAGTTAAGGGATAATTTATGCAGCAATTTACCGAGAGGGAGAACAAAAAAATCCTGATCTGCCTCACTATCTATCTTGCTTCACTTTTCGCGTCAAACACGCTAGGCCTCAAAATTATGCCTTTTGTTTTCGGCTCGCATCTTTCAGTCGCGGTATTCTTTTTCCCGATCGTATTTTTAATGACTGATGTCATCGGAGAAGTCTATGGCAAACGCGTTGCAAAATTGTTTGTGCGGATGGGTTTCATAAGCACAGCTCTGTTTTTGGCTTTTTCTCTTCTTTCAGGGTTCTTCCCATGGGCAGAAAAGGGTTTATGGGCAAAAGAAAGCTACGAATTAATTTTTGGTGTTTCGGGCCGAATTGCCCTTGCTTCCTTGGTGGCATTTATCGTAGCTGAATATCAGGATGTGCTTACTTTCTTTTTCGTGCGAGCAAAAATAGGACCTAAATTTTTCTGGCTAAGGTCACTTCTGTCGAATCTTTGGTCTCAGCTCCTCGACAGCGCATTATTTATGGTGATTGCTTTTGCCGGAGTCTATGAGACTAAAACTCTCATTAGCATTATAATTACCTGGTGGCTGTTCAAAGTTGCCATGGGATTTTTATACACCCCGCTTTCATATCTCGGCATCAAACTTTTGCGAGGAAATTCAAATGTTAATCCAAGCAATCAAAACTAGCATATTTCGGGAAAACGAGGAATTGCTTCCGTTTGTTTTAAAATATCTAAAAAAAATTCCCAAAAAAAATCTTGAGAATTCTGTACTTGCCGTAACTTCTAAAATTGTCGCCCTTTCGGAAAGAAGGACGCGAGAATTAAAAAATAAAAAAGACAAGATTAAGCTGATAAAAAAAGAAAGTGATTTTATTCTAAATAAAAATTTTTTATTTACTCTGAAAGACGGCATGGTTATGGCATTTGCGGGCATAGATGAGTCAAATGGCGACGGCAAGTTGATTCTTTTACCGAAAGATAGTTTTAAAAGCGCGGCAATTTTAAGAAAAAAGCTCATACAAAAATATAATTTAAAAAATTTGGGAGTTCTGATAACAGACTCAGGATTCATACCGCTTCGCTCTGGAGCCGTAGGTATGGCTATCGGCTATGCTGGCTTTCAAGGCGTGAAAAACTATATTGGTAAAAAAGATATCTTTGGCCGAGTGCTCAAAATGTCCAAAACTAATATTGCAGATAGTCTGGCAGCTTCGGCTGTGCTCTCTATGGGGGAAGGGAGTGAAAGACAACCTCTAGCAATAATAACAAATGTGCCGGTGGTGTTTACGGAAAAAATGAACAAAAAAGAAATGAAAATTAATATTAAAAAAGATATTTATGCTCCCTTATTTAACAAACTTAGTTAAACGCCTAGCGCCGAAAATCGGAGCCCGAGCTGTCATCGAGCCCGAGTGGGGAATAGCCGCGCAGATAATTTACAAAAATGGCGTAGTTCGTTCGCTTCGCATGTATTCGCTTGATCTCAACCACATCGCCTCAAGCGACATCGCCCGCGACAAAGACTATGCAAAATTTTTCATGCAAAAAAGAGGCTATCCAGTAGCCGAAGGGAAGACATTTTTTTCTGATAGCTGGGCCAGAGCGATAAAAAGCAATCGCACGATTCCTTACGCAGTAAAATATGCTAAAAGCTTGGGCTATCCGCTTATTGTAAAGCCTAATAGCAAAAGTCAGGGTGTTGATGTGTGTCTGGTATGGAGTAAAACTGAACTAACTTCTGCATTGCGTGAAGTTTTTAAGGGAGACAGAGTTGCTATTATTGAGCGGTATCTTCCGGGGCATGATTACCGCATCGTCGTCCTCGACGGAGAAATAATTTCTGCCTATGAGCGCATCGCGCTTTCAGTTGAGGGTGACGGGAAAAATTCCATACTCGCGCTTTTAAAACAAAAACAAAAAACTTTTATTCGAGAAGGACGGGATACGAAAATAAACTTCTCTGACAGAAGAATGAAAATAAAATTACGGAGACAAGGATTTTCTTTTAGAAGTATTTTGCCGAGAGGGGAGCGGATCTATCTGCTCGACAATGCCAATTTATCTACGGGCGGGGACTCGAAAGATGTCACCAACACTATTCATCCGGATTTTAAAAAAATCGCAGTGAATTTAACCCGCGATATGGGACTACGCATTTCGGGAGTTGATATTATGGTTACAAAAGGGGATATTACCAAAAATCCAAAAAATTCGAGTTACTACATTATCGAAATAAACGCCGCACCGGGGCTGGACCATTATGTGACGACCGGCAAGAAACAAAAGAAAATAGTCGAAGCGATGTATTTGAAAGTTCTTAAAGCGCTTGGAAAGAAGGATTAAAAGGAGTATATTAGATGCATGAAAAAGGTTGCCATAAAATACCAGAGACCTTCATGGGACGAATACTTTTTGGGAATGATAGATTATGTTGGTTCTAGGGCTACCTGCGACCGAGGCAGAAGCGGATGTGTAATTGTTCGAGACAAGAGAATTATTTCTACTGGTTATGTGGGAGCACCACCGGGGTTGCCGCATTGCGATGAAGTCGGGCACGAAATGCATACTGTCATAAATGGAGATGGCACAAAATCACAGCATTGCATTAGAACCTCTCATGCGGAGCAAAATGCGATCGCGCAAGCTGCTCGTTTTGGCATAGCCCTTGAAGGTGCCACTATTTATTGCAAAATGGCTCTTTGTTATTTTTGTGCGAAGCTTGTAATTAGCGCTGGAATAAAAAGAGTAGTCGCTCAAAATGACTATCATTCTTCGGCGAAAGGCAAGGACGCTCTTAAAAAAGCCGGAATTAAACTGGAAATTATAAATAAGGAAGTTGAGAAATACAGCAAACAATAATTTATGGTTGATTTCAAAAAGTTACAGAAAGAAATAATGCGGAATAGAAAAGAGAAAGGATTCGGCAACGATATACCGAGTGATTTTTGTCGCGCCTATGAAGAACTATCCGAGGCTTTTTCAAAATACAACAAAGGGCAGGACGGAGTGGCAGAAGAATTCGCCGATGTGGTGATCTTTCTTCTAGGCATGTCTCATAATCTAGGTTTTGATTTAGAGAAAGAACTCGTAGATAAAATAGAAAAAAACAAAAATAGAAAATATAAAAAAGAAAAAACTCCCGACGGTAAGGATATTTTTATTCGCATCAAAACTCCCGAAGATCCTTAGAAGAATCTTTCGTAAACCGAAAAAGTGTACGGAATAGGATTTTCTTTGTCCGGCTTAAATTCTTTGTGAGACACCTCGTTCCACACTATCGGAATGATTTCTGGAAAGAATACATCTGCTTTTTTATCTTCGGCTGCGAAGTGAGTAATATATAGTCTGTCTGCTATTTCCATGGCTTCCTTGAAAATTTCTGATCCGCCAATTATAAAAATTTCCTCACTTCCAGCAAGGGGAGTCCTTGCTGAACTTAGCGCTTCTTTCAGTGAATGTACTACATCTACGCCATGGCGTAGATAGTTTTTATCTCTCGTGATTATTATGTTTTTTCTTTTTGGTAAAGGTTTACCAATACTTTCAAAAGTTTTCCGTCCCATGATGATAGGGTGTCCGGAAGTTTTTTCGCGGAAAAATTTTTGATCGGCGGGGAACTTCCAAACCAGGTCGTTGCCCTTGCCGAGTTCATTGTTTTTTCCTATTGCGGCTATAAGTGAAATCATATTTATTTTTATACGGCGATAGGCGCCTTGATGCCTTCGTGCGGGTTATAATCAACTAATTCGAAGTCGTCTATTGTGAAATCTTCGATTTTTTTCTTATTCGGATTAATTTTCATTTTCGGCATTGGGCGAATGTCATTACGGCGGGCGAGCTGGATTTTTACCTGATCTAAATGATTTGAATACAAATGTACATCGCCACCGGTCCAGACAAATTCTCCGGCTTCAAGTTCGCAAATTTGCGCGATGATCATTATGAGAAGGGAATATGAAGCAATGTTGAATGGCACGCCGAGGAATGTATCGCACGAACGCTGGTATAGCTGGCAAGAAAGTTTACCGTTGACGACATAAAATTGAAACAAGCAGTGGCAGGGGGGTAGGCCAGCTTTATTCATTTCTTCTATGTCGGAGACATTCCAAGCAGAGACTATCAAGCGCCGCCCATCGCGATGGTTTGGGTCGACTTTTGAGGCTTTGATATTTTCTATAACATTAGCTATCTGATCTATCTCTTTACCGTCTGGAGTTCTCCAATGTCTCCATTGGTAGCCATAAATCGGACCCAAGTTTCCATTCTCTTTGGCAAATTTTTCGTCTGTTTTTATTTTCTCAATGAATTCTTTGATGCCTGTATTCCACTCGGGAGATCCGCTTTTAGGAACATTCATTTTGTTTCTAACTAAATATGCCTTGTATGGCCATTCGTCCCATATGTGTACATTGTTATCTGCCAAATATTTTAAGTTTGTGTCTCCGCGCATGAACCACAGGAGCTCATGAATGATGGATTTGATTGGAACTTTTTTGGTGGTAAGGAGAGGGAAGCCATCTGCCAAATTAAAACGCATTTGATAACCAAACACGCTCTGCGTGCCCGTGCCTGTGCGCTCGGTTTTCGTCACGCCATTTTTCATGATGTGCTCTAGGAGATCTAAATACGATTCGTCTACATGTTTTCCTTGCATGCTTTCATTGTAGCTTTTTATCTAAATTAATAAAGGATTGACAAACTAATGGCAAAGTGCTATACTTGATACATCATTCTCAACTACTAAATATAGCGAGAGTGACCCTTATGTACACACGTCACTCAAGCGCTCCGAAGAAATTCGGAAGTCATAATTCTTCTGCTTCTTCTTTTAGAGCTAAACCTCGTTTTGGAGCAGGAACAAAGAGACTTAGCAATAATTCTCGTCCTCGTTTTGGGGGCAGCAGAAGCCCAAAGAGGGGCAGATTCGGCGGAGAACGAATAGATTTTTCTCGTTTCATAAAAAAAGCTATTCATGCGGAGGAGAAGCCTTATGTTGCAAAACACACATTTGCTGATTTTCCTTTCAATCCGCAGTTGCATAAAAATATAAAAGGTGCCGGATTTGAAAATCCTCGACCAATTCAAGACCAAGCGATACCGACAGTTCTCGCTGGCCGGGATGTTTTCGGCATGGCAAATACGGGTACTGGAAAAACTGCAGCCTTTCTTTTGCCGTTGATTGAAAAAATTGCAAAAACTAAAGGACTAGCTAAAAGAGAAACAGTTCTCATCATGGCGCCGACTCGCGAGCTTGCGCTGCAAATCGAAAGTGATTTTAAAACTCTGGCTTTCGGATTTGGAATGTTTTCTGTCGCATGCGTGGGCGGGCTTCCAATCATGAAGCAAATCAGAGAAATAAAAATGGGAGTGTCTTTCGTCATCGGTACACCCGGAAGACTGCGAGACTTGATTGAGAAAAAAGTTTTAGACTTGTCTACCTGTCATTCTGTAGTGCTTGATGAAGCTGACCGAATGCTCGATATGGGCTTCCGCGACGACATGGTATTTATCATCGGCAAAACTGCAAAAGAA
>CALRHG010000006.1 GCA_943359365.1 Candidatus Nomurabacteria bacterium | reverse complement strand
ATGAAGTGGTTTATTAGTGAAAACGAGAAGGAAGTAAGTAGTCAGAGGGTAGTCCTAGGAGCGAACCAGAAGGCCTATAATGCGAGCGTAGCAAAATTGAGCAGATTAACAGATATGCGAGCATCAGGAGAAATAGAGCAAGAAGAGTTCATAAAAAAGCAGGCTCAATACCTTGCAGAGAAAAATAAATTCAAAAAACTTTTGGACGGCACTGATAACCGCGTAGATCAATGGAATCAGACCTCAAACGAGATGCTTACCTTTATTGAGCACGCACAAGAACGCTTCAATAATGGCACACTTCAGACGAAAAGAAGCATCCTTTCAACACTTGGTTCGAACCTCATCATAAAAGATAAAATAATCAGCATTGACATGGAAAAATCGCTCTTTCCAATGAAAAAAGTTTCAATTGAGGCGAAGGCGATAAAAGAACGGTTAGAACCTCTCAATACCCTTGAAAAACAAAAGCAGTTTGAGCAAATGTGTAGTGAAAGTCCAACGATGTGCGCCCAGTTGGAATCGAACCAACGACCTTATCCTTAAAAGGGATCTGCTCTACCGACTGAGCTATGGGCGCATAACCACTCAAATATATAGGAAATAAGGCTAAAAATCAAGGCGAAATATAACTAGAAAGCCTCAAGTAAAAACTGCTCAAAAGCAGTTTCGGCGTCCTGCCCTTTTTTGCGAGCTTCAGGCAAAAGATAACTGAGGCGGGAAGCGGAATTTTTTAGTTCAACCTCAGAGAATTTTCCTAAATTTTTCTTCAAAAGCATATCTTTTATTTTCCAAAAGATAACGCCGACAATTTCTTCCATGCCGACTCCCCTGTCCATCGCCTGCCTGAAATAAATCCACGTATTTAATTTGTCTTTTTGGCTGAAAGCGTTGGCGACCAAAAAATTATCATACTTTTCTTTTTTTTCTTTCGGCAGTTCAAAAATATTCATCTCACCTCTAGCTTTTTTAAAAGCATCGAGGATTGGTTTATTTAATTTACCCTCCAAAAACACAAAAGAATTAGCTGATTCCCCCATTAACGGCAATTTTTCCAAAACAAAATCCCTGGTTTCTTCATGATCAAAAATATTTTGAAAAATTACTGCAGATATCGGCGAGAAGAGGCTCGCGCCGGAATACAAACTTTCTATCTGCATTGGGTCAAAATTATTTCGGCTGATAAAAAGCTTCTCTGTGCTCTCTGGAAGTTGTTTTACAAACTTTTCAGAAGAAATAATTTTGCTTTTTGTATCATCCCCGGTAAAAAGGTAGATCATAGCTTAAAGTTTTACTGATTTTTTGTATTCCAAATACGGCGCTCCGTATTTTTCAGCAAGAATTTTTTCTTGCTTTTCGATAAACACAAATTTTGTGACAATGAAAGAAATTAGTGTGCATAAAATAACAAAAAGGGCATTCAATATAATTCCGAATCCAAGTATGAGAAAAAAAAGTCCCCAGTGCGTGGGATGCCGAGCATAGCAATAAGGTCCCTTGCAAAAATTCTCTTTGGTGACATTCACCATTTTCATATTTCGGTTTGCCTTCTGCGCCCAAAGAACGAGAAAACTTCCGATTATCAAGAGAATGACTCCTACAGGAGTCCAAATGTTGCTTGTAAAGATTTTAAACTGAAAAGTAAAATCGAGAGCGACCCCAACCAAAAAAAGAAGAAAGTAAACACTATAAGAATGCGCCAAAATCCGATGAACTTTGTTTTTATGAGGGTTACTATCCATTTTGCTATTCTAGCACAAAAATTTATTATTTCACGCTTATTTCACTTCTCCAAAATTGTCCCCGCAGCCGGAATGAACTTCGAGCGGAATGTCGGTTTTGTAATGCAGATATGACCTTTCAAGCACGTCTTGCATGGCTTCTTTTATTATTTTGTCTGCTTTATCTAAAACACTTTCTTCTATCTCATAAACTAGCTCATCGTGAATCTGGAGTATCAAGTGAGCTTTAGGGAGAAGCCCGGCTTTTTTTAAATCTTCGTCCGCATACCTGATTGCAAGCTTTATTATATCCGCTGCTGTCCCCTGCACCGGCGCATTCGTGGCCGTGCGCTCCGCCATATTTTTCAAAAATGGAATTTTGGAATTTATATTCGGAAAATATCGGCGCCGGCCGAATAAAGTTTCCGTAAAAGAATTTTTAAGCGCAGACCGCTTCACTTCTTCCATATAGTCCCGCACTCCGGAAAATTGATTGAAGTAATTGTCGTAAAACTTCTGCGCTTCCTCGCGAGTGCCGCCCAAATTTTTCCGCAAAGCGGAAACTCCCATACCGTAAATAATGCCGAAGTTTATCACTTTTGCCTGACGGCGCATCTCGCGGTCGACTTTATCTATCGGCACGCCGAAAACAAAAGAGGCGACTCCGGAGTGAATATCTTTTTTCTCGCAGAAAATCTGGGTCATTTTTTTATCTCCCGAGAGCATAGCCACCACGCGTAATTCTATCTGGCTATAGTCAAAAGCGCATAGTTTATGGCCTTTTTGAGCCACAAATCCATCGCGGATTCTCTTGCCTAGATCTGTCTTTATCGGCAAATTCTGCAAATTTGGATCCTGAGAAGAAAATCTGCCCGTAGTCGATCCATTTTGGATAAATTTTGCATGCAAACGGTTGTCGGCTCCGGACATTTTAGGAATCACATCAATATATGTGGAAAGTAATTTCTGCAATTCCCTGTAGGCCAATATTTCTTTGATAATGGGATTTTCTTCTGCGAGTTCTTCCAACACTTCAACTCTAGTAGAAAAAGTTCCGGTCGCATTTGCTTTTTTGCTAGATTTCATACCCATCTTTACAAAAAGCACCTCCCCCATTTGTTTCGGAGAGTTGATATTGAATTCTGTGCCGGCCATTTTATATATTTTTGCAGTCAGTTTATCCAATTCCTTGTGATATTCTGCCGACAAATTTTCAAAATATTTTTTATCTATCATAATGCCATGGTCTTCCATTTCTTTCACAGCATGCATTATCGGTTGCTCAATTTCAGAAAAAACTTTGTCCAGATTTTCATGTTTGAGCTGCTTGAAAATATATTCATATGCGGTATCGAATGAATCTGTGCCGGCGAACATTAAAATATCAGCGAGTTGCGGATTAGAGATATCGGAATTGATAATCCATAGAGCGATGGATGCTTCTTGAAGTTTTACAGAGTCTATTTTCTCTAGGGGCACCGGGGTTGAAATCTGCCCCGAGACAGATTTCAAAAGGACCTGAGAAAATTCTGCTCGGCTCGCCGGATTTTTCCCAAAAAAGTTTTTAAGCCTTGTGAACAAAGAACGAAATTCGAATTTCGCAAACATTGCTTCTATTTTTTTTAGATCCGCATTCTCCCAAAAAGTTTTTGCGGGCAAGGAAAAATTTATCGGCGCATCGGTACGAATCTTGGCTAAAGTTTTTGAAAAAAGAGCTTCTTCCTCATTATTTTTTATTAATTCTATAATCCTTGGCGTAATGCCTGCTTTTTTAAATTCTACGTCGTCTTTTTTAATTTTCTTGTAAATTTCTTCAATCGTGCCAAAATTTGAAATCAAAATAGTCGCAGTTTTTTCGCCAATGCCTTTGATACCGATGATATTGTCAGAGGTGTCACCGCGGAGCCCCTTGTAGTCCGGCAATAGCACCGGCTTAAATCCGAAACGCGCCACGACTGCGTCTTCATCATACAAAATAGTGTCGTTAATCCCCTTTTTAAGGGTGTAAACTTGCACCTTTTTATCATCTATCAGCTGCATCGTGTCCATATCTCCGGAGGCGATGATTATTTTCAGATTTCTGTCTTTTTTATGTTGTTCGCAGATTGTTCCCAACACATCGTCCGCTTCAAAACCCGGGCTGTCGTATGCGGGAATACTGAATGCCTCAAAAATCTGGCGAGAATTTTTTAATTGGACTATCAAAGCGTCGTCCGTCTTTGCACGCCCAGCTTTGTAGTTATCATAAGCAACATGGCGGAAAGTTTTGCCCGGCAGATCATAACAGGCCACAATATAGTCCGGCTTCAAGTCGGCGACTATTTTCATAATCATGCTTGAGAGCCCGTAGAGAGCGCCTGTCGGCTCACCTTTTGACGACAAAAACTCGGGCAAGGCGTGATAAGCGCGATGGATTATGGCGTGGGCATCGAGCAATACGAGGGTTTTTGTATTGTTTTCTTTGGGCATTATGTAAATAATATCATTTAATATACAATATATACATATATGACAGACTTCGACGAAGAAAAGCAAAATAAGAAGCTAGACGACTTGCGCAAAGAGGAAGAAGAACAGCTGGTGGCAAGTTTGGCTGAGTCAAAATACGGCCTGCCGTATATTGATTTGTATCGCCTCGGCATAGACAACGAATCGCTCCGAGCCATCTCGCACGAAGATGCCGAGAAAATGAAAGTAGCGCCATTTAAGCTTTTTGGAAAAAATATTTATATAGCTGTCAGGAGTCCCAATCCTGAGCTGCTAGGAAGTTTAAAAGACAGCATGGAAAGGCATAATTTAGTGCCTACTTTTTATATGGCTTCGAACGCAAGCCTGCAAAAAGTTTGGGATAGATACAGAGAACTTTCGATGGCGGAAAGTTCGAAAGTCGGGGGGTTGGATATTTCAGGGGAAGTGCTCCGAGACACAGCAAAAAATATAGAGCACATGCAGGATATCGAAAAGCTGGTAATCCAAGCTTTGGAAGGAAATAAAATTCATAAAATTTCTCGATTGTTGGAAATAATTCTAGCTGGAGCCATAGCTATTCGCGCTTCCGATATCCATATCGAACCGGAAAAAGACCGCGGGCGATTGCGTTTGCGCCTAGACGGCGTGCTGCAGGACGTAAATTTCTTTGGGCTGGATATATATCGTTTGCTTAATTCAAGAATAAAGCTACTCTCCGGAATGAAACTGACTGCAAACGTAGCGCAAGACGGGCGTTTTAGCATTATGGAAGAGAAAGAAGAGATAAGTATTCGTACTTCTCTGATACCCGGAGCATACGGTGAATCAATAGTCATGCGTATTTTGGATCCAAAATCGATTCAGGTAAAACTTGAAGAAATCGGAATCGAGCCTTATCTTTTTTCCATCATCGAACAAGAAATAGCAAAACCGAACGGGCTTATCTTGGTCACCGGTCCGACCGGCTCCGGAAAAACGACCACTCTCTACGCATTTTTAAGAAGAATTTATTCCCCGGAAATAAAAATAATAACCATCGAAGACCCGATAGAATACCACTTGACCGGCGTAACCCAAACTCAGACAAATGATGAAAGAGGTTATACCTTTATCGAAGGATTGCGCTCCGCTTTGCGCCAAGACCCGGATGTAGTGATGGTCGGTGAAATACGAGACAGGGAAACAGCGGAAATCGCCATCCAAGCATCCCTCACCGGCCACATAGTCTTCTCGACCCTGCACACCAATAATTCCGCCGGCGTCATCCCCCGATTGATTGACCTTGGAGTAAATCCAAAAATCATGGTCTCGGCCTTGTCTTTGTCTATTGCTCAGCGACTGGTACGCAAGCTTTGCCAATTTTGCAAGAAAGAGAATGAAGCCAGCGCAGAAGACACCAAAACTATTCAAGTGGTTTTGGATAGCATTAAATCAGAGGGTAAAAATTTCTTAAATTACAATATAAAGCCGGAAGGGCCATTTAAGGTTTTCTCGCCTGTCGGCTGCGATAAATGCAACAAGATCGGCTACAAAGGTCGAATCGGCATCTTTGAAGCCATAAAAACCGACGAATCTATCGAGAAAATAATAAACGAAAACCCAAGCGAGCGCGAAATTAAAAAAGTTGCGCACAATCAAGGCATCCTCTCCATGCGCCAAGACGGCATGGTGAAAATATTAAACGGCATCACCTCCATAGCCGAAGTGCAAAGCGTAGTGGATTTGAAAGAGGAATAGTTTATTTTATCTCCCCCTTGAATGAAAATTCTGCCGGCCCGCGGAGGATTATTTCACCTTCGGGGTTCTCAGATAGGAAAAGATTTCCGCCGGGAAATTCTAATGTTATTTCTTTTTCCGCTAGGTCTTGCCTAGCGGAAGTTTTAGCTATTATTGCATATACCGCGCAGGCGCCTGTGCCGCAGGAGAGGGTTGCACCGGAGCCGCGTTCCCAAACTTTTACTTTAAAGTGGTCTTCTTCTATTTTTTCCACAAGCTCTACATTTATTTTATTTGGAAAGTGCGAATCGTTTTCGATTTTTGGACCAATTTCGGAAACATTAATAACGGAGAGATTTTTTACTATCCCGACAGCGTGCGGATTGCCCACAGAAACAAAATTAAATTCAATATTTTCTAAAACAAGAGAATCTTTTGGAAAATCCAAAAAATCTGAGTGAAAAAAAACCGGCGCCCCCATATTCACAGAAAAACTGCCGTCAGAATTGCATGAAACTTTCTTTATTCCGGCTCTAGTATCAACAGAAGTTTCTTTCAAGCCACTTTTGATATGATCTAGAAAAAATTTTGCCGTACATCGCACTCCGTTTCCACACATTTCGGCAATAGTTCCGTCGGAGTTATAGTAGTTCATGAAGCAATCAGCCTTATCTGAATTTTCTACAAGAATTAAACCATCAGCGCCTATACCGAAATGCCTGTCGCACAGAAGGGCGATATTTTTTTTATCTTCAGAAAAACTTCTATCTCTGTTGTCGATAACAATAAAATCATTACCTGCGCCGTGATATTTGTAAAAAGTAGTCATGCTATTTAATATAACCCTTTTTTACTAATAATTCAGCTGTTAGTATGCTACCACCTGTTGCACCTCGGATAGTATTATGCGACAATGCCACGCATTTCCAGCCTAGCACAGCATCTTCTCTCAATCGTCCGATGCTGATCCCCATACCATCACCTAAATCTCTATCTAGCTTTGTTTGAGGCCTATTTTCTTCCTCAAAAAAAGTCAGGAACAGTTTCGGAGCTGAAGGTAAATCTAATTCTTCTAAAGGATTTTTAAAAATTTTCAATGCTTCAATAAGCCTTTCTTTTGTGGCTTTTTTGCCGAATTGCACATTTATTGCCGCCATATGGCCGTCTGACACCGGAACTCGTATACAATTCGCTGAAATTTTTAGCCCGTCTTTCAAAATAAATTTGCCTTTTTTTATCTCTCCTAAAATTTTCGCCGGTTCTTTTTCGGATTTTTCTTCTTCCCCACCAATGTATGGAATGACATTGTTTTCCATCTCCGGCCAAGTGTCAAAAGTTTTCCCCGCGCCGGAAATCGCCTGATAAGTAGAGACGATTACGCTTTTTGGGTCGAAATTTTTCCAAGCATGAAGCAATGGAACATAAGACTGCAGCGAACAATTCGGTTTTACGACAATAAATCCGCTCTTCCACCCACGATTTTTTTGCTGCACAGCAATAATATCAAGATGTTCTGGATTAATTTCCGGAATAATCATCGGCACATCCTCTGTCCATCTGTGCGCAGAAGTGTTGGACACGACCGGCAACCCCCTCGCGGCATAAGATTCTTCTATTTTTTTAATAAACTCCCTGTCAGCTTCTATGGCTGAAAAAACGAAACGGCATTTTTTAGCTATAATATCTATATCGTCCTCTACGGAATATACAGTAAGAGAGCCCAATCTTTTGCCTGCAGATTTTCTCGAAGCGGCGACACAAACCACCTCAAACCATGGATGATCTTTCAGTAAAGAAATAAATTTCTGCCCGACCATGCCTGTGGCTCCCAATATACCCACAGGAATTTTTTTATCGGATTTTGGTACCATTGCCTTTTGGATTAAAAGTGTTTTTAATGTAAATGGGAATATTTTTCAATCGTGCTGGTTTCATAGTCTTCGGGTGAATAACTTTTGCGCCCGAGAGTGCCATTTTTTCCGCTTCCTCATAAGAAATTTGCGGAATGGTGTGCGCGCTTTCTACTTTTCGAGGGTCAGCGGTCATGAGTCCGTCTACGTCTGTCCAAATTTCCACGACCGAAGCGTGGAGCGCCGCACCAACTAAAGACGCAGTGTAATCAGATCCTCCTCTGCCTAAAGTTGTGGTAGTGCCATCTCGAGTTGAAGCAATAAATCCTCCCATAACAGAAAGCGTTTTTTTATTTTTGAAATAATTCGAGATAAGTTTATAGGAAGTTTCGATATCGACATCCGCTTCGCCGAAATTATCATCAGTTTTTATCAAAGTTCTGGAATCAATAAACCCGCATGATACTCCCCGGCTTTTTATCGCTTCGCTAATGATGTAAGCAGACAACTGTTCTCCAAAACTCATAATTGAGTCGGAGAAGAGCGAAGAAAGTTCTCCGAATTCAAAAACCTCGCCTAGAACCCGAGACAATTCTTCGTATTTTTTGTTAATTTCTTTATTCTCTTTTTTTACTAACTCGCTCTTAACTTGATTATGTCTTTCACATAACTTTTGAAAATCTCTTTTGTATTTTTCGTCATGCGCGGCCGCCAAATTCGCGATTTTTATTAACTCATCAGTAACCCCGCCCAAAGCAGACACGACAACGACCAAGCCATCGCTCTCTTTTTGCGATTCTAGGACAATGTCAATAACTTTATTAATATTTTTAGCATTGGCGACTGAAGAGCCGCCGAATTTCATAATAATCATTACCATTTTTATATCTTTAGACTCTCTTCTATGCTTTTCATTGCCTTTTCTACATTTTTCTTATCGGCAAATGTGCTCAAGCGAACATATCCTTCCCCTTCTGATCCGAATAGCGAGCCCGGAGTAGTGACGACGCGCGCTTCTTTTAATAGCTTGTCGAAAAATTCCCATGAAGTTAGTTTGCCTGGAGACTTGAGCCAAATATATGGAGCATTTTCCCCGCCGAAAACTTTGAATCCGAGCTTGGATAAGCTCTTTTTTATAATCTTGGCATTTTCCATATAATATCCGACTAATTTTTTGCTTTCTTTCTGCCCGAGAGGCGACAGTACTGCCAAAGCGCCTTCCTGAGAAATATTTGATGCTCCGTTAAACATCGTGCTCTGGCGCCTGCTCCAAAGATTATTTATTTTTCCTTTCGGAGTGTCTTCAACAACCAAGTCCATCGGCACCACCGTCCAACCCAGGCGCACTCCAGTAAAACCTGCCCACTTGGAAAAACTGTTTATTTCAATCGCGCATTTTTTCGCTCCTTCTATTTCGTAAATACTCTTAGGAAAAGAATCGTCTCCAATATACTGGGCGTAACATGAATCGAAGATAATTACCGATTTGTTTTTTAACGCATAATCTACAAAGGTTTTTAGCTGTTTGTGAGTAGCGACTGAGCCAGTCGGGTTGTTCGGGCTGCATATATATATGATGTCCGCTTTTTCTTTCAGTAAAGTTGGTACGAATCCGTTTGATTCGTTGCATGGCATGTATACCAAGCCCTTGTACTTTCCATTTTTGAACTCTCCAGTTCTACCAGCAATAACATTGCTGTCGAGATACACCGGATAAACCGGATCCGCGATTGCCACGACATTTTCTAATCCAAAAATAGATGAAATATTTCCGGAGTCCGACTTCGCCCCGTCGCTGATAAAAATTTCTTCTATGCTCAAATCAATGTTTTGCTTTTTATAAAAATCTACAAGGGCATTGCGAAGCCTCACATCGCCTTTTGGGTGCCCGTAGCCGGTGTATGTTTTGATGCTGGAAAGTTTTTTCACTCCCTCGTACAATCCCTTGATGACGGCTGGAGTTAGAGGCTGAGTCGTGTCTCCGATGCCTAACTTTATGATTTCTAGGCTCGGGTTTTTCTCCACGAAATCTTTCATCCGCTTTGCAACTTCTCCGAACATATATGCGCCCTGCAGTTTGTCGTAATTTTTATTTATTGTAGCCATTATTTTATAAGTTTTAATTCTTTTAAAGATTTTTTTAATAAAATTCTGTTCTTGTCTTCTATGAAAGTAAGCGGAAGCCGTAAACTTTCTTCGATAATTCCCATGGACGCCAAGGCTGTTTTGACTGGAATTGGATTTGATTCGATAAAGTTAACATTCATCAGATCGAGCAACATATAATGCAATTTTTTTGCTTTTTCCATGTCGCCAGCGAGCGCAAAATGAATCATGTCAGAAAATAATTTGGGGGTTTCATTGCAGACAACAGAAATGCATCCCTTGCCTCCGACAGCAATCAAAGGCAGAGCTATGTAATCATCGCCAGCCAAGACAGTAAAGTCTTTTGGCCCATTTTTCTGAACTTCATTTATAATTTCCATCATTTGATTGATAGAACCTGAGGCTTCTTTGACCGCTACCACTGACGGCACTTCTCTCGCAATTCGCACGATAGTTGCAGGCGAAACATTCGAGCCAGTCCGCCCCGGAACATTGTAAAGAATGATTGGAAGATCAACTGACTTTGCTATTTCTTTGAAATGAAGCACTAGACCGTTTGGGGTAGGTTTGTTGTAAAAAGGAGTCACATGTAAAAGACCATCAGCACCAGCCTTCTTTGCCAATTGTGAATAATGCACTGCTTTTTTTGTATCATTTGAACCAGCTCCGGCAATGACCGGAATTTTGCCCCCAACTTTTTTGACGACTGTTTTTAAGACAGCCACATACTCCTCTTCGCTTAGCGTAGTAGCTTCCCCCGTCGTGCCGGCGACAACTATCGCATCTATTCCGCCAGATAATTGAAAATCGACAAATTTCTCCAAGGCAGGCAGGTCTAAGTCTCCATTTTTCTTGAATGGGGTAACGATTGCGGGTATTGAACCAAAAAATTTTATTTTTTTCATATTATTTTTCAAGCGGGGTTCTTTTCGATTTTTTGATCCGGAGGGTCCCGACCTGTACTCAGGGGAGGGTGACCGGGCAAAAAATTGGAAAGAATTCCGCTTACCTACTTAAATAATTCTTCGAATAAATGCACGCCTTTCTTGTTTTTAATAAATTCTGCTGCGATCAATGCGCCTTTGGCAAACCCAACTCGGCTGTATGCCTGATGCGAAAGGGTTATGCCGTCAGCCTGACTGTCAAAAACCACTTCGTGAAACCCCGGATTCCTACCGGAACGGATGGAAGTGAAATTCAGCCCCTTCACTTTGCCGGCAATCTTCAAAGCCGTGCCGGAAGGGCTGTCCAACTTGGCTTTATGATGAACTTCCAGCCCGTATACATCATAATCAGGAAATTTTTTGAAAAGTTTCGCCGAAAAATCTATCATTTTGAAAAAAATGTTCACGCCGACAGAAAAATTCGGACTGTAAACCAAACCAGTTTTATTTTTCTCAACTATTTTTTTTACTTTGTCTAAATCATCATACCAGCCAGTCGTACCGACGACCAGATTAACGCCGAGCTTGGCAACTTCTTCAATATTTTTTAAAACGACATCTTTGGAAGTGAAATCTATGGCGATATCCGCCTTGGCAATCCCCTTCAAATCCAGCCCATCTTCTTTGTTTTTATAACTAATCGAAACAACTTCAAAAATCTCAGAAGTTTTGCATAAAGCATCAATTTCCTTGCCCATCTTGCCGAAGCCAATTAAAGCGATTTTTATTTTTCCTGCCATAAGTACTATCATACTAGCAATTTTGTTTGGTAATCCGAAGCTTTCTAACATTTATATGCCATTTGAGACTTTTTGTAAAATCTGTTAGAATTCTCCTAATGATAAAAATACAGCCAATTGTAAGAGAGATAGTGCAAAGCGAGATGGAAGCCTATTTTGCGCTGACAAATGGCTATATGAACATGAGCAGTTACGCCCATCGCATACGCCCTGCCGTCGAGGCGATGACAAAAAAACAGGTGACGATCACCAGCCTAGTCGTTTCCCTCTCGCGCCTGCGCAAGGAATTTAAAAAAGAGAAACCGCTCATTCAGGAAATCGCCATAAAAAATATAACGACCAAGCTTCCCCTGACCGAGATCATCTACGAAAATACAAATACATTTCTGCGCGAGCTCGAGTCTTTGCATAAAAACATTTCCGTCTCGCAGGAAGATTTTTTTACCACGACAATCGGCACGACAGAAATAGATGTCATCTGCTCGTCAAACATGGCGCCGAAGGTGCTGAAACATTTCAAAATGAAGCCAAAAGCCATCAACCATAACCTGGCAGCCATAGGAATTTCCTTTGATCCGGAAGTTTTCAGCGTTCCTAATACATTTTTCTCCCTCCTTTCCATCACCGCCCGCGCCCGCATAAATATAGAAGAGCTCGTCTCGACACCCACAGAACTTATTTTTATAGTAGCCGAAAAAGATTTTGGAAAGACTGTCGCGCTGTTCTCAGAACTACACAGAAAAGTAAATGCTTAATATTTCCTATTAATTTAGCATTAGTGTGCGACCGCTTACTAATGCTATAATAAGTGAATGGGACACGATGATCCAAGAATAGGAAACTTGAAAAAGAAAGTGCTTTTACTATTGTATGCTGGGTTGGCCCTAGGTTTGACCAGATCCCCTAAACAACATAGGTGGATTTTGGAGCAAATACCGAAAGAATGGGAAAAGTTAAACCGCCAAGCCTTAGAACGAGCAATTAACTCTTTATACACTTCCCACCTAGTCCAGGAAAAAAATAATAAAGACGGCACAACTACTCTGATTCTCAGTGAAAATGGAAAACAAAGGGCTTTGCGATTCAATATTGATAATTTAGAAATAAAAAAACCGCCAAGGTGGGATGGTAAGTGGCGAATAGTTATGTTTGATATTCCAGAAAAACTTAAGAGACTGCGCGATTCCCTGCGTATACACTTTCAAGAAATTGGCCTAGTAGAACTTCAAAAATCAGTATTGGTATACCCATATCCTTGCAGTAATGAAATTGAATTTATTTTGGAACTTTATAATGCGAGAAAACATGTACGTTTCGTTCTGGCTGAAAGAATAGATAACGAACTGCATCTGAAAAAGAAATTCAATCTACTTTAGCCTATTTAGCATTAGTGAGCGACCGCTTATTATTGCTAAATGGATTTAATAGAATTATATATTCACACTGTTCCTATTTCTCAGGGACCTCAAATATTCGGAATCCCATCACAGAAGCTCTGTCGTTCGTAGATAAGATTTTAAGATTTTTAAATCCATTTTTTTCTGGTATGTGTCCATAAAGAACAACCTTTGTGCCCGATTTTGCTTCCTGTAATATTTTCTTCTCTACGTTCTCGGAGCCAGCACCGGATCCTTCATAATATATGATTGCATCAGATTGAGAAACATCTTTTAGAAATAAATCCTTGTTTTCCATAATAATCCTTGAAATATCTTCCTCATTCAAGATGCCCTCCTTGAGGAGTTCCGTTTTCGCTTCTTGGGCAATACCATAAATTAGCGGATCCGCCTCATATCCCTCGGCTTGAAGTTTAGACAAAGCGGCAAGAAAAAGCCATCTTCCATCTCCACTTCCCAAATCGGTAAACTTTTGGCCTGGTTTTAGTTTTAAATAATTTAGTATCCGGTTTATATCTTCAATTTTGGCCGGCATAAAACTGCCGTGCTCATTTGAGTAAAATAACATAGTTCCGAATTCACTTTCTAATCTCCGAGTTAGTATAGTATCTATCCTCCTTAGTTGTTCCGGACTTATTTGAGAAGTTTCAGCTTTTGGAGACGGGAAACTTTCTTGCGAGTTATTCATGGCTAGATTTTAACACAACATGTAAATAAAAAAGCACTAATCTCTAAACAATCCTTTTGAAGCTAGGCTCCAAGAGTAACAAATTATTAGAGGATAGCCCCAGAAAGGATAAATCCTACCAGAACGTCCTATGCAAATCCGTATAACCGATGGCTGATTGCTTAGAGATTAATGCCTTCTTGCCCCGCATTTGCTGCGGCTTGCGCATAAACCTATAAATACATTTTACTATATGTCCCGCAATGCAAATGCTATAATGTGCATAGCCATGTGCATACTGTGTGTATAAACCCGCTACTTAACTAGTATAGCATATTATTAATACAATGTCAAGCAAAAAAGACACCAAAAAAGCCGAAGACGTCGTCCTAGACCAAACTTTGCGCCCTGCCCGCTGGGACGAGTATATCGGCCAAAAACACATAAAAGACAATGTAAAAATACTTTTACGGGCGGCGGAAGAGCGCGGGCATATTCCGGAACATATCCTTTTTTATGGGCCTCCAGGGCTTGGCAAGACGACGCTGGCGCACCTGATCGCCAAAGAAACCGGCCGGCAAATGAAGATCACTTCCGGGCCGGCTATCGAAAAAGTGGGTGATCTGGCTTCTATTTTGACTAACCTTGCTCCCGGTGACATTCTTTTCATAGATGAAATACACAGACTCAACAAAATGGTGGAAGAAATCCTCTACCCCGCCATGGAGTCCGGCGTACTCGACATAATCATCGGCAAGGGCCCTTCTGCTCGAACTATTCAGCTAGACTTGCCGGCTTTTACCTTGATTGCGGCGACGACACGCGTAGCGATGATATCCTCTCCCCTCCGTTCGCGTTTCTCCGGCGGAGTTTTTCGCCTGGAATTTTATTCGAATGAAGAGATTGCAAAAATAATCGAAAGATCAAGCAAGCTTTTGGATATTGTTCTTGAAACTGAAGCTTTGGCGGAAATCGCCAAGCGCAGCCGGTTCACTCCCCGCACGGCGAATTACTTTTTGAAACGAGCGCGCGACTTTGCGCAGGTGAATAGTAAAAGCAATAAGAAAAATTTAGATAAAAAAATAGTAAAAGAGGCACTCGATATGCTGGCAGTAGATGAAATCGGGTTGAATGCGTCTGATAGAAAATTTTTGGAAATATTGATTGAAAAATTCGGAGGCGGACCGGTGGGGCTAAAAACTATGGCGGCTGCGCTCTCCGAAGAAGAAGCGACGATAGAAGAAGTGGTGGAACCATATCTCCTACAGCTAGGGCTCCTGGAACGCACAGCCCGCGGCAGAGTAGCAACAAAAAAAGCCCATGAACATTTGGGCTTCGAATTTAAAGAAAAACAGGAGAAACTTTTGTAAAATTGGCAAAAAGAAAAACGTGGTTTTCTTTTTTAAAGAAAAGAACACGTCTTTTCGATGACGTTGGTGACCTCTTGCGAGGCCACCAACTAGTGTCACTTTTCGCCGGTGCTGTTACTGTTGGCGAATAGTGGCGGTCTTGGTGTTCGGCTCGATTGTAGCGGCGTCGGTTGATGTTGTTAGGGTGCGACCAATCATGGTCGCGGTTTTGTATTTCTTCATAACTTTGCTTTTGTTTTTTTTAACCAAAAACGCAGTTCCCTACATCCAAATGCGAAGAAAGAACTGCTTACCCTTAATGTTAAACCGATATATATATATATATGTCAAATTTTTATGGGGAGGGGTGGGGATAACTAAAAAAGAAAATAAAAAAGCCGCCAGTGTCTTTTCCAAGTCTTAACGACTTTTTCTGATGCGTGGCTAGGGGTCGAGATTGACCCCTAGCCTTGGTTGTCAGTCCAACCCAACCAACCTTTTGGATACAACAAAGCTGCATAATGACAGCTTCACCCTCCAAATAATCCAAATAGAGCGTCTGTGGAACAAGATACTCATTGGTTCTAGATCGTTAGACAAACCAACACTTATATAATAGCATTTCATTAAAAAAGTGTTAAAATTACCACATGAAAATTTTAGGCATAGACCCCGGATTTGAAAGGTTAGGAATAGCAATTCTTGAAAAGAATAAAGGTAAAGAGTGTGTAGTATTTTCCGAATGCTTCAAAACTTCGGCTAAACTGGAATTTGCTGAGCGGCTAAAACTTATCGGCGAAGAAGTGCGAAAAATAGTAAAAGAGTATAAGCCTGAAGTTCTGGCTATCGAAACTTTATTTTTAAATACCAACCAAAAAACGGTAATGCGGGTGGCGGAAGCACGAGGGGTTGTGGTTTACGAAGCTGCGCAGGCGGGACTCAAAATTTTCGAGGCTTCCCCGCCGCAGATAAAGATAGCTACGACGGGATATGGGCGCTCGGATAAAGCACAGATGATCAAAATGGTTAAAATACTCGTGAAAATTGATGAAAGTAAAAAATCAGACGACGAACTAGACGCCATCGCCATAGCTCTGACCGCTTTCGCACATATTAAAAACTAATTGCGATCTTTTTCGAGATCTTCGTCTTCGCCATCTAATGGAAAATCAGGTATTCCTACTTCTCCCTCGGTCATATCCAATGGTTCATCTTCATCAGCGGCATCCATTCGAAAACCGCCCCCTATCTCATCATCATCGTTGTAACTCATATTAAAAATATTTTATTTAACAACTCGTTAATAATTGTCTTCTTTGTACCAAAATATAAAAAGCTTAGCAACAAAAAATGTGGATAACTTCAAAACTATTTGAATAGAATTCTAACAAATCTTTTTTTACCTATTTTTAGAGTTAAATTTTCTGAAATTTTTATGTTTTGATCTGTAACGGTGCTATTTTTCTCCAAATCATGCACGCCGCCGCCCTCTACGAGCCTGCGCCACTCGCTTTTTGAAGGAAGAATTTTATTTTTTACCAAAACTTCACTCAAAAGTTCTCCAGCTTTAGCTTTTATCTCTTCCATTTCATCTGGAATTTCTTTTTTCTGAAAAGTGTTCGCAAAAGCTTCTTCTGCAGACTTTGCAGAAGCTTCATCATGAAGCTGTTCGACTAAAAGAGACGCAACTTTTTTCTTCAGAACCATCGCATCTTTTTTCAGATCGAATTTTTGTATTTCTTCTATCGGTACATCTGTTAGCAGCGTGAACATAGGAATAATGCTGTCGTCAGGAAGAGACATTATTTTCCCAAATAATTCCGGGGCCGGATCAGTCAGTCCAATGACATTGCCTTCGCTTTTGCCTATTTTAACTCCCTTAGAATCTGTGAGTAATGGCGTAGTCATAACGAATTTTTCTTTATTCTTCATTGCCTTCATAAGCATGCGTCCAGCTAACATATTAAAAGTCTGATCCGAACCTCCGAGTTCTAAATCCACATCCATTGCCACAGAATCATAGGCTTGCAGAAGTGGATACAAAAACTCACGAAGATTTATAGTTTCCTTATTTTTTAAACGCTCCTGAAACATGTCTCTTTCAATCAGCTGCTGAACGGAAAAATGCTCCGCGATATTTAAAATTTCGGTTTTAGTTAATTTGTTCAGCCAGTCGCCGTTGTATAAAACTTTAATAGGATTCGGTCCGTCAAAACGAACAATTTTGGAAGCTTGGTCTAGATATCCCTTTGCATTTTCACGCAGTTCTTCGCTCGTAAAAAATCTTTCTCGTGTTTTCTTTTTGCCGGTTGGATCACCCGCTTCTCCTGTGCCGTCGCCTATCAAGAAAATAACTTCATGCCCCAAATCCTGCCACTGTCTGTGCTTGCGAAAACCAACCATATGACCTATGTGCAATTGAGTGCCAGTCGGATCAAAACCCTGATATAATCTTAATTTTTTGCCGGAGCGCAAAACCTCCTCCAATAATTCTTTCGTAGGATATATTTTATCTACTCCGCGAGTAAGCAGTTCGGAAATTTTATCTTGTTCTTTCTTCGACTTCATACTCGGATAATAACACATTTTCTGCTATGATTGAAGTTGATGAAAAAATTTCATAAATTGCGCAAAATACAGAAAACGTTGCACAAATTACTAAAGAATAAAAGATTTTGGAAAAATCTCTTTTTATTGAGCGCAGGAGTTTTTGTTTTGCTGATAGCAATATTCATTATTTGGGTATCCTCTTTGAAAATTCCAGATTTTCAGTCGTTTGAAGACAGAAAGGTGGCAAATTCCATTAAAATATATGACCGTACAGGCAAGATACTGCTATACGATATCCATGGGGACACCAAAAGAACTGACATAACCTCCGATGAGATGGGCGTAAATATAAAGAACGCCACAGTAGCAATCGAAGACTCTGAATTTTACAATCACAGCGGAATAAGAGTCACTTCCACTTTTCGCGCGATTCTTTCGAATATATTCGGTTTCGGCATCGGCGGCGGCGGATCAACGATAACTCAGCAGTTGGTAAAAAATACTTTACTCAGAAGCGAAACGGGTTTGGCGCGGTATACCAGAAAAATAAAAGAATGGATTTTGGCGATAAAAATAGACAACTCGATACCAAAAGAAAAAATTCTGGAATACTATCTCAACGAGGCTCCTTACGGCGGAGCTGTTTACGGCATAGGGGAAGCCTCTAAGACTTATTTTGACAAAGACGCAATTGATCTAACGCTGGCGGAGGCGGCATATCTGGCGGCTATCCCGCAGTCCCCGACTATGCTCTCGCCTTACGGAAAAAACAAAGATAAATTGGAAACTAGAAAAAATTTAGTGCTCTTTAGAATGCTGGAGCTAAAATTTATCACACAGGAAGATTATGACAAAGCAAAGAGCGAAGTTGTAACTTTTGTTCCGCAATCTACTGCCGGATTAAAAGCTCCGCATTTCGTGTTTTTCATTAAAGACTATTTGGTAGAAAAATACGGAAGCGAGACAGTAGAAAAAGGCGGAATGAAAGTAATTACTACGCTAGATTATGACCTGCAAGCAAAAGGCGAAGCAATAGTAAAAGAAGGCGCGTTAAAAAATGAAAAAGATTGGAATGGCAAAAATGCCAGCCTAGTAGCGATAGACCCAAAAACAGGACAAATTTTGACAATGATAGGCTCCAGAGATTATTTCGATAAGGATATTGATGGAAACTTTAATGTAGCGACAGCGTCTAGACAGCCTGGCTCCTCCTTTAAGCCTTTCATTTACGCTACAGCCTTCACTAAGGGCTTTACCCCCGACACAGTGCTCTTTGATCTGCCTACGGAATTCCAGACCACCTGTGACGCTTATGGCAGAGCATTGCCCGGACGCAACCAAAGCAATTGCTACATGCCTGATAATTATGACGACAAATTCCGCGGACCGATGAGTCTGCGGGATGCTCTCGCGCAGTCCATCAACATTCCCGCAGTAAAGCTCTTTTACTTGGCAGGGCTTTCCTCGTCGCTGAAGACAGCCGAAGACATGGGCATCAGCACCTTGGGCGACATGAGCCGATACGGCCTCACGCTGGTTATCGGAGGCGGAGAAGTGTCTCTCCTCGACATGACATCGGCCTATGGAGTTTTTGCCAATGAAGGAACCAGAAATCCATACACGGGAATTTTAGAAATTCAGGATTCAACCGGAAAAATTTTAGAGAAATACGAACCGAAACCGCAAAATGTCCTGCTTAAAAATACGGCGCTAACTATTTCTAATATTCTTTCGGACGAGAAAGCTAGAGTGCCTACTTTTGGAGCGCACTCGGTTCTGTATGTGGGCGGCAAGGACGTAGCTGTGAAAACCGGAACGACAAATAGCAACAAAGATGCCTGGACGGTAGGCTATACTCCATCAATTGCCGTCGGCGTCTGGGCGGGCAATAATGATAATACTGTCATGAAAAAGGGCGGAGCCTCAGTCGCCGGGCCGATTTGGAATAAATTTATAAATGAAGCGCTGAAGGCTCTCCCCGATGAAAGATTTGAAAAACCGAACCTGGACTACGATCCGAATATAGTAAAACCGGCCTTGCGCGGGAATTGGCAAGGAAATGAAAACTTTTTTATAGATAAAATCTCCGGAAAGTTGGCGGGACCCAATACACCGCAAGAAACTATGCAAGAAAAAGTAATCACCAATGTGCACTCGATCCTTTATTGGGTAGACAGAAGCGATATTATGGGTCCGCCGCCCTCGAACCCTCTCGGCGACTCGCAATTTAACCACTGGGACGTGCCCATACAAAACTGGTGGGCGCAAAACAGCGGAAAATACGGGACGACCAGCGTCTATGAACGGCCCACCATGGTAGATGACGTGCACACTGGCGCATCAAGGCCGATTGTTTCAATCATCGAACCAAATACAAGCACAATTTATCCGCCTAATCAAAAAATAAATCTGAGGATTTCAAACGGAGGGGCATACCCTCTTATGAAAATGGATATTTTCATAAATGACAGCTATGTCGGGACCTCGGAAGCTCCTTTTGTTTTTTCTTTCACCCCTTCGAATATAGAAAACTTAGAGATAGAAAATGAAATAAAAATAATCGTCTACGACAGTATATATAATATAAGCGAGGCGTCTTTGAGATTTAAAGTGAAACAATAATTACTTTACCTATTCATCGGCATGATGAGATACGTAAAAGATGTGTCTGAAACCGGAGATACGACAAGGGGGCTCGATGCTCCGGAGAATTTTATCGAGATACTGTCTGTGTTTATCGACTGGAAACAGTCTAAGAAATATTTATAGTTGAAGCCGAGCTCGATGCTCTCTCCGGTGAGGGCAGCATCTAGATATGTCTTGTTTTCTCCAATATCGTTGTTATTCGAAGAAAGTTCGAAGACTTTTTCTTTTGGCGTTACTTTTAGATTCACCTGGTTGAATTTATCAGAAAATATGTTGGAAAGCTTGAGCGCGGAAAGCAAGTCCTGCTTTAATAGCACAGCGTTAGTTGTCGAAGTTTTCGGAATAATCTGGCGATAGTCGGGAAAAACTCCGTCGATGACTCTGGAAGTCAGATAGATGTCGTCAGAGGAGAAAGAAATCTGATTTTTATTGAAACAGACTGTAATAACAGAAGAGTTCTCTCCAAAAACTCTCAGAATTTCTGAAATATTTTTAAACGGAATGAGAATCCCCTGAATTTCTGGAACTCCTTTTGATTTTATTTTTTTCTCAGCCAGCCTAAAAGAGTCGGTAGAAACAAAAACTAGATTTTCTTCGTTGGTGTGTATAAAAACGCTTGAAATTTCAGGTTTTATATCAGAAACCGAAGAACTGTAATAAACTGATTTTATTCCGTCTATTAATTTCTTTGATTCTATCTCAAAACTAGTCCCCACCACCCTAGGTATCGTCGGAAAATCGTCATGGCTCTGACCTTTCAGCTTTATTTTGCTTTTTTTTGTTTTAATGAGAAGATTCCCATCAACATTTTCCAGAAAAACATTTTCATTCTGAAAAACATTGGAAAATATACCAGAGAGCACTGATCCGGAAATAGCCACCATCCCCTCTTCCTCTATTTTTGCCGGAATTTCAACTTCAATACCCAAGCTTAAATTAGTAGCTCTAAGTTTTAGTGATTTACCGGAAGCAATCAAAAGGATTGAGTTTAAAACGGGTAAGGTTAGATTTTTTCCGGTGATTCTTTCCACTTGTAAAATCTTATTTTTTATTTCTTCTATTTTACATTCGAGTTTCATATATAGTATGTTTATTATTTTTTATATTTAACTTATTAATACTACTAGGTGTGTTGATAAGTGTATAACTTTTTCTATTCATAATTTATAACATCATTTTTAACTTTTAATTTTTAATTACAGTCTGATAAGTTTTGGTAACTTTTGATTATTTGAACATAATCCTTATTTGTTCCAATTCCTGCATAAGTTGTGGGTCGTTTTTCAGATCGTTTTTAATCTTTATACAGGAGTGAATGACAGTCGTGTGGTCTTTTCCTCCTAATTTTTGTCCGATGAGCGGGTAGGACACATTAAAATCCTCACGGAGCAGGTACATTACCACTTGCCTCGCCCTTACAATTTCCTTTTTTCTGGTTTTTTCATAAACTGACGTCTCTTCCAGTTTGTAGTACTCGCTGACTATTTTTACCACGTCCTTTATTGCCATATTTTTCTTAGGCTTCATATTGTTCTTTAGCAGGTTTTTTACTTCTGCGAGTGAAAGAGGCCTATTTTTCAAGCGATATTGGCAGACGATGATATTCAAGCTTCCCTCAAGCTCTCGGATGTTGCCTTCTACGGCCGATGCGACGTATTCTACTATTTCTTTATCCAGGTCAATATTTAGTTCCTGTAATTTTACTTTCAAGATCGCCAGGCGAGATTCGTATTCCGGAGGAGATATGTCTACGATCATTCCGGCAGCGAAACGAGATTTTAAACGGTCTGCCAGCTCGGGAATGTAATTAGGGTGTTTGTCGGAAGAGAAAATAATCTGCTTGTTTGCCTCGTGAAAGGTGTTGAACGTGTGGAAAAGCTCTTCCTGGATTTTTTCCATTTTGCCGATGAATTGGATATCATCAATCACTAAAAGATCGTATTTGCGGTACTTCTCTTTAAAAGAATTTGCTTTGTTGCTCTGAAGTGAGCTGATAAAATCCGTCGCGAACTTCTCCAAAGTCATGTAGTGCGCCTTTTTATTCGGATATTTTTCTTTGATGGAGTTCCCCACTGCCTGGATCAGGTGCGTTTTGCCGAGTCCGGTGCCTCCGTAGATGAAGAATGGATTATACTTGGTGCCCGGGTTGTCTATTATTGCCTGAGAGGCAGCGTAGGCGAGCTCATTGAACCCTCCGACGATAAAGGAATCAAAGCGGTATCTAGGGTTTAGGTTGTCCTCAGGGTTTATATAAAGGTCTTTAAGCGGCAACTCTTTATTTATATAAGCCTCACTGCCTGTTGGCAGCACCTCTTCCCTCTCTGCCTCCCTGTTATTTTCTATCTTAATGATAGAATATTCCACGGCGCGCATGTTTTCGTAAGAATCGGCTATAGTTTTAGTGATTAGCTTGTGATATTTGTTTATCAGCCAGTCGCGGACGAATTCATTTGGCACCCCGATGTAAATTATGCCCGTGTCTTCTTTTATTATGGAGGTGTGCTTGAACCACGTACTGAAATTTGCTTTAGATATGCCCGCCTCAATCTCTACTAAACAATTTTTCCAGAGCTGCTTCGTGTTCATATTCATAGTTTCATATTATACTACTTACAAAATTAAACAAAAAACATGAAAACTTACTAACTATGTTGATAAGCTGTGCAAAACTTTTTTGATTTGATTTATTTTTAAAAATGTTATACTATTCTACACATGTCATTTACATACAAACCCAAAAAAAGAAAAAGAGCGCGAAGCCATGGATTCTTGGTTCGTTCCAGAACTAAAAATGGCAAAAAAGTCCTCAAGCGCAGGCGCCAGAAGGGTCGCAAAAAGCTTAGTGTTTAGCTAGTTTTTTAGCTATGTTGCCTAAAAAGAATAGAGCAAGCACTAAGGAAGTTGAAAAAATCTTTAAGGAGGGCAATTTTTTGAATTCTCCCAATTTAACTTTTAAGTATTTTAAAAATAACAGTAAAAAAATAAAAATTTCATTTATTGCCCCTAAAAGCATAGCCAAGCTGGCGGTTAAAAGGAATCTACTCCGTAGGCGCGGGTACGCAGCTTTGCTGAAGAACACCAAACTGTCCCCTCTCGGAATTACTGGCGTTTTTATTTTTAAAAAATACCAAGACGATATTTCGATACTTGAAAATGAAATTAAAAATATTTTTAGTAAAATTAATTAGTTTCTATCAGAAATATATTTCTAGTTTTCTGAAACCTAGGTGTGTTTTTTATCCTTCCTGCTCAGAGTATACCAAACAAGCAATACAAAAATATGGAATCGTGAAAGGATTTTATATGGGAGTTTTTAGAATTTTACGCTGTCATCCATGGCAGAAGAATCATATCGATCCAGTCCTTTGATTTTTCGCCTTTTTAATATAGAATGAAACAATGATTCATGATGTCTGGAACGCCCTTTTATATGAGCCTCTAATTAACGCACTAGCGGTTTTGGTTTCAGTTATCCCCGGCGGGGATATCGGTTTAGCCGTTATTCTTCTTACTATTTTAGTCAAATTAGCGCTCTTCCCTTTTTCACAGAAAGCAATAAAAAATCAGGCGGCCATGAACCTGATGGCGCCCGAACTGGATAAAATAAAAAAAAGCGGCGTCTCGAAGGAAGAGCAGGCACGGCTGACATTTGAGCTTTACAAAAAACACAAAACTAATCCGTTTTCCGGATGCCTTTTGGTTTTAATTCAAATCCCTATTATTTTTGCTCTGTATTTTGTATTTTATAAGGGTTTGAATTTTGAAAGCGGAACACTCTATTCTTTTGTTCATGTTCCGGAACATACGAATATGATTTTCTTGGGGATTATTGATCTGGCGGCTAAAAGTTTGCCTTTGGCAATTTTGGCGGGAGTGTCTCAGTATCTACAGGCGCATTTTATGCCAAAACCGAAACCTCTAGCTCCCGGAGCTGCGGGAACTTTTGCAGACAGTTTCGGTAAAAGCATGCAAATGCAGATGAAATATGTCTTCCCTTTTCTCATTACCTGGATTGCTTACAGTATTTCCGGCGCAGTTGCATTATATTGGTTTACGAGTAATATGTTCGCTGTGGGCCAGCAGATTTATGTGAATAAAACAGAAAAGAAAGTGTTGGACGAAGAAGTGAAAATTTTGATTAAGGAAAA
>CALRHG010000005.1 GCA_943359365.1 Candidatus Nomurabacteria bacterium | reverse complement strand
TTAGAAAAATCTGGCGCGATAATTACTTCCACGAAAAGTTCCTGCTTTTTTATGAGTTTGGCAATGTCTTCGCCGATTGGCCTATTTGCCGCCAGTATTCCGCCGAAAGCCGAAACAGGGTCAGCTTTGTAAGCCTCTTTGTATGCTTTGAATATGTCTTTTTGGACGGAGAGTCCGCAAGCATTCATGTGTTTGATAATAGCGAAAGCAGGATCTTTGAAATCCGAAACTGTAGCAATAGCCGCTTCGGTGTCTATCAGATTGTTATATGAAAGTTCCTTGCCCTGCAGTTGGGTAAAGCTTTCTTCCAAATTGCCGACAAAAAAAGCTTTTTGGTGCGGGTTTTCGCCGTAGCGCAATTCTGTGCCCTGAAAGAATCCGCGAATAGCGCTGTCGTATTTGCTCGTCACCTCAAACCCAGCACCGGCGAATTTTCTGCGTTCTTCTAATGTAGTTTCATTGCCTTTCTTCAAAATTTCTTTTAGCTGTACATATTGGCTTACCGAAGAAATTATTACAACATCTTTAAAATTTTTCGAAGCTTCGCGTATGAGAGAAATACCCCCGATATCTATGTCTTCAATAATTTTTTCTTCGCCTGCCCCGGAAGCCAAAGTATTTTCAAAAGGATACAAGTTGCTAATAACTAAATCAATTTCCGGTATGCCGTATTTTTTCGCTTCTTCTTCATGTATTTTATTGCCGCGGATCTTTAATATGCCGCCGGCAATTTTGGGGTGCAGAGTTTTGACTCTGCCTTCAAACAAAGAAGGATAGTCTGTCACTTCTTCCACCAAAGTTACTTTTATGCCGAGCTTCCGAATAAATTCCGCGGTTCCGCCGGTAGAAATTATTTTTACATTGTGTTTAGCAAGTAGTTTGACGATCTCATCGAGACCGTCTTTATTAAAAACCGAAATTAAAGTTGAGCAAATTCGCTTGTTCATTATGGACAAATATTAGCACAATTTAATTATTACTCAAATTCCGTAGTAGCTGGAGGTTTGGGGGTCATGTCGAAGAAGACGCGGACAATGTCTTTGTGTTTGGTTAAGGCGCTGGTGATTTCTTCCACGACGGACTGAGGGAAGTAGAAACCTTTAGCGGTCATGAAGTCGACGGTTTGCACGGCGCGTACGGCTAGCGAGTGTCCATAGACTCTTTCGTCGCCTTTTACTCCGACGGAATTGATGCCAAGGAGCGCGACTATGAGCTGGGAAATATTTTTATCGATGTTGTGTTTTTTAATAATATCCGCGACGGTTTTATCCGCAGAGCGCACGAGTTCGATATTTTCTTTGGTGACGGGCGTGCCCACGACTCGCAAGAATAATCCCGGACCCGGAAAAGGATTCCTTTCGTACACTGCCGGCGGAAGCTTGAGTGCTTTTGCAAGTTCGCGGACTTCGTATTTAAATAAATTTCTAAATGGGTGCAAATCGTCTACTTTCCAATCGAGCCCGACATTATGATGGGTTTTGATCATCATAGACTCCCCTATTTTCCCGCTTTCGATGATATCTGTGGCGAGTGTTCCCTGCACGATGAACTCAGCATCATGTTTAGAAATTTGCTCTTCAAAAATTTCTTTATAAACTTCTCTGAATTTACCGCGCTTTTCTTCTCCGTCGATTGTCGTGCCAATATTTTTTATAAATTTATTGGCGGCTGGAATTATCACCAAATTTTTTACGCCGGCGCTCGCGGTGTTTGATTTGAGTTCGTCTAATTCTCCTTCCCGCAGCCCGCCCGTATCTATGGCAACGCAAATCAACTTTTCTTTCAAAACCGGAGCTAGCACGGCGGCGAGTGTCGTCGAATCTACACCACCGGAGACGCCTAAAATTAAATTCTTTTTTTCTGCCAGACTGACGACGTCTAAAACTTCTTTTTGAATTTGATGAATTAAATTTATAGGATCCCAATCTTTTTTACATCCGGACATGTCCAAAAAATTCTGGTAAATTTTTTTACCTTCTTTCGTATGGGCGACTTCTGGGTGAAATTGGATTCCGAGCACGCGATTATTTTTATTTGCCATGGCGGCAAAGCCTTCTGATGTCGCAATGGAAGTAAAATCTTTCGGAAGTTTGGTCGCTGTGTCTCCATGGCTCGCCCAGACTTGAGTTTTTTCTTCGACGCCTTTAAAAAGAGGATGTGTCGTGTCGACTGTAACTTCAGCCGGACCGTATTCGCGATGTGAAAGTGGGCGTTCGACAAGTCCTCCAAGTTTGTGACTAAGCAGTTGCATTCCATAGCAAACCCCCAAGACAAAATATTTTTTACTCCCAAGACCACTGACATCGAGCGATTTTGGCAGATCCGGAGCTCCTTCGCTATGCACGCTCCAATTGCTGCCGGAGAGGATAACCGCCTTTGGAGTATTGTTTTTGAGCCACATTTCCGCTTTCTTTGGCGGGAGTATCACACTGCGTACGCCAAGCTCACGAAGAGTTCGCCCGATAACCAGCGTATACTGCGATCCGTAGTCCACAATCAGTATTTGTATCTTATCCATTATTGTGCTATTATACACAATATATTTATGGTTTCAAAACCAAAAGACAAAGTAGGGTTGAGTTTTCAAGAAGGTCTGACCTATGATGATGTCTTGCTGGTGCCTCAATATTCTGAAGTTTTACCCCGCGATGTCGATATCTCTTCGAATATAACTAAAAAAATTCGCCTCCATGTTCCCCTCATTTCTTCTGCGATGGACACGGTTACGGAGTCGGCAATGGCTATCGCAATGGCGCAAGAAGGCGGTATTGGAATCTTGCATAAAAATATGACTATTGAGAAGCAGGCGGCGGAGGTTCGTAAGGTTAAGCGTTCAGAGTCCGGCATGATTCATGACCCGATAACTTTGCCTGAAGGGACGAAGCTCAAGGATGCTCTCAAAATAATGCAGGAAAATAGAATCGGCGGAATCCCGATCGTGGATAAAGAAATGATGCTCAAGGGAATCATTACGAACCGAGATTTGCGATTCCAGAAAAATTTAGATCTGACTGTTGAGGAAATAATGACCAAGAAGAATTTGATCACTGGCAGTCATGGCACAGATTTAATTGAAGCGGAAAAAATACTGACTAAACATAAAGTGGAAAAGCTCCCGCTCGTCGACAAACAAAACAAACTCATTGGACTCATCACTTACAAAGACATCATGAAAGTGAAATCTCGCCCGAAATCTTCCCGCGACAGTTTGGGCAGGCTGCGAGTAGGCGCGGCCGTCGGAGTCACAGCTGATACAATACAGCGTGTAGAGGCACTTGATAAAAACGGAGTTGATGTGATTGTCATTGATACTGCTCATGGCCATTCTAGAGGCGTTATCGAAATGCTGAAAAAAGTTAAAAAAGAATTTCCAAAATTGGAAGTAATCGTCGGAAATATTGCGACTCCTGAAGCAGCCCTCGATTTGATCAAAGCCGGGGCAGACGCAGTCAAAGTCGGTATCGGTCCGGGGTCCATCTGTACCACTCGGGTGATTGCCGGCGTAGGCTTCCCTCAATTCTCTGCCGTATACGAAGTGGCGCAAGCGGTCAAAGGTTCCGGGATTCCGGTTATCGCCGATGGAGGCGTTCGACACACTGGAGATATTCCGAAGGCTCTCGCAGCCGGAGCGAATGCGATTATGGCAGGCTCTATCTTTGCCGGAGTTGAAGAATCCCCCGGAGAAACGATAATTCTAGAAGCTCGAAAATATAAAAGCTATCGAGGCATGGGTTCTCTCGAAGCTATGCAGCAGGGCTCCAAGGATAGATATTTCCAAGATACAGAAGATGATATAAAAAAATTGGTACCGGAGGGCATAGTCGGAAGAGTTTCTTTCAAGGGCGGGCTGGCAGATGTGGTTTACCAATTAGTTGGAGGTCTCCGAGCTGGCATGGGCTATTGCGGAGCCAAAGATATCGAATCTCTGCAAAAGAAAGCAAGATTTGTTAAAATTACTCAGTCTGGGATTCACGAAAGCCATCCGCATGATATTATTATCACGAAGGAAGCACCAAATTATAGCGTAGGAAATTAAAATATATGAAAAAAGGATTTATAGATGCAGTTGTTGGACTGCAGTGGGGCGACGAGGGTAAAGGGAAAAATATCGATGAGCTTTTATCGCACGGAGTCTATGCCGGCGTGGCGCGTTTTCAAGGCGGGGCTAATGCTGGGCATAGTCTTAAAATAGGAGACATAAATTTTGTCGGGCACATTGTTCCCTCTGGTTGTTTGCATAAGAAAATGGAACTGTATATCGGCAACGGCGTCGTCGTTGACGCACCTTCTTTAATTTCAGAAATGGCTCAGCTTAAGAGTTTAGGTTTTGACGTTTCTTCTCGGCTGTATATTTCCAACCGCGCGAAATTAGTTTCATACTTGCACCCATTTTTAGATATGGCCGACGAACACATGCGAGGCAAGTCCGGCACAAAAGTAGGCACGACTTCTAGGGGCATTGGTCCGGCATACAGCGATGTGCGAGCTCGCAGATCCCTTTTGGTCGGCGACATACTGCTTCCGGATTTTGAACAAAAAGTTTCTACTCTAGTAGAATTCCATGAAAATATTTTAAATGTGTATAGAGACAAATACGGTTTTGAAATTCCGGAACAGAAAATAAAAGAAGCGAAAGAAAAATGGCAAAACGCTGTAAAAGAAATGAAAAAGCTCCAAATCTGCGATTTGTCATTTTTAATACAGCAGAGATTGAAAGCGGGGAAAAATATTCTAGCCGAAGGAGCGCAGGCGGTGATGCTGGATGTGGATTTTGGCGATTATCCGAATGTTACGAGCAGCAATACCCTGCCGGCAAACGTGTGTCTGGGCCTCGGCGTGCCCCACACGGTGCTGCGAGACATCTATGGGGTGATGAAGGCCTATACTACCAAAGTGGGCGGAGGCTCCTTCCCTGCCCGTATTGAAGACGAGATACTCGAAAAAGCTTTCCAAAAAGCCGGCAACGAATTCGGAGCGACAACTGGCCGACCGCGCATGTGCGGGTGGATCGACTTGTTCGCTCTTCGCCATGCTATAGGCCTCTCCGGCGCAAATAAAATTTTTATAAACAAAGCGGACATTTGCCTTTCGGACAAAGTGAAAGTTGTCACCGGATACAAATCTGAAGGAAAAAATCTAAAAGAATTTCCTTTGTACTTAAACCAAGTCACGAGTGCAACCAGAGAAGAAATCCCAGGCTGGGGCGACGCGAACCACGGAGTGAAAGACAAGAAAAAAGTCTCCAAAGAGCTAGCATCGTATCTAAACTATATAAAAAATAAACTTAAAGACCTGAATGTAAAAATAATCTCAGTCGGCACAGGCAAAGACCGCGAGGATTTTTTCAACTGGGATAAATAAGGCTATTTCGCCGTTTTTAGCATTAGTACGCGACCGCTGCTTATTGCTAAATTAGAGTTCAAGCGCTTTTTTGCCTATATCTTTTCTGTATTGCATACCCTCGAAAGATATTTTTGAAATTGCTTCGTAGGCTTTGTCTAGGGCTTCTTTTAGACTTTTACCTGTCGCGCTGATTCCCAGCACTCGTCCGCCATTAGTTGTGAGGTCTTGCCTCACAATTTTTGTGCCGGCATGAAAAACTACAGTATCTTTTTCTATTATTTTTTCAATTCCCGAAATAATTTTGCCCTTCTCGTATTCTCCCGGATATCCGCCGGAACAGAGTACAATATTGCAGGCAAATAAATTTTTCCATTTAATTTCTAATTTGTTCAATTTTTTATCTATTAACGCATCAACGATATCCAGCAAATCATTTTCCAAAAGACGCATATAAATTTGAGCCTCTGGGTCGCCGAATCTAGCATTGTATTCCAAAATTTTAGGACCGTCTTTGGTAAGTATCAAACCTGGATATAAAATTCCTTCAAAAGGCGTTCCGTCAGTTCTTATGCCTTCTAGGGTTGCAGCGACAATTTCTTTTTCTATTTTAGCCATCATTTCTTTATCTACAAATGGTAAGGGCGCGATCGTGCCGACTCCGCCTGTGTTTAGACCAGTATCACCTTCCCCGATCCTTTTATGATCTTGGGAAACCGGGAACATTTTGTAACTCTCTCCGTCGGAAAACGCATGTATGGAAATTTCCGGACCAACGAGGAATTCTTCTATCACCACAGTGGTGCCGGAATTGCCGAATATTTTTTTGACCATGATTTCTTCGAGTGTTTGATTTGCTTCTTCAAAACTTTGGGCTATAACTACTCCCTTACCCAAAGCCAAACCGTCGGCTTTTATAACTATAGGCAAAGGTTGCTGGCTTACATATTTTTTTGCAGCCCCAAAACCAGTAAAAGTTTCAAATTTAGCGGTTGGCAGACCATGCCGGCGCATAAATTCTTTAGAAAATGCTTTAGACCACTCAAGCTGTGCGGCAGCTTTGGTCGGACCCCAAATTCGCAGTCCTTCTTTTTGAAATTCATCTACTATGCCGAGCGCCAAAGGGTCATCTGAAAGAGCCAAGGTTAAGTCAATTTTCTCTTTCTGCGCAAATTCCAGAAGCTTAGGAATTTCTTTCTCTTTAATATCCAAATTAGTTCCCAATTCTGCCGTGCCAGCATTGCCTCGAGCAAAAAATAATTCCCCTGCTCTTTTTGATTGCGCAATTTTCCACCCGAGTGCATGTTCCCGTCCTCCCGCCGCACCCACTATTAAAATTTTTAGTTTTTTTACTGACATAATTTTTCTAAAACTTCTACATACATTTCATTTTCTTTTTTCTTTAGTCTAGCATAGAGAGAATCAACAGTATCTCTAGCCTCTATTTTCTCAAAAACTCTCACTAATACTGGTCCAAAATCAAAATTTAAAGTCAAAAAATGAATGCTTGAGCCGGCGTAAGTCGACTTTAGATCTAGGAAATTTTGAATGGCTTTAGTCGTCAGCATGCTTTTGTTCCAGAGTGCATTCGTGCCGTCTGGATTTTGTACTGTGCCGTCCACAGCATCTGGAATCAATCCCGGATGCAAATTCAAAATTTTATTAGGAAAAGCAGTAATCACTTCGTCCAAAATAATTTGTTTCCAGCCGGCGAGGCATACAAAATCCGGAGTTAATTTTTGCAACATCGGCAGCAGGGCTTCTTTCTTGGGACAGATTTCAATTTTTAAATTATGCTTTTTTGCGCGCTCCAATGCAGGAGCGTTTTCTTTGTCTGAAACCACCGCAGAAATTTCTGCATTTATCTTCCCTGCTTCGACTCCGTCAATTATGGCTTGCAGATTCGTGCCGGTGCCGGCGTCAGACACAAGTATTGCTAGCTTTAGTTTAGTCTTTTGGGACATCGTAATTTATCTCACTTTTTCGTTCTTTCAAATCAATGGGATAAATGCCGGTAAAGCAAGAAGTGGATAGTTGGTCTTTTGGTATGCCGATGGATTTTATCACTCCATCAAGCGAAAGAAAATGGAGCGATGTCGCTCCGACAAAGTGACGAATTTCTTCGACAGTTTTTTCGGAAGCAATAAGAGCATTTTGGTTCGGAGTATCTATGCCGTAAAAGTCTGGAAAGCGGATCGGCGGCGAAGAGACAAGGAAATGCACCTCCTTGGCTCCCGCCTCAAATAATCTTTCTACTAATTTTTTTGATGTATTTCCGCGAACTATCGAATCATCAATGAGTATAATTTTTTTTCCTTTTAGAACAGTAGGTAAAGGTATGAGTTTGAGGGCGACGCTATTTCGGCGGGACTCCTGATCCGGCTCGATGAAAGTCCGGTGCACATAGCGGTTTTTGACCAGAGCCATCTCGATAGGAATACCGGAAACTTCGCTGTGTCCTAGGGAGACAGGTATTGCTGTCTCAGGCACGGGCACAATACAATCAATATTTTTTAACTTAAATTCGCGAGCGAGCTGTTTGCCGAAGTTTTTTCTGACTTCATAAATCAACTGTCCGTTTAAGACGCTGTCCGGTCTAGCAAAGTAAACATATTCGAAAATATCATGCTTCGGGGTCGCCCTCGCGAGTTGCTTGGTTTTCATCCCCTTCTCGTTGATGACCAGCATTTCTCCCGGTTTTATTTCTCTCAAAAATTTCGCGCCGATGGTCTGTAGGGCGCAAGTTTCTGAAGCGACGACATATCCTTTCGCAATTTTCCCGAGGCAAAGCGGGCGCATTCCATAACTGTCTCGGATTGTGACCAAATCATTTTTATCCATCAAAACCAATGAAAAACTTCCGGAAAGCAGAGGAAAAATTTTTTCTACGGACTCCGCAAGGGTGTTACCTTCTTTTATATAAAAATTAATGCTGTCGGATATTAATTCCGAATCTGACCTGTCGTTTTTTAAAATATTATGTTTCGAGAGAAATTCTTCGAGGAGCCTGACGCTGGGCAAATTGCCGTTGTGGGCGAGAGCAAAAGTATATTCGCTGTTGAGGACAGGCTGGGCGTGATCTAGGGCTCCGCCGCCGGAGGTGGAATATCTGTTGTGCCCGATGCCGATGTACCCTTTTAAATTTTCAATGTCCTGTTCCTTGTAAACTTGCGCCACGAGTCCGGCACCCTTGTGAGTGTGAAGCTTCTCTCCGTCCGAGGTGGTGATACCGGAGGCTTCTTGTCCTCGATGTTGGAGGGAGAAGAGGGCAAAAAAGGCTAGCCGAGAAATCGGCAAGTCTTTGCCGTAAATTCCCACTATTCCGCATTTTTCTTTCAATTCGCTCATTTATTTTTTGAAATAGTTTACGCCGTTTTTAAAAATTTGCAGTCCCCCTCCCTCTTTTGAAACTTTCTTATTTTTATACCACATCGGGTTTTGGTGAGTAAATATAGCCTTTTCCGGGTGAGGCATCATTCCGAGAACACGCCCATTATACGCTAAAACACCAGCAATGTCATGTTCGGAGCCATTTGGGTTGTGCTCCAGATTTTGGAATTTACAAATTTCCCCTTTGCTGTAAACAAAAGCTATTTGTTTGTTTTTCTTCAGAATTTCGTAATCTTTTGTTTTGGTAATATATCTTCCCTCGCCGTGAGTTATTGGTATGGATACTTTTGTTATTCCCTTGAGCCAAGGACTGGTGCTATTTTTTGTTTCCAAGTCAATCCATCTATCCATGAATTTTCCGTATTTATTGTAGGTCAAAGCACCCGGAACGATTCCCAAATTAGTTATTATCTGGAATCCGTTGCAGATGCCGATGAGCAAAGTGTCGCGCGACAAAAATTCCGCCAGCTCTTTAGACAAATGATTTTTAAATTTATTGGCGTAAGCCTTGCCGCTGCCCGTGTCATCTCCATAAGAAAATCCTCCCGGAAAAACCATGATTTGGTATTCTTTCAACATTTTTGTCTTAGCAATTAAATCATTGATATGCACAATATCTGCGATCCCGCCCGCAGTCTCAAAAGCGAATTTTGTCTCTTCTTCGCAGTTGAGCCCGTATCCGGACAGTATTATTATTTTAGGTTTTTTGTTTTTCATGTTTTTTCTATTTACCCATTCGTACGAATAAGACAATCAATATACCTCTTGCTGATAACATTTTTCGCAGTAAATCTTGTAAATTTTCTGATCTTCCAGCTTGTACGATGTTTGTATTACGATACCACATTTTGCGCAAATTCCCTCCCAAAGACTTCGAGGATTTCTTTTGCTCATGCGCTCTTCGTGTCGGCAATTAAAGCACTTGCTTGGAAGCGCCAATTTATTTTTCTTATAAAAATTTACTTCTCTATTTATCAGTTTATAATTTTTCTCGCATTTTTTGCAAGTCAGAATTTCTGCGAGCAGTTTATCTCTATAATCTTCAGGATTTTTGGGCAAATCTTTGTATTCAATAGTCCCCTGCCCCTTAGTGCTTGGGATGTTGTCTTTCCATTTAAAACCTTGCGCTAATGCTTCTTCTTTTGTGAGCGGCATATACTCGTTTACTATCGCTTCATTGTAGGCAAAAGGACTTAGTTCTTTCGGAAAGAAATTTCCCCATTCGCAAATTTCTCTCAAATGCGTGATAATTTTTTCTTTTAAAATAAAATATTCTTCTTTTGAATATTGCTTGTTTAAGATGCAGTAGGATTTTTTCCGGAGTCCGTAACAGCCGAAAATTTCATTACAGCTGTAGCAATTGTCGGAATAGTAGACATTATGGGAATCACCTATGGTTTGCGAACCGATAACTTTATTGCTGCCGAGACCAGTCATTACTTGATAGCATTCAGATAATTCGCTAGTGAAACAGCTGTCATAAGAATCGATGGCTTCTCTTATAGTGAAACAAAATTTTGAGTTTTCTCCGCTTTTAATATCAAAAGAATTATGGATATTGTGCGAATTGTAAATATGATTTCCTGATACATCATTATTATGAGAACCAAAAAAAGATCGCTGGGGCAGTGTCTTGCGCAACTTTTCTCGTTCCCCTAGGATATATTCAATACTTGATTTTTCAGCAAGCGGATGTTTCGACAAAAATTCCCTATACTGCTCTTTCGCAACCTGCTTGTTGAAAATGCAATAAGATTTATTTACTTGCCCTACACAGCCAATGCAGTTTAGGCAGTTTCGGCAATCGAAAAGTCCAATACTATCTACACAGCTTTCACATTCTTGAGAGTAAAAAAGCTTGCTAGATTCCAGACAGTCCACGCATTCATGGCAAGATTCGCATTTAAATAAATATAAATTATCTACCGAATCTCGGCAGTTCCATACAATATGTCCATAGTCGCAGTTTTCATTGTTTAGAGCGCCGAAGACGAGATAACAATTCTTGCATTCGTTTATCTGGTTGGAATATTCGCAACTCTCATTTTTAACATTCGTTAAAGATATCCGCGGTACTGTATTTAACAATATTTCAAATTGGCTGAAAAATGGCTTTTTAAGATCAAGATCTACCCCATAGGACATCGGGTCCCAATCATCTCCCCACCATTCCGAAATATCATAAACCGGAAAAGGGGTATCGGGATGGTAAACCGAGACCATCGTTTTACCGGACATGCTGGAAGGCCTTTTGTAAAGAGTTTTGAAATTCCTAAAAAGAGTCCGCAGTTGCTGTCTACATTCAGGGCATCTCTGAGGTGCCGGCACCCCCATCTTTTCATAAAAAGAAAAATCATCCGGCTCGATTACGAAATCTTTTTTGCAGTTTTGACAGATTTTATTTTCGCTTTTCATTTTTTTAATCTACGCCATGGCGTAGATTCACCTTAGCTCATACTTTCTGAAAATTTATGATATATGTTATGTAATTTTTTTATGGTAGTTTCCACTATTTTATTTTTACCGTTTGCGATTACAAATTTTTCTCCCCTTTCTACTTTTCCTAATTTCATGCAAAAAATACTTTCCATTATTTTTTCAAATTCTTTTGTATTTTCCGGAGCCACAGAAACCAAAATTCTGCCTTGGCTTTCCGAGAACAGTTTTATATCTACCCCATAGGTCTTGCCTATGGGGTCTAGGGAAACTTTACAGCCAATATTTCCGCCTAGGCTTGCTTTGGCTAATGCAATTCCTAGTCCGCCGGATGTTACAGAAAGCGAGGACGCAACTAATTCTTTTTGAATTGCTTTTTCTAATGCTAGATAAGTTTTTATATTTTTTTCTAAATTTACTTTGGGCACATTGTTTCCGATAGCGCCTAGCCCGCCCTGCTCCGCAGTTCGGGCAAGCATTTTATAATATTCCCCTGCTCCGAGTTCGTCATTTGTTTCTCCTAACAAATAAATTACATCTCCTGAATTTTTAAATTCTGGCGAAACAGTTTTATATAAATCAGGCATGACGCTGATTGCAGAGATGAGTAGCGTCGGCGGAATAGAAATTTCCACCGGATTTCCCTTTTTATCGTAGCCTTTGAAATCGTTGAACATGCTGTCTTTTCCGGAGATAAACGGGGTCCCGTAGCCCACAGCATAGTCATAGCAGGCTTTAACTGCTTCTACTAGCTGGTGCAGACGCTTGGGGTCATTTGAGGAGCACCAGCAGAAATTGTCCAATATCGCCAAATGTGAAAGTGTGCCTCCTGCGGCAATTGTATTTCGAATAGCGGTATCAAGGGCGCAGGCAGCCATGTGGTATGTGCTGATGTCTCCATAAGAAGGATAAGTAGCACAGGATGAAACGACTCCTTTGTCCGAATTTAATACGGGGCGGAAAACTTGCGCGTCGGTATTTATGCGTCCAGCACCTGAGAGTGGTTTTAAAACAGAAGATCCCTGCACTTCGTGGTCATACTGCTCAGATACGAAAGCAAATCCGCTGATATTTTTTTCTGCTAGGAGGTTTTCTAGATCTGCGGTGAACCCTTCCCTTTTCAAGGGGAGGGTGAAGGGTGGGGTTGCTGGATTTTCGGTTCTCAAATGATGCTTCGGCAATCCGTTATGCAAAAATTCCATCTCCATATCCATAATTTTTTTGCTTTTGTATTCCACGACAACCTTTCCGGAATTTGTGAATTCTCCTATCACCGTCGCTTCTACTCCCCGGCTTTTCATTAGTTTTTCAAATGTCTTCCACTTATTTTTAGGCACGGACAGAGTCATGCGCTCCTGTGATTCGGAAATCCAAATTTCCCAAGGCGCAAGTCCGGGGTATTTGAGCGGAACTTTTTCTAAAGAAATTTTTACTCCACCGCATTCCTTTGCCATTTCTGCGACTGAAGAAGAAAGGCCACCGGCGCCATCATCTGTGATGCTGTTGTATAAATTCATATCACGAGCTTCTTTGACTATGGCATCACTTAATTTTTTCTGGGTTATTGGATCGCCGATTTGCACCGCAGTCGCCGGTGAAGTCGAGTCTATCTTGACTGAAGAAAATGTGGCGCCGTGAATTCCGTCCAGACCCACTCTTCCGCCGACCATGACTACATAATCGCCCGGCTTTGCGCCTTTTTCGTGCGAGAGTTTATTTCCTATTTTCCTAGGAATCAGTCCTATAGTTCCGGCAAAGACTAAAGGTTTTCCTCTAAATCTGCTGTCGTATTTTATAAATCCAGAGAGAGTCGGAATTCCGGAACAATTTCCGCCGGCATTGATACCTTGGATTACTCCGTCCATGATTCTTTTTGAAGAAAGCATCGGTTCTGTCAAATTTTTATCTCTGAATAATTCTCTTTTGTCTTCCGGTTCGCTTAAACAGAATCCGTAAGTATTTGCCACAGGCTTGGCGCCAAGTCCAAAGCCAATAGCGTCGCGGTTTACTCCGACAACGCCGGTAATCGCTCCGCCGAACGGATCGAGCGCAGACGGGCTGTTGTGCGTTTCCACTTTGTGCGCGATTAAATAATCTTTATCAAAAACTATTCCTCCGGCGTTATCAGAGAATACGGATACGCAGAAATCATTCTTGCCTTTTTTCTCACGGATTAAATTTGTTGCTCCTTTTATATAAGTTTTATACAGACCATCTTTGATATCATCTATCGGATTGGCAAAAATAGTGTGCTTGCAGTGTTCGGACCAAGTTTGCGCCAAAGATTCTAGCTCTATATCCGTCGGGTCTCTTTTTAATTTAGAAAAATACGCTTTGATTGCTTGCATAGAAGACAAATCAAGAGCGAGCGGACCCCTCGGCTTATTATCTTCACCCATTATCCCTTCTGTGCCTATTTTAATTAGTTCTTCATCAGAAATTTCAAGCGAGACATTTATCACAGGAGTACTTTTCTTTAAAATTACTTTTGGAATGATATTCGGGAATTCAAACTTTCCGTTTTTTATTTTTACCACATTTGCTCTCTCAATCAGCGGATTGTACAGAGTCGAGGCAAACGCTTGCGCGTTTTTCAGATCACCTGAAACAAAAAAAATCTTGGATGTGTATATCTGCAAATCCGAATGATTTTTCAAATTCAATAAATCTTTGGCGATTTCTTTGACCGTGTGAGCGACATTGTCTGTAACCCCCGGCAAAAAACCTATCTCTACGGCATAAGAAAAATCCCCGAGTTTTGGAGATTTATCAATATAGTATGTTTCGAGAATTGGGTTCGTCAGCGCTTCCGCAAGTTTTACAAGCTCTTTCGAGGATAATTTAGAATCAATAAGGTAAGAATCCGCTTTAGTGCTTCCCTTATTGGGCATAACGAATATGCGTGAAATCATATTGGATATAGTATAATATATCCCAATTAAAAACAAATGAAATTATACGAATTCGAAGGCGCAGATTTATTAGAAAAATATGGGATTCCCGTACCCCCAAGGCAAATTATTTCCTCTTTGAAAGAGCAGGTGGCTGTTTCCCTTCCGGTGGTTCTCAAGGCGCAAGTTCTCTCCGGCGATAGAAAAAAAGCCGGCGGGATTTTATTTGCAGATACGCAGGCTGAGCTAAGCAAGAATCTAAAAAAACTTCTGGGTAAAAATATTTCCGGAGAAAAAGTAGAAAAAGTTTTGGTGGAAGAAAGAATTGCATCGGTGGCAGAATATTATATTTCTTTTAGCTTTAGCGGGACCTTGCGATCGCCCGTGCTTGCGCTCTCGACGAGCGGTGGTTCGGGCATTCATGAAGCTGATATTTATCCTATTGATATGCTTGTCCCATTGAAGCCGACGTTTTTGAAGCAGTCGCTTTTGAAATCTAAATTTTCAGCAGAAGATATCAAGCCGCTTTGCGAAATCATATTTAATCTCTGGAAACTTTTTACAGAAGAAAAAACAGTGCTGGCTGAAATCAATCCCCTTTTGAAAACTGCTGAAGGAAGTTTTTTTGCCTGCGACGCGAAGATAGATTACGGCAAAAGGCGCGCTGTGGAAAAAATGGACGGAGATATTGCTGTCATTGCTTCCGGCGGCGGAGCATCGCTCGTCAATATGGACGCCCTTCTAGAAGCTGGCGGCCATCCTGCGAATTATGCCGAATATTCCGGTAATCCGCCGAAAGAAGTTGTGGAAAAAATAACCAATGAGGTTTTATCGAGGTCCGGTATCAAGGCTTGCTGGGTAGTCGGCGGTACGGCGAGCTTTACGGATATTTACGAGACGATGAAAGGTTTTACTGAAGGCTTAAAAAAAGTCAGCCCAAAGCCGAACTTCCCTTTTGTGATTCGCCGAGATGGTCCGCGTACGAAAGAAGCTCAAGAATTTTTAAAAGATTTTGCCAAAAAAGAAGGATTCGACTTTCATATATATGGTTCGGAAACACCCATGATTGATACGGCAAAAATAGTCGTGAAGCTTGCTTATAGAAAAAGAAAAAAGTAAATAATATATGTCTATACTAATTGATGAAAATACAAAAGTTTTAATACAGGGCATCACTGGAGTGGAAGGCTCAAGAGCTTGCCGAGAAATGATTTTATACGGCACGAAAGTTCTTGCCGGTGTGCGTCCGGGCGCGGGCGGGCAAAACGTTGAAGGCGTGCCTGTATACAATACTGTGAAAGAAGCTCTTGAGCATCACCCAGAGATAAACACTTCGCTTTTAGTGATGCCTGCCAAACATGTGAAAGATGCGGTAATAGAAGCTATAGAAGCTCAGATTCCACTAATAAATATTTTGACGGAATATGTGCCGCCGATTGATACTTCAGTTATTGTGGCTATGGCAAAAAAATATAAAGTCCGCGTTGTTGGTCCGTCCTCTATTGGAATTATTTCTCCTGAAAAATCGAAGATCGGCGCTATCGGTTCGGCAGAAATCCGGCATGTGTTTAAAAAAGGGCCGATCGGAATTATCTCTAAAAGCGGCGGCATGACCGCCGAGCTGGCTGTCGTTTTAGGGCGTCATGGGCTGGGACAAAGCACAGTCATCGGTATCGGCGCGGATACTATTTGCGGAACGGACTTTGTGGACGCCTTAAGTTTATTTGAAAAAGATAAAGATACAAAAGCAGTGGTTATTTTCGGAGAAGTCGGCGGAGTGGGCGAAGAACTAGTGGGCGAGGCGATAAAAAAAGGAAAAATAAAAAAGCCGATAGTAGCTTTAATTGGCGGAAAATTTACATACATGCTCCCTTCCGGCACTGTCCTCGGGCATGCGGGCGCTATTGTGTCTCATGGCAAAGGAGGATATAATTCGAAAATTAAAAATTTAAAAGAAAGCGGAGTAATTTTAGCCAAAACACCTGAAGAAATTCCAATTTTATTAAAGAAGATATTAAAGCTTAAATAAAAAACTATATGCAGTGGAAAACAAAAATCAGTACAGATAAAGAAGGAATACACTATATTCGAGGCAAGGCACTACCAAAGCTGATAGGCGAAATGTCATTTACAGAAGCAACCTTTTTCTTATTGAAAGGAGAAATGCCAAAACCTAATGAAGCCAAACTTCTAGATGCTATTCTTGTTTCTTGCATAGATCATGGAGTAGAACTTCCATCTGCATATGTGCCTAGAGTCATTGCCTCAACTGGAAACTCTATGAACGCGGCGCTTGCAGGAGGAATGCTTGCTATCGGAGATTATCATGGCGGAGCGATAGAAAAGGCCGCGATGTATTTACAAAGCGCTAAAAGCGCCAAAGAAATAGTCGAAGAAGCAATATCGAAAAAAGAAGTTGTTTCAGGACTTGGACATAAAATCTACAAAGATGTTGATCCGAGAAGCGAGGCATTATTTACACTAGCAAAAAAATTAAAATTAAGTGGAAAATTTATTAAAAAAGCGCAAGATATAGCAGAAGAGTTCGAAAAACAAAAGGGCAAGAAGCTTACCTTGAATATCGATATGGCTGTGGCGGCGCTTATGTCGGAGATGGGTTTTGATTATAAGCTCGGCAAAGCATTTTTTTGTTTAGCTAGAATGCCTGGCATGATTGCTCATGCGTATGAAGAAGTAACTGAAGAAAAGCCATATCGCCGATTTGAACAGTCTGATGTGACTTACGAAGGACCGGCAGTCTAGTATTTGACCATCACCAGCCAGTGAGCTTTTTTGTCGGACAATTTTTCCAGAGTTTTGAAACCCAAACCCTCTGATAATTTTTGGCTCGCTTTGTTTCGGTCATCAATGCCTGCCCAGACTTTAATGTTCGGAAAATTTTTCATATACACATCTGTGGCAAATGCCGTAAACTTTTTCGTAATTCCCTTTCCTCGGAAAGGAGGATATGCTCGGTAAGCTATGGTGTGCCAAGTATTTTTTTTAGATTCCTTTTTTACTTTCTTTCCTTCAATTCCGTATTTGATTGATTTTTCTCCTAGCGCCTTTGGTCCAAACCAGACTAGTCCGGCGAGCGCGCCCGTTTTCTCATGTACTAGCGCGAAGGGTGTGCGATTTTTCTTGTACCACTCACTGTAAGACCCTAGCCCGAAACGTTTCAGATCACCAGTATTTTTTTGGAGTTCCTTGTCTTTTTTATTGAGCGAAAGAGCCTTGAGCTCGGCAACCAATTTTTTATCGAGTCCGGCGAATATGAAAAATTTATCTCCATCTTTCGAATAAATTTGGCCGATTTTTGTTTTTTTAAAAATTTTCATATTATTACAATCTAATAAAAGTCGGCACATCATTCTTGTAAGTCTCAAGGACGAGTTTTCTAACCTCATTTGTATCTTTCGGATAATATCTTTGAAGATGAGGTAGATTTTTCAATAGGTCTTCCTCATTTTCTTTGCCGAGGAGATTATGAGACATTCCTTGAAATCTATAGTGTATATTTCCGACAACTCCGATCAATTTCACATTGGCATTGCCGTAACAGACGTCATTTCGTAATTGCTCATAATTTCGCATGATGATGAAAGGCACCATGGAGTAGACATAGGGTTTCCAGCCGGACTTAGCCATGCCGGCGGCTATGCCCATGAAGGATTGTTCAGTAACTCCAGCATTTAAATATTGTTTCGGATATTTCTTCTGAAATTCCTGCATATATGAAAAACCGACATCTCCGACGATGAGAATGATTTTCTTGTCTTTCTTGACTAGTTCTTCCAGAGTCTCCATGAACACTCCTCTGGAGCTTCTGGCCAACTTTTCATTTGTCTTCTCCCCGATTAATCCCTTGGTGAATCCGGGAATGGATGACAGTTTGTCTTTCATTTTAGTAATTCGGCGCGAGCCTTTTCATAATTTTCTTTATCGACATTTTTGTAATGCCACTCCAGCTTTCTTTCGAAAAAGGAAACTCCTTTGCCTTTGATGGTTCTAGCTATGACGACTAAGGGTTTGCCTTTCTTTTTGTTTACTAGAGCTTTCTCGATTTGCTTCAAGTCATGTCCGTCAATTTCTACTACATTCCAGTTGAATGCCTTCCACTTATCGGGAAGGGGCTCCATATTGAGAACTTCTTCTTTTGTGCCCATGGCTTGGAAACCATTGGAGTCAACAATGACGATTAGATTATCTAATTTGTTGTGAGCGGCTATGGCGGCGCATTCCCATGTGGTGCCGCAGTCTAGTTCTCCGTCTGAGAGTAAAACATATGTTTTCCACTTCTCTCCGCCTCTTTTGGCGGCTAAAGCCATGCCTACGGCATTAGGGAGACCATGCCCCATGGCTCCTCCAGCTACTTCTACTCCTCTGATTTCCGGTTCAGCTAAACCTATGTATTTTGAATCACCTATGCAGTATTCTTCTAGATCTTTCTTGGGTATTACTCCTTTCTCAGACAGGAAGAAATACAGTGAGGCAGCTACCCAGCCTTTAGATAACACAAATCTGTCTCTGTTCTCTTTTAGATGTTTGTCTAGATTTATCTTAGAGAAGATGACTGTCATTATGTCCATGCAAGAAAAATTGCTGCCGATATGCGAAGTGCCGGCTAAATGTATCATTTCCAAAACTTTTAGTCTGGCTTCTCTAGCTTTTTCTTTGTAATTAATTTTCTTCATTTATTTTTTGATTATATCTTTAACCTTATTATGTATCAAGCCGTTACTCGCTATCACTCCCCTTGTTTCAATCTGTAAATCTCCTCCGTTAAAATCAGTAAATTTCCCTCCGGCTTCCTCGACTAAAAGTTTGCCGGCGAATTCCGGAAAAGTATCTTCGTTGAAAGAAATTGCGACATCAACTCTCCCGCAGGCGACATACGCATAATGCACCGCGAGTGATCCGAGCACGCGCATGGTGATGCCTTTGTCTGACATTGCCTTGATCACTTTCAAAGCTTTGTTCCTATATTTTCGTGGCGGGGTAAAGTATGGACCAATTAAAAAGAAGAGATCTTCCTTGCGGCCGGAAACATGGAGTCTTTTGCCGTTTAAAAATGCTCCCTTGCCTTTGTACGCAGTAAATAATTCTTTGTTGGAAGGGTCGTAAACTACCGCGAATTTTAATTTGCCTTTATATAAGTGGCTTAAGACTATAGAATAATGCGGCATGCCGTGCAGAAAATTAATCGTATTGCTGATCGAATCAATTATCCATACGTTGTCTTCGGGTAAAAATGTGCCGTGCAAATCTTCCCCGTAAACCGAATGTTTTCCTGGAAAAGTTTCGATGAGCTTAGTCAGCGCGATTTCAATTTCGATTTCTGTTTCTGTTAGCCACCTTCTATTTTCGCCAATGTCAGCGACATGTCCGGAAATTTTAGGCAGCGCGCTGCCTAGCTTGAGTATTTTTTTGATTATTTTTGGGTACATTTTATTCCACCGTCACAGATTTGGCTAAGTTCCTAGGCTTGTCGACGTCGTTTCCACGCTCTACGGCAATATAATAGGCTAAAAGCTGCATCGGGATAAAAGCTAAAATCGGGGTCAGCATCTCGAGGGTTTTCGGAATATAAATCACATCGTCCGCCATTTTTTCTAGTTCTCTATTACCTTCCGTGGTGAGTGCAATCACTAGTCCGCCGCGCGCTTTAATCTCTTCTATTGAGCTTTTGCTTTTTTCATACATGCTGTCTACTGGCGCGATGACCAGCGTTGGGAAATTTTTATCAATCAGCGAAAGAGGTCCGTGTTTTAATTCTGCAGAATTTGTTCCTTCGGCATGAATATAGGAGCATTCTTTAAGCTTTAGCGCTCCCTCCAGTGCGGCGGCAGCATTGTATTTTCGGCCGAGAAAAAACAAATTTTTATACTTTGCATATTTCCTCGCCAGTTTTTTAATAGTCGGCGCATTTTTGAGAATTTTTTCAACAAGATCAGGAAGCGCTTCAATTTCTTTCAAAATTTTCTCGGCCTGAGGCTTGGAGAGCCCACGCATGCGCCCCAAATAAATAGCAAGCATAATCTGAAGCAATACCTGTGAAGTCGATGCCTTTGTGGAAGCGACGGCTGTTTCCGGTCCGACATGGTTGTAAATTCCGGCGTCCACTTCGCGTGCGATGCTTGAACCGATGACATTCACAATTCCCAATGTCAATATTTTTTCTTTTTTGGCTTTCTTGACGGCATTTAAAGTATCCGCGGTTTCTCCGGATTGTGAAATAGCAATCAATCCAGCATGTTTACGGGGCGCAATGTCGCGGTAAGTAAATTCAGAACCGTATTCTACTTTTACTGGAATGCCGGCTAACTCTTCAAAAGCATATTCTCCGACCAGACCGGTAAAGCGCGCAGTTCCCATTCCAGCTATCGTTATATGCTGTAAATTTTTTAATTCCCTTTCAAATTTCTCAAGTCCGCCGAATTTAACATTGCCTTTATTCGAGACAATCCTGCCTCGCATTGTGTTGCGCAGAGATTCTGGCTGCTCGAAAATTTCTTTGAGCATAAAATGCGGATAGCCTCCTTTCTCTAGTTCTTCAATTTTTGTTTTTAGTGTGTGAATATAAGGGTTTTTTATGACTTTATTCTGGACAGTTTTTACGGTGAGTTTTCCATCTTTCATTACAGCCATTTCACCATCGGATAAATAGATCACTTTTTTGGTGTGTTCGACTATTGGCGTGGCGTCTGAGGCTGCAAAAAATTCGCCTTTGCCGATACCGATTAAGGCTGGCGAGCCGACCTTGGCGACAATCATCGTGCTAGGTTCATCTTTCGCTAAAACTAAAACAGCATAAGCTCCGGTAATTTGCCCGAGCGCCAGCCGCACAGCTTCTTCCAGATTTACTTTGGCGTGTTTTTTTATATCCTCAATTAAATTAGCCAAGACTTCAGTATCAGTATCGCTTTTAAATTTATAACCTTTGCCGATCAATATTTTTTTTATCGAAAGATAATTTTCAATAATACCGTTGTGCACTATTACAACGTCTCCGCTGTTTGATACGTGGGGATGAGCATTTCGGTCTGACGGAACGCCGTGCGTCGCCCAGCGAGTGTGCGCTATGCCCACACCGCCCGAAAGCTCTCTCTTTTCTTTTGTGAATTTAGACAATTCCGCAACTCGTCCCTTTTTTTTGTAAACTGAAAAAGCGCCTTTTTCAAGCAAAGCGATCCCCGCAGAATCATATCCGCGGTATTCCAGCCGTTCTAAACCCTTGTATAAAACAGGCCAAGCCTCCTTTTTTCCAATATAGCCGACAATGCCACACATGGTAAAATGATAGCAAAATTTAATAATTTAGGCTAATATTTAATGCATGCAGAACATAGAGAAAAAAACAAAATTGGGAGTTTCTGGGTACAGAGGAGTGTGGGGAAAAGATTTGAGCCAACAGATAACTTTCGAGTACGCGCTCGCTTTTGCGAGGATTATCAAAGAGAGAGGCCAAAGAGGTTCAGTAAAAATTTTAATCGGGCGGGACGCCAGATCAACCGGCAGCTTGATGCTCGAAGCTGTTAAATCTGCATTTATAAAAGAGAATATACAATATGAATATGCAGGCATAATTCCTACCCCTTCAATACTGCTTTTAGTTAAAAAACTTTCTTATGACGCAGGGGTAATGATCACTGCTTCGCACAATCCAAAAGAATACAACGGTTTAAAATTTGTCATGAAGGAAGGCATTTTTCCTACTGCAGATGAAATTAGTGAGATTGAAAATAAAAAAAATAGTTTAGAAGGAAAAAAATACATTAAAAGCACAGAAACAGAAAATATAAATTTTGACAATGCAAAGTTTAGAAAGATACATATAGAGGAAATATTAAAAAATATAGATGTTGATTTGATCAAGAGTAAAAAATTTAAAGTTGCGCTGGATCCGATCAATAGTGCGGGAAGCATCATCGCTCAAGAATTACTCCAGGAGCTTGGATGCAAAACTTTCGTAATCAACGGCGAACAGAACGGAGATTTTACCCATGCGCCGGAACCAAGACCGGAAAACTTGACTGAACTAGGCAAGGCAGTTTTGGAAAGCAGTTCAGATATTGGTTTTGCTCAAGATCCGGACGCAGACAGGCTTTTGGTAGTTACCGAAAAGGGAGAAGTGCTGATTGAAGAATATACCCTTCCGCTTGCTATCAAAAATGTGCTTAATAAAGAAAAAGGCAATGTGGTTATAAACTTGTCTACCTCGAACACGAGCGCAGATGTCGCGCTCTCGCTCGGAGCAAAAGTTTATCATGCGAAAGTCAACGATTCGGATGTTATTGAGAAAATGAAAGAAGTAGGGGCGGTCATAGGCGGCGAGGGGCACGGCGGGGTTATTTATCCCCCAATAAATATGGCGGAAGACAGCCTGGTCGGCATCGCTCTTATTCTCGAACTCTTAGCAAAGGAAAATAAAAAAATTTCCGAAATCGCCGACAGCTTGCCAAAATATGTTTTTAAAAAAGAAAAAATTCCTGCTTCCCTAGATGTGGAATCTATCTATCGAAAAATAAAAGACAAATTTCCGGAGGCACAAATAGACGAACAGGATGGCTTGCGTCTGGACTTTGCCGATCGCTCCTGGCTGCATATCCGCCCTTCAAACACAGAACCTATAATACGCATCTACGGAGAAGCAAAAACAAAAGATCAGATAGAATCCTTGGTTACTTCAATTTTACCTCAACTTTGAGCGGCGGCATAATATCGGTCGATACGATGGTGAATCGCAGTCGCCCGATGTTTTTCCCCTGCTCTGTCTGAATGTTTACCCGCCATTTTCCGGACTCTATGTTTGTGCGCTTGGAATAAGTTCGAAAGCCGCCCACTCGTCCGCCAATAATCGGCAATTTTATTACGCTCTCGGTTGTCCATTTCTTTTTAATTTCATCGTAATGCTGCCACTCGTGGCGGATATTCATATCTAAATCTTTCGGGGAAAATATGGCGCTGAACGCGTACACAGATGATTCCGGAGTTTTGTGGAAATCCGGATACGAATTAAAATAATTCCAAAAACCATGGTCCTCATAAGTCACGATATAGCCGGTATCCGTTTTGTGCACGGTGTGATACATGCCGGCGTCTTTCAGTGAAAGAGGAATCGGAGGAATCACGTTCGTAAAATAAAGAAAATTAACTAAAGCAAAAATACTCAAGATTAATAAGGTCAGTAATTTTTTGCTTTTTCCCAGTTTATCTTTAGTGAAACGAAATAGAATTTTAATAAAGAGCCATATAAGAATCAGGCTGATTAATCCGGAGAGCAAAAATATCCATGCGCCCATTTTGTGCAAAATTACCGGTATGGAAAATATGGTGAATGAATAAATTGCAAGAAAGAAGAGGCTTATCTGAAAGCTGAGCCGGATGTAATGCTTTTTTATAAATTCGTTCGCGATAAAGATAAGGGCGAGCAGGGCGATGAACGGCCAAGCGGAAAAAATATCGGCGCTCCGGAAATACAAAACCAAAAAAGCGGAGAAGACTCCTCCGAAAGCAAACTGTAGGATATTCACATACCAAAAATGCGCCTGACCCATATTTCCCTCAGAGTCTCCTTTCTTTTCCGTAACATGTACCAGCATGATAAAAACCGCAATAATGACAAGGTATCCCGCAATCCAAAGATTTTCAAAAAGCTTGTCCGCGCGCTGGAGTGTGAGCGCGTCTAAAATAAATCCAAGAAGAAGGAATAAAGACGAAATACGGTGTTCAAACCGCTTGTAAAAACCGGCAATAGGTTTTCTGAAACTCATAATTTATTATTTTAGCACTTTTTATAAACTAGCGCATGAAGAGTTCTTGAATGTGTATTTAGTGTCGTAAGTAATATTATTCAAATCTGAAAAACGAGTTCCATCCGAATTCATATTACCGAATCCGCGAACAAAACCTTCCGGAGTTTTCTTGAAAATCACCTGCATGACCGAATGCATTCCTTCGGAATCAAATGAGTAATCTCCCAGCAGAATTCCGTCTTTGTATGTGCCCTCATATGTGCCGCTTGAGCTGTCTTTCTCAAAATTCTTAAATCTGAGTGTCCCCTTGAATGTTTCTCCTTCCTGCGAAAGAATATTGATCGTGTACACGTCTTTAGCGAGAGTCGCCACATAACACCCCTTGATAGAATTTTCTTGTGTTACCACTGGTTCTGAAACAGGAGCCGGTTTTTTATAAAAAACAAAACTGCTTATAATAATTACAATCAGCACGACAATAACGATTTTTAAATTGTCTTTCATGTTTCTATTATAACATTAATAAATTTTTAATGTATGGGTGCGAGGCCGGGAGACTTTCCATAGCCGAGCATGTTGTAAGTAAAAATATGTTTCAAACTCTTTAATAGACTTCGCTTTGGGTGGCTTGAACATGTTCATATATTTATGTAATAATACCCTTCTTGCGTTTGTCGGATTCATCGTAAATTTCGCCGACAAGCTCCTCAATAATATCTTCGAGGGTGATAAAGCCGGTTATTGTTCCGGAAGAATTTTTTACCAGAGCATAGTGCAGTTGGTTTTTTATGAGGAGCCGAAATACATCATCGAGTTTATCTTTAACAGAAATACTAAACAGCGGTTGGGTGATGGAAGCTAGCGTATTATTCCCCTTTCCCGCATTGTCAGCCCGCATGATGTCTTTGATGTGCGCTATACCGGTGATGTTTGCCTTTTCTCCGCTGAAGACAGGGAAGCGAGAATATCCGGATAGGACTGCTTGGTTTAAGGCGCTTTCTATCGTGCTTGTTCCGTCGATTGTGAATGCTTTTTCTATTGGATTCATGGTGTCCGAAATAAGTTCGTCGTTGAATTTAAAAAGACGCTCGACGAATTCCTTTTCGTGCTCCTCGATGTCTCCCTTTTCATATCCTATTTGAAACAAAGAATGGATTTCTTCCTCGGCCACTTTCGTTGACAATACGGCGTTGTGCTGTTTGTCAGTGACAAGAATGTCCATAAGTTTTTCCAAACACCATGCAATGGGTGTGAGAATCGTCACAAACGCATATATGAAAGGGGCAGTATAGCGGCTGGTTTTCCCCGGATGTTGTTGCCCGAATGATTTCGGAAAAATTTCCCCAAAAACCAGTATAAGAAAAGTCACGATTCCCGTGGAGATGGCAAGACCATTATGCCCAAAAGTCTTGAGAGCGAGCTCTGTGGCTATCGCGGCGGCGGAGATATTGACGATATTGTTGCCGATGAGGATAGTGATGAGGAGGCGGCGCGGTCTTTGCTTTAGCTTTTCCACCAGCTTCGCGCCGTAAAGGCCCTGGCGCACCATCGTCCGCGCCTTACCTTGGCTCAAAGAGAAAAAGGCTATTTCAATAGCGGAAAAGAGCGCTGAGAACGCCAAGAGTAGAAGAAAAATTAATACAGTACCTATCATTAGTTATCCTTACTATACCATATACAAAATTTTTTCCAATATTAGTTTTTTTTCGCTCCCACAAGTCCGGGAGACTTTACGGCGAGCCTTATAACATTTTCAAATGTTTTTAGATTTAAGTCCTCAATCTTTTTGAAACGAATACAGC
>CALRHG010000004.1 GCA_943359365.1 Candidatus Nomurabacteria bacterium | reverse complement strand
TCCTGGAACTTACAAAATCTGGACTATGCCATGGGGCGCTAATACAAAAAGTAATCTCGCTACTTTCACAATTCAATAATTTTTTCATTATAGAAAAAATTAAATTGTTTTATTCTGCTTCACGGGAGCAATCCCCGCCGTTTTATAATGTTTCCTAAAAACGGCGGGGATTTGTGCACGCACAGGGCGGGCGGGGCAAGCACATACAGATTTGTGCCTCGCCATTCCTTAAAAAATAATTGAATGGCGAGGCTCCGCTTTCTTGAGTTACCACGTCCAGTAAACGAAGCCACAGAATTTCAAGCCACCACCAAACGTGGAGAGGAAGCGCCTCGTCTCGCCGCAAGGACGGAGAAATGAGCGACAAGGTGTCACGATAAGTGATAAAATAGAACTAGCTCATTTTGTAGTCTGAAGCGGCGAAGCAAAACCAAAAATTTCCTTTCCATTTTTTGTCGGCTCCCCCCACACCCCCCCGCCGAAAATCAGAATAAGGAAGGAAAATTTTTGGTTTTTGCTTCCGCGACCGAAGGGAGCGGACGAGGCGCGCAGAATCCGAGCGTACGATTTAGTTTCAAGCCACCACGCACGCGGAGCGTGCGACATCATTACCTCACTTTGTTTTGGAAATAGGTGCGAGTTTGGTACAATACAGACACACAGCCCCCGTAGTTTAATGGATAAAACGAGGCTCTTCTAAGGCCTTGATAGAGGTTCGATTCCTCTCGAGGGCACCCCAACCAAACAAAATTCCTTGTCGGGAAAATTTATATTATTAATTATTCTGTTGTAACACCATCGAAGTGCTCTTTTTCGTCAGCCCCTGCTTCAGCTTTTGTTTTGTGGACTGTTCCGTCTTTGTGATTTGGCGGAGAATAAAGTGTATACAATTGCAATGTTTCTGTTGCTGAAGTATTTACAATATTATGTTTTGTTCCCGCAGGCACTACTACGACAAACCCATCGTCGATTTCGTTTGAAACGCCGTCCAAAATAGCTTTTCCTTGCCCCTTCTCGCACCGAATAAATTGATCGAGTTGGTGGATTTCTTCTCCGATATCTTCATTTGGTTTTAAACTCATGACGACAAGCTGGCTATTTAGAGCGGTATATAAAACCTGCCTGAAGTATTTATTTTCAAGAGAGAGTTTTTCTATGTTTGTTATGTATCCTTTCATATGTTTATGATGAATTTAATTCTTCAACAAAAGCACCCCTAAGAGTTTTAACAGCAAGATACGCAGCAAAGAAGAACAGGAGCGACAGAGCTTGATTCACCCAAAAGAATGCCACATGCGCTCCGATTGATGGAGATAGATTAAGATAAGTGTAAATTGCGGCGTACTCGAATATCGCTAGTGCTAATACAGAAATAACTGTGTTCATAATCATAATCAATTTTTGTTTCGGATTCATAAGCCCCGCAAAAACAACTAGTGCGACGGAACCGATGATGGAAAATGCGATTGGCATCTTGATGAAAGAAGAGAAAAAGGGATAGGAGACAATCATCGTCAATCCCCCGATAATAAATAAAATTCTGACCGAATCCCCGTAGTAGTGATAATTTGTTGCCATAAATTTATTACTTTAGTTATTTTTCTTTGGTATCAAGAAGTAGAGAGCTAAAGGCGCAGCCCAGTTAGCGAACCTTTCTATAAAATCCCAGATTGGCATACCTACTAATGGTCTCACAAGGGCAGTCCAAAAGCCCCAAAACGCCATCCAGAGCAAAACAGGTTTTATCGGCTTAACAAGCACAAGAATTGCTAACAAAATATCTATTACTCCCACAATAAACATAAATGTCGTAGCGGTGGCTGTGTCAAATCCGGTCAATTGCTCCGTCCACTTTATCCAATCAGCTTTACCTAATACAGCAAAGACGCCGTGCCCTAAGAACTCTCCCGCAACACCTATTTTTAATATCCACTCAAGCTTCTTTTCATTTGTCATAAGATTGCTAAACATTAACTAATAATTCTCGACATGAATTATACATAATAATCTAGGGATTAATTATATCAATTTATTAAAATCCTGGCTGTATGTATCAGGATGACCTTCTTTGTCAAAATTTAAAAAAGTCAGCCATGTTGGTTTAACTTTGAAAATAACAAGCCCTTCCTTTTCAAGGTTTAAAAACGGCAATTGGTCTAAGGTATGAAAATTTATTTTTTTAAAAATCTTATCAATAAATTCTTCTTTGAAATCTTGGTTTGTTTCTGCAATTCCACCAGCTTGAATAGTAATGGGGGCGGGCCCAAATCCGACAACTATAGCAACTTTTTTATTCGCCTCAATATTTTTTAACTTTTTAGAACCTTTGGCGGTAATGAAATAAAAATTTAAATCAGCATCTGCATAATAATACACCGTCGACACTTGGGGTTCGCCATCCATAGATACCGTAGAAACTGCGGCGGTAACTTGATTATCGAGAAATTTGAGCGCTTCCCTTTTTAAATCTTCTTTTGTCATTTTAAATAAAATTTAATAATTAAGTTATCCACTTTACACGAGGCGACCACTCTGGTGTATAATGGTTTAGTAGTTGCGAAACTATGCAACTATACTATTATACACCCCTCTTGGAGTGTTGCCAAGCGGTCTTAACAAATCTTACCATGGAAGCATACAAAAAGAATTGGTTCAAATACATTATTGGGTTCATTGCCTGCCTACTCATCCGGCTTATTCCGTTTCGTCCACCAAACATTGAACCGATTCTGGCAACAGTGATGCCGTTCTCAAAAGCCTATGGAAAGATAGCAGGGTTTTTATTCGCATTTTTGAGCATGGTTCTCTTTGATGTTTTAACGGGCAAAGTTGGGATGTGGACTTTTATAACAGCCAGCACCTATGGACTTTTGGGATTATGGGCATCGATCTATTTTAAAAAAAGAAGCAACAACTCATTGAATTATGCAAGGTTTGCCATTATGGGTACACTCGCTTTTGATATCGTTACCGGCCTTTCTGTGGGACCGCTATTTTTTCACCAACCATTTATGGAAGCGCTCACTGGGCAAATTCCATTCACCCTGCTTCATCTTGCAGGCAATATCGGTTTTGCAATTGTGCTTTCTCCTCTCATTTATAGATTCGTTATTGAAAATAAAAAATTTGAAACAGAATCATTGATAAATATTTTTAATCCAAAACGAGTATGAAAAACAATATAAATAGGAAAAAATATTCTTCACTAGAATACATACAGAAGCGCGATGGAATGATTGTTCCCTTTGACGAAAAACGCATTACTCGCGCCGTTTTCCGAGCGATGCAATCAGTAAAAGAAGGCGACGAGATATATGCCGGAGGGGTCATGAATAAAGTTTTGGACGCGCTAATTACGCTAAGGAAGGAAAAAAAGATCAAAAAATTTGTTCCCCATGTTGAAACAATACAAGACATAGTAGAAAACGAACTTATCGCCGCGAACTTCCTCCAAACAGCAAAATCCTACATTCTGTATCGAAAAGAAAGGTCTTTAGTGCGGCAAAAAGTTGGTTTCGTGCCCGAGAAAGTTAAAAAACTCGTTTCGGAAGGGAAAAAATATTTTAGAAATCCGCTTGCTGAATTTGTTTACTACCGAACATATGCCAGATGGATCCCCGAAGAAGGCCGGCGCGAAACATGGATTGAAACTATTGATCGTTATATTGATTTTATGCGTGATAATCAAAATGGCAAACTTACTGAAGCAGAATACGCGGAAATTCGCGAAGCGATCTTGAAACAAGAAGCAATGCCATCGATGCGGCTTCTCCAGTTTGCAGGCAAGGCCGCGAGGAGGACCAATGTCTGCGCCTATAATTGCTCTTTTATCGCACCAAGAACATTTCAGGATTTTGCCGAGATTATGTACATATCTATGTGCGGAACCGGCGTTGGCTGGTCAGTAGAAAGTGAAAACATCCAGGCGCTTCCGCAAATTCAAAAACAAACAGGCAAGAAATTACCCCCGTATATTATTCCAGACAGCAAAGAAGGCTGGGCCGATGCGTTTGCCCTGGGGCTCAAAACATGGTTTGCGGGAAGTGACATCATGTTTGATTATTCTCTCATTCGCCCTGCCGGCTCGCGTTTGAAAACCATGGGAGGAAAAAGCTCGGGGCCTTCTCCGCTTCATTCGCTTCTTGATTTCGCTCGCGAACGAATTCTCCGTCGGGAAGGCAGACGTTTATCCAATCTAGACGCGCACGACATTATTTGCAAAATAGGTGAATGTGTCGTGGCAGGAGGCGTTCGCAGAAGCGCGATGATTTCACTTTCTGATTTAGATGATGAAATGATTCGGGATTCAAAAAAAGGACAATTTTACATCTCTGAAGGACAGCGTATGCTCGCAAACAATTCCGCGGTATATCTTTCAAAACCCACAACCACAGATTTCCTCGACGAATGGATGGCGCTTATGAAAAGCGGCTCAGGCGAGCGGGGAATATTTAACCGCGGCGGACTTCAGGGCACTTTACCAAAGAGAAGACTCGATCAGTTTAAGAGTGGCATATACCCGTCATGGGGAACAAATCCTTGCGGCGAAATCGTCCTACAGTCAAAACAGTTTTGCAATCTTTCCGAAATCGTCGCTCGCGCGGATGACACCGAGGAGACTTTGCTTAAAAAAGTCCGCATCGCGACGATATTAGGAACATACCAATCAACTCTCACCTACTTTCCATACTTATCCAAAGAGTGGAAGAAAAATTGTGAAAGCGAAAGACTTCTCGGCGTATCAATTACCGGACAATGGGATTGTGAATTAGTCCGTGATCCTAAAATTCTTGAAAAAATGAAAATGGTGGCGATTGAAACCAACAAAAAATACGCAAAGCGTTTTGGCATCAGTCAATCAACATGTATTACCTGTGTAAAACCATCAGGAACAGTTTCGCAAACCGTTGATTGCGCAAGCGGCATGCATCCTCGGCATGCGCCATATTACATACGCCGTATTCGTATTTCAGCTACTGATGGGCTTTTTAAAATGCTCAAGGATCAAGGAGTTCCCTACTTTCCTGAAGTCGGACAAACACTTCTAACTGCAACAACATTTGTACTTGAATTTCCAGTGAAAGCTCCAGATGGTGCTATTTGTAAAAATGATATAGATGCAATTGCTCAATTAGAACATTGGAAAGTCGTAAAGCAACATTTTACGGAACATAATCCGTCAGTTACAGTTTCTGTCGGAGATGAGGAATGGCTTTCTGTCGCAAATTGGGTTTATGAAAATTGGGATTTAGTAGGCGGGCTTTCGTTTCTTCCACGATCAAATCATATATATCAACTTTCTCCTTATCAGGTAATTACGAAAGAAAAATATGACGAAATGAAAAAACGTTTGGGCGACTTGGACTTCTCTAAAATTGTCACCTACGAAAAAGACGACGAGACTGAAGTTAAACGAGAGCTTGCCTGTGTGGGCGGACTCTGCGAAATATAATATGCTCTTAGTATTTACAGGCAACGGAAAAGGTAAAACAACGGCGGCTCTAGGAAACGCGCTCAGGCTTTTAGGCGCGGGCAAACAAGCTATTATGGTGCAATTTATTAAAGGCCCGTGGGAATCCGGCGAACATAAGTCTGTAGCGCGCCTTTCGCCCGATTTTAAGATTATAAAAACCGGCAAGGGATTTGTGGGAATTTTGGGAGACACTTTACCCATAGAAGAACACCGAAAAGCTGCGGAGAAAGGTCTTGTTTTAGCTAGAAAGGAAATTGCTTCCGGCAAATATCACCTTCTCATTTTAGATGAACTGCACAATGCTATCAGCTTAAATTTAATACCGCTTTCGCAGGCTATATCTTTTTTGGATTATGCCAAAAACAAAGTGGAACATATTATTACAACGGGCCGAGATGCACCGCGGGAAATAACCGAGCGCGCCGGTTTAGTTACAGAAATGCGAGCCATGAAACACCCTTTTCAAAAGGGCGAGAAAGCAAAGAAAGGGTTAGACTTCTAACTAGTTGCAATTTTCTGCAACTTCTATTAAAATAAAAATATGAAGATTAAACGGCCACTCCCAAGATCGGCTTATGAGCGTAATGCCGTAACATATAAAATTTTAGCCAACCCGAAGCGTCTGGAGATTTTGAATTTGTTGCGTGAGCAGGAAATGCCAGTGGAAGCTTTGGTAAAAGAGCTAGGCATCAGCAAGGCAAATGTTTCTCAGCATTTAGCTCTTCTCCGACATGCAAGACTTGTCACCGTGCGGCGCAATGGACTCAATGGGTATTACAACATTATTGATCCTCGTATAGTTGAACCATGCCGTATCTTACATAAACTCTCTTTGTAAGAAAGACTGAGTTATCCACAATCTCTTTGCTTTGCGTTGACAATACCCCCTAGGGGGTATATACTTGGAGCATGCAAGCAAATAAAACAAAAGTAATAAGGCGATTAAAAATTCTCGAGGGTCAAGTTCGCGGTCTCCAAAACATGGTTGAAAAAAATGCCTATTGCATTGACATCATCACTCAAACTTCCGCCATAAAACAAGGACTTTCTAATGTAGAAGATGTGCTTCTGGAAAGTCATCTTGGACACTGTGTGGTGAATCAGATCAAGAGCGGTCAAACAGACAAAGCCACTAAAGAAATTTTGAAAGTTTATCAGCTAAAGCGCAAGTAGAATTTTGTAAACTTATGAATACACAAATATACAAAATAAAAGGAATGCACTGCGCTTCTTGCGCCAGTATTATCGAGAGGGCCATCAAAAAAATAGATGGTGTGGAAAATATTTCTGTAAATAACGGCACAGAAAATGCAAAAATATCTTTTGATGAAAATAAAACAAATACGGATTCTTTTAATAAAAAGTTAGAGCCACTTGGCTATTCCCTTGTCGTTCCGCAAACTGCAAGCGAAATGGGGATGTCAGCTTCCGAACATGGCGCACATCTCGGGCTTAATCAATCTAAACAAGAAAAACTTGCTGAAATTAAGGACATGAAAATTAAAATCATGTCAGCAATCCCCTTGGCCATCATTAGCGTTTTTGTGATGGCTTGGGAAATTTTAGCACAATACAATGTTGTCTCTGAAATGAGTTCTACACTGGAAGAATTTTTCCACCACCTTTTGCCCTTGATGGCGACATACATTCTCTTTGTTGTTGGTAAACCGTACCTTCTTGGCTTTTACAGATTTCTTCGCTACGGAAAGGCGAATATGGATACTTTAATTGGTATTGGTACAGTAGCCGCATTTCTTTACAGCTTTGCTGTAACTGCATTTGAAGATGTTCTCAAGCCTTTCATAAATGTTGATGCGACATACTACGATGTTACGATTATTGTTATTACTTTTATCGCACTTGGTAAATATCTTGAAGCACGATCAAAATTAAAGACCGGCGATGCTATCGAGAAACTTTTAAATCTTCAGGCAAAAACTGCGTTAGTTGTGCGCGATGGCAAGGAGATAGAAATTCCAGTTAATGAAGTAAAACACGGAGATTTAATTATCGTAAAGCCGGGAACGAAGATTCCTGTTGATGGAATTATTACCGAGGGAAATTCTTTTGTTGACGAATCAATGGTTACAGGTGAACCAATGCCAGCGCAAAAAAAAGTTGGAGACAATATTGTTGCAGGTACAATTAACACAAGCGGATCATTCACATTCAAAGCTACAAAAGTTGGATCAGAAACTTTACTTGCGCATATTATAAAAATGGTAGAAGAGGCGCAAGGTAGTAAGGCGCCTATCCAAGCCCTAGCGGATAAAATATCCAGTGTTTTTGTGCCGGTTGTTCTGGTAATTGCATTTGCAACTCTAGTAATATGGCTTTTGTTGGGTTCTAATTCGCTCGGATTTTCACAAGCTCTATCATTTGGCTTAGTTTCTTTTGTGGGTATTCTGGTTATCGCTTGCCCTTGCGCCTTAGGCCTTGCTACCCCGACGGCAATCATCGTCGGCGTAGGCAAAGGAGCCCGCGAGGGAATTTTAATCAAAGATGCGGCTACTCTTGAAAAACTGCATAAAGTTGATACAGTGATTGTCGATAAAACAGGGACTATCACTATCGGCAAGCCAACCCTTGTTGATATTCAAAATTTCTCAAACTTAAAAGATGAGGAGTTGATCTCCGTACTCGCATCTCTAGAAAAGAAATCAGAGCACCCTATTGCTCATGCTATTGTAAATTATGCGAATGAAAAAAAGATAAAAATAGAGTCCGTTTCAAACTTTGAAGGCATACAGGGTAAAGGTCTTAAAGGTTCAGTAAAAGATGCAGAGTATTATGCAGGAAATGTAAAACTTGTTAGAGATTTAGGCCTTAATTTTGATGCTTCAAAAATTGAGAAGTTCACGGCACAGGGCAAAACGCCAGTCATTCTTTCGACGAAAGAAAAAGTGCTCGGATTTGTAATGGTGGCGGATGAAATAAAAGCAGAATCAAAAAAAGCAGTGCAGGATCTTCACAAACTTGGAATTAAAGTGGTCATGGTTACCGGAGATGACGAAAGAGCCGCAAAATATATGGCATCACTTGTCGGCATTGATGAGGTAGTTGCCCATGTGTTGCCGCAAGATAAACTGGAAAAGATAAAAGAGTTGCAGTTGCAGGGCAAAATTGTGGCAATGGCTGGCGATGGAGTCAACGACGCGCCAGCGCTCGCGCAGGCGGATGTTGGTATTGCGATGGGGACAGGCACCGATGTCGCGATAGAGTCAGCGGGGATTACGCTTCTAGGCGGAGATATTTCCAAGCTCGTGAAAGCGATTAAACTTTCAAAAATAACTATGCGCGGAATCAAGCAAAATCTTTTCTGGGCATTTATATACAATATAGTAGGTATTCCATTAGCGGCTGGAGCATTTTATCCAATTTTTGGCTGGCTGCTTTCTCCGGTATTTGCAGGATTCGCGATGGCGATGTCTTCGGTGTCCGTGGTCGGAAATTCATTGCGAATTAAGAGCAAGAAATTATAAAACTTTATGAAAGAAAAAATTACAGTATTTATAAACATATTCTTGATTAGCTTTATCTTGAATTTAATTTGGGAGAATCTTCATGCGCCTCTATATGATAATTACATGGGCGGAAAGATAACAGAACTTGTCCTTTTACGGGCAACCCTGGCTGATGCGGCAATAATTGTTTTTATTTTTATTCTGCTCGCTTTATTTTTCAGAAACTTTTTATGGTTCCAGAATTTGAATTGGAAGTCCATTTTATTTTTATTAATTATCGGAGCATTCATCGCCATAGGAATCGAAAAATGGGCGCTTATTACTGATCGCTGGGATTATATGTACAGCATGCCAATAATCCCTGTTATTAAAGTAGGGCTGACCCCCGTCTTGCAAATGATGCTGTTGCCAATTACCAGTTTTTATATGCTATCCAAAATAAAAATTACAAAGGTCAAAAATTATTAGATTAATTAAATTTATGAAAAAATACACATTCCATGTTTCCGGCACTCATTGCGCTTCGTGCAAAATCTTGATTGAAGATGTTTTAGGCGAGCAGGATATTGTAAAAAGTGTTCAGGTAAATCTAAAGAAAGAAATAGTAGAAATTGAAACAGAAAGCAATCAAAATCCTGAAGAAATTGCTAGTATTCTTACCAGTAAAATAAAACCAAACGGATACACTCTTTCAGTTGAAAGAAGAACCGAAGTAAAAACTGATAGTGACGTTATCTGGAAAGCAATACCGATTGGCCTTGCTTTTTTGGTCCTCTTTTTTGTTTTGCAAAAATCAGGCATCCTGAATCTCGGCATCGGCGGCAAGACGACGCCTATAACAAGCTTTATCATTGGACTTATCGCGTCGGTTTCAAGCTGTCTTGCTATTGTTGGAGGATTAGTTTTATCACTCTCAGCAAAAATATCTGAAGATAGTGTCAGTGATACTAAAACTTTCCTTCTTTTTCATGCGGGACGACTGGTTAGTTTCGCGGTATTGGGCGGAGTTCTGGGGCTAATCGGCAATGCCATAGGCATCAACTTTACTTTTACAGCGATATTGGGACTCATCGCTTCCCTTGTAATGCTGGTGCTTGGTTTGAATTTGGTTGGGGTTTTTGCGAAAAACAAACTTACATTACACTCGGGAGTTTTCAACTTCTTCAGAAGAATAGAGCATAAAACTTTCACTCCTCTTATTATTGGCTTCGGAACATTCTTCCTGCCTTGCGGCTTTACCCAATCCATGCAAGTGGCGGCTGTTTCGAGCGGCTCATTCATGTCCGGTTTCTTGATTATGTTCGCTTTTGCTCTCGGTACTTTGCCGATGCTTGCCTTGCTTTCATTTGGCTCGGCTTCATTCGCGCACGGCAAACATGCGCCGCTTTTCTTCAAATCCGCCGGTGTCATAGTTATAGGTCTCGGATTATTTGCGCTTCTGGCAGGACTGGCAGGACTAGGTATTATTAACCCGCTATTTAATATATAAATTTGATATAATTCAAATATAACTATTATATGAACAAAACAGTTTCAATTATTATCACACTCGGTCTTATCGTTGCCGTCGGCATAATTTTTGCCGGCGGGTCGAAAACAAACAATACAGGTGAGGCAGTGCAGAATAGCGAGATAAAAGATGGTGTCCAGTATATTACCATTCTGGCTTCGGGCAGATACTCACCTCAAACAAGTACGGCAAAAGCTGGGATTCCTACAAAATTAATTGTAAAGACAAACGGCGCGTATGATTGCTCCGCATCGCTTGTTATCCGTGATGTTGGATTCCAGAAAATTCTACCCCAAACCGGAGAAACCGAAATTGACATCGGCACTAAAAATAGAGGAGAAACATTGCAAGGCGTTTGCAGCATGGGCATGTATAGTTTTGTAATTAATTTTAGTTAAATAGACGGGTCAGTGATAGGTGAAGGGGAATTTATTATCTCCGATGATTTTTCTTCGCGCTTTGAAAAATACTCAAGCACTTTTTTTATCTCCTCTTTCTTCGCCGCTTCGACTTGACCGCTTGCCCCGCTCGCATCAATTGCCGGTTCTTTGTTTATTTTTTTAAAAAGAGAGTAGCCAAAAAAGAAAGAGAATATTGTGGCTACAAACATAAAAAAAACGGCTAGTTTCCAGTATAGATTTATATGAGACCATAAGCTATCTTGTTCTTTTTTGAAACTCTTTTCTTTTTTGAAAAAATTTTTCATGATTTTTATAGTTACTTTACAAAACTTAAAAGCTTTATTTTAAATAAAGCCTCCCAATCATCATTGGCGCTATTTGGTTTCTCTGAGTCCAGACTTGCTGTCCTTTGGATGTCCATTTCGACAAACTCGAGCTCGTACGGAGAATTTTCCAGCAGTGTTAAAAATTTGTAAAGGGTGTCAAAAGGACCCGACGCTTTCATATTAATCGTGAGCTCCGTATGGTCTTCCGAAGGGTCGACAGAAGTAACCTCAGCTTTAGCCCCCGAGCGGGGCGCCAAACCTTCAATAGTATCCAGAAAACGCACAATGTCGGAATTATTCGCAAAATGCGTTTCCAGCTCCGCTCTCTCGAGCTCTATTAGCTTGACTGAGCGATCAAGAGCTTTTATTTCATCCCTTCTCTTTGTTTCAGCCTGCCACTCCCCTTCTTTTTTCTGCGATTCTTTTTCGTTGCTTTCTATCGCCTTGTAAAAAAATAAAAAGACGGTGCAGGAAAACAAGAAAAATATTATAGAGAAGAAAAACGGTATTTTGGGAAAATTATTTTTCATATTATTGGATATGGATAGGAGACGCATCTTCACCGCCTGCGCGGGGGGTTAAGCTTAAATAAAATTGTATGTTGGACCCTTTGATAAAATTCGAAATCGGCAAGTCAACATCCTGAAAATTAGCATCGTCTTCGAGTATTTGCCGGAACAAAAGCAAACGAGGGCGGGAAGGCGCGATACCCTGGATGCTTATTTTTTTATCTTGTACAACTATCTCTTCTTCCGTTATTCGCTCGATATTTTTAAAAGCAATATCGGTAATTTTGATATCAGGCATCTTTTTTAGAACAATCGCATTTATAATTTTTTGGGAAACAACAAATTTATTATTCTCCGCATTTTTGACGATATTGAGCTTATGGTTCAAGTCGGTGATCACCCGAAGCGTCTCTTGGTCGAGGAGAGGCACAGGCTCTGCTTTTTGCACTGCCAATTTTTTTTCTATCAGGTCTCCTTTGATTCGTACAAGGAAATAAGAAGGTATCATGACCGCCAGACAAATCAGGATCGGAAAAGAAAGCGCCATCAGATAAACCACCGAGAGCCTATAGTAAAAACCCCTATTTATTTTCTTCTTCTCTTCTTTTGGAATTAAGTTGATCATCCGATTAATTATTGTTGTAATCCCGCAGAGCGAGCCCTAAAGCTGCAGAAAATGAAAGCGCCTGCTTGAAACCTATATCCGGAATATAATTTGCCGTGTCGGCTATATTAACCCAGACATTTGCCATCTCCACCGTATTTTTCATACTGACGGAAAAATATTCAGAAAGACCTATCAAATTAGAATCTCCGCCGCAGAGAATTATTTTCTTAATTGCCGGATTGTTTTTGCCCTCTTCGTCTTTATGGGTATGCCAGTATAAAAAATGTTTCACGATATCGTCCCGCAAAATAGACACGCTGTTTAAAAGCACGGAAAAAAGCTCTTTGTTCGGAGTGTTGCGCTCCAGCCCATACTTTCGTTTCATTTTCTCCGCTTCTGCGAAACTTATTTTGAAATTCTTGGCAATCATGTCGGTAAGCATGACCCCGCCCACATCTAGCGTGGAAGTAAACATAACAACTCCGCGCGAGACGATAAAAATGCCTGTGCGTTTTTCTCCAAAATCCACAATCATATAAGTTTCCATATCTCCGTCTTTGACCACCGCTCGGGCGATCGCCTGGGCTTCAAGCTCAAAAGACTGGACTCTAATCTCTGCATTCTGAAAGATGGAGAGATAGCTTTCGATCACATTTTTGGGGATGGCTGCCACTTGCAGCTCGAGGCTCTCTGCATCCTGGCCTATTATTTCATAATCAAAGATGGCATCGAGCGCCTTTATGGGGATATGCTCTTCCAGGGTAAGCTCTATGCTCTCCCTGATGTGCTCCAAGCCTAATTTTTCCAACCTGAGTTTGTAAAGATACACTTGCTCTTCCGGCAAAGAGACACGAACTGATTTTACCCCTTCCTCTTTTTTAAGGGCCAGCAAAATTTCTTCCATCTTTTTTTGATTTTTAATCTTGCCTGACTCGATGATTCCCGGCGGGATGACTCGCTCCCCGTGCCGGCCCACTCGAAGGCCATTTTTTGTGTTTACAAGCTCTACGAATTTTAATGATTCATCTGAGATATCTAAACCGAAAGAAGGCGTCGAGAGAAAAGCTGGCACGGGAAAGAACCTGCGGAAAAATTTATTGAACAAATTACTCAACATACCAATATTGTACGATATTCTGGTTTTTCTAGCTACTATCTTAAGACCCTTATTTAACCCTAGTGCCGACAGGAATCCCCTCATCTGTAAAAAGAAGATTAAGCTTGCCTTCTTGGTCGGAAACCGTGAGAATCATGCCCTGGCTTTCAATCCCCCGGATCATCCGCGGTTCTAAATTAACTATAAACATACATTTCTTACCTACCAAAACCGCGCAATCTGGAAAACTTAAAGAAATTCCTGAAACTATCTGACGCGGCTTCGCCTCTCCTAAATCAACCGACAATTTAAGCAATTTATCCGTCTCCGGAATTTTTTCCGCAGAAATAATTTTCCCAACCGTGATATCAACTTTTGCAAAATCTTCGAAAGAAATCATAATATTATTTTTTATTTATTTTGTCCAAATATCTCTGCAAAATGATTGCTGCCGCTTTCGCATCTGCTCGCCCGCTTTTTATTTGTTTCACTTTGCTATGCGCCTGCGATTGGCTCTGTTCTGCTTTTCCCACGCTCCCCCTTCGCGCCTCCACCGATGTCAAAAATTCTTTTTGTTTATGAATAGGCAACCCAAATTTTTCTGTAAGCTCTAAAATAAAAACTTCTATCCTTCCCGACAGCGCATTTAACTTTCCGGAAAAATCTACGGATTCCCCTATTACTATTTCCGAAATATTTTCTTTTGCTATAATCTCCCCGAATTTTTTCAAAACATCCGCATCGTTCATAACGATTTCTCTTGGGGTCGCCAAAGTTCCATTAACGTCGCTAACCGCCACGCCGATCCTTTTCGTCCCGTAATCAATGCCTAAAAATTTCATGCGTACATACTAGCATAAATACAATTTTTCTGATATGATTTTGCAATGTCTGAATTGCCGCTTTCTTTTAATATACTCATATTAGTCTTGGTTCTTTGGACTATTCCGTGGAAATTGTACGCTGCCTGGACAGCCTGCAAACACAACCATAAGAAATGGTTCGTCGCGCTGATTATATTAAATACTGTGGGAATTTTGGAAATTTTTTACCTTTTCAGAATAGCCAAAAAAAGTTGGGAAGATGTAAAAGGAGACTTTAGAAAGGCTTGGGGATCGATAAAATAAAAGTAGAATAGAATGGACTTGACATTTTGGCGGAGACGTGGCAGAGAGGTCTAACGCGCTCGTCTTGAAAACGAGAGCTCCGCAAGGGGCCGTGAGTTCGAATCTCACCGTCTCCGCCTAGATGTGAAGTGAAAAACTGCGTGCATCAAACCCATGATTGAATTCTGGCGAAATAACTAGGAATACACCAGTTTTTGCTGAACTATGCTTTTTCCTGGATACTTACCTTAACAACCACAAAAAATTGACCCTCATTTTCTTCTATTGAAAATAGTGACACTATTCCCAAATTTATGAACTTTTCTGCCAAGGCAACATGAGAAGCGATAGCCTCTTCGGCTTCTTCTTTGCTTCTTGCATTTAATTTAATTTCTCCACCTCCTTTGAAAAGAGCATCAAACAGTATCCTTAAAAAGGATCCGTCGCGGATGTTGCCATCACTTCTGACTTTTTTTATGTCTCCATATAGTTTTTCTAATTGTTCAGAAATTACTCTGATTTGATTAGCAAAAAATTCTGGATTCCTTATGTTTTCGTTTTCTGGATTAAATAACTTCTCGGTCATAATTCATTTATATTAAATAATAATATCTAGATGATACCATAAAACCTGCAACTAAAAAATTGTGAATCATTTACTAATTTCCAACTACTTACAAGACTGTCCGCAAAAAAATCTGATATAATACAAACATGAAAAATTTCAGTTTGAAATTTATCGATATAATGGTTGGAATTGTTCTCGGTCTTGGTTTCCAATGGTGGCCCGTCCTTGTGCATCCATGGCAATACATCGCTTTTATCTTTGTGTATCTCGATATTGTGGATTATTGGATAGACTATTCTCCTTCATTAAAAAAATTCCCGCCCAAGCGCGAAATCGACGTTTTCCTGGATTTGAGCCTGATGTTTATTCTTTTCCTTTATATATACGCGACACAGCTGACAATCACATACTTCCTGAGTATTTTTATCATCTTTAAAATTCTGGATTATCTGTGGCTCTGGAGTTCCCGACATGAATACAAACCTACGGGGGTAGATAAATTATTTGTAGATACATGGATGAACTTCAATATTTTGGAGGCAGTATTTTCAATTATTTTAGTTGGGGCAGTTTCTTTATTGTCCATAAGCCCCCTAACAGCAATAATTGTCTTTATTATTTTTAGATTGATAGTTCGCGCAGCAGCAAGCTTCCGCTATAAAAAAGCTCATTTTGTATAGAAAATTTTTATTTTTCTATCAGCACCGCTCGCGCTGGCGCGCCGTCTATCCCAGTAAAGTTTAGCGGCAAACAAATAAGTTCATATTCACCTTCTGCCACTTTCGAGAGATCCAATCCTTCAATAATAGGAATATTTTTCGCAAGCAAAGAAGTGTGCGGACGGTGGTCTGTGCCTCCGCGCTTTTTTATGGAAAGAGAATCGATGCCAACTAGAGTCACGGCAAGACTCGACAGATAATCTGCCGCATCGCCGTCTAAATATACGTAATCATCGTAAAATTCTTTAAAGCCTCTTACTGAATTTTTTGTTTTTAAAAGAACCCGCTCACCTGATTGTATTTTTTTAGATTCCAAAAAATTTTTACTGACGGCTTCGCCAGTTTCTTTAGAAAAATCTAGAACTCTGCACTGCCCGATAAAATTTTCGAGAGGAATTTTGTCTAAAGTTGCCGCACCTTCCACCGCATGCGCCGGAGCATCGATGTGCGTGCCGCTATGAGAGCCGAAAGATATTGCGGAGAGAGTCGTCGCATATTCCGGCATTTTTTTATGAATGGAAACAGATAAAGGAACATTCCCAGGATAAACTGGCGTATTGTTATTTAGAGGCAGAGAGATTTCGATAATTTTCATTTTTTTATTATAGCACTTCCGGCTCATCGTCCCCTCTTTTGACTATGTGCTGGCCGAATTCTCCACGCAATGTTGAAACTACTTTACCCTGATATGAAGGATTTTTTTGTGATGCCTCACGGACGCCTAAAGCGGTTTGAATGGCAGGCATAGATATATTTTCTCTTTTTCCGGCTTCAAGAGTCCACTTCCCTTCGCCTAAATGAGAAGCTCGCCCGGAAATTTCATTCAGGTCTTTGCCGTATTTCTTATATCCGTTATGCATCCATGAAACCAAACTGGAAGTAATGACGCTTCCGTGAGAATAAACTTCAGTTATTTTTTCTAGATCAAGAGAAAAATCATTGCCGAATTCTTTTGTGTGCCTCATCAGGTCGAAGCCCTCCGCAATCGACTGCATCATGCCGTACTCGATGCCGTTATGAACCATTTTTACAAAATGGCCCGCGCCGGCTCCCCCCATGTATCCGAACCCCTTCGGCACGCAAGTATCGGCGAAAAATCCGGCAGCCTCCAACCTGTCATACAATTCTTTTTTACCGCCTGCCATCATGCAAGCTCCGTCGAGTGCGCCCTGCGGACCACCGGAAACTCCTATATCTAAAAATTCAATCCCCTGTTTCGCGAGTTCTTTCGATCTTTTTATTGATTCCTGATACGGCGAATTTCCGCCATCAATTATCAAGTCGCCTTTAGCAAGAAGCGGAACTAATTCATTTACAACTTCCCCAACTATTTTATGCGGAACCATGAGCCACACAGTTCTGGGCGCAGAAAGTTTTGAAACTAACTCTTTGATGCCTGATGCGCCGATGGCGCCTTGTGTCTCTACTTCTTTTACACTTCCTTCATCTGTATCATATGCAACTATTTTCCAATTATTTGTTAAAAGCCGAAAAACCATATTTTTGCCCATTTTTCCCAGTCCGATGTAGCCTAATTCTTTTTTCATGATTATATTTTTTATTTTATAGAGTCTGCGATAGCGCCTTTTTGATAAATTAAAAGCGGAATATTTTTCCATTTTTGGAAGAGCTCGTCTGCGAGTTTCCATTCTAAAATAATTTCTTCAATGCTCGCAAAAAGAGTCTGATCCCCCGCCAAAGCATTCGCATAAACCCCAGTGTATGACTCATATATAGTACCAGGCACCGGCTGGATCTTCAATTCTTTCTTCTCTCCACTCCTAAAATAAATTAGGGCGGCCACTGTCGTGCTGGTTATATTTGAATGCATATTGACAAGCCCCTTCCCGCTCTCAAGCTCAAAGCTGACATTTGAGAAATCGGGGTTCTTTGAGCGCAGAAATACTCTGAAAAATGTTTCGGTAGCGGAGTGTGGATCCACCCCCGTCTCGGAAGTGTAGCCTTCATACTGGCCTTTGGTTATTTTAAGGTTCTGGTCAATGTATAGACTACTCAAAGCTTCTGCTCGAGCGACGCGAATATGCTCCGAATCAAATTTGCGCGGTCTGTCCATAATGGCAAATGCTAAAAGCTCCAGCATGTGATTTTGCCCGACATCGGCAAAAGCGCCGAAGGTATCGTATGAAGCGCCGCGGGAGCCGACCAAATTGCTCTCATGAAAAATTACTTTGATTTTTTCGATATTTTTTTCATTCCATTCAAAATCAAGAATACCTTGAGCAGCTTCTTTCGCTAAGTAATGATCTACGTGAAATATATTTTCCTCCTTGAAAATGCCGGATATGATCGACTGCAAGTGCTTAGCATCTGATTCGCTTTTCCCGAAAGGTTTTTCGATTAGAATGCCGGTTTTTTCATTCATTGCCGCTATCCCAGCAGATTGCATATTTTTAAATATTTTTTCATAGAGCTTTGAAGCAGTGGCTATGTGCAGAAGTATGCGCCCGTTTACTTGAGCGGAGAAAAAACTAGAAATAAAATTTTTGAGTCTGATGAAATCTTCAGGCTCTTCAAAATCACCCTTAAAATATTGCAGGTGTTCCAAAAATTGGTCTAGTTTGGAAACATCAATCTCTCCTCTCTTGATAATACTTTCTTTGGTGAATAGGCGAAAATCTTTATTGCTCAGATCTCTGCGGGCAAAAGCAATGATGGCAAATTCATCGGGCAGTTTATTCCGCTCAAATAGGATATAGAGAGCTTTCGCCAGCTTGTCGGAATACAGGTTGCCTGTGGCGCCAAAAATGACGAGAGTAAGAGGATTTTTCGAATCTTTGATTTTCATGCGCCCAAACATTCTACATTACTTTGCTAAAATCTTCTACTCTATGGTAAAATTAATGCATGGATAAGCTCGAATGGTCAGCTTTGGAGTATGAAGATCGGGAGCGAAGTTCCGATTGGTTTTTGGCGCTCGGCATCATTATCGTCTGCAGCGTGATAGCCGCAATTATTTTCGGCAATTATTTTTTCGCGGCATTGCTCTTCCTCTCCGGAGTGCTCTTGGGATTCTTTGCGGTCAAAAAACCTGACACAGTCTTTTATGAACTAAACTCTAAGGGGTTGAAAATAAGAAACCAGACTTTTCCTTACGACAGTATAAAATCTTTCTGGGTACAGGTGGATTCTACCGGAGAAAACAAACTGGCTCCTATGCTTTTTATAAAAACTGAAAGAATGTTTATGCCTATTATGGGAATACCTATCGAGGAAGCGGCAGCGGAAGATATCCGAGACATCATGCTGTCCAAAGATGTCCCAGAAGAAGAAATGGCAGAACATGCGTCCCAGAAAATAATGGAAGCGTTGGGATTTTAGTTTTGCGGTCAGGAATAGTTTTCTGATGAAAACTTTCCCGACCCGGGCTCGCGCCGTCGCGCTCCGCCCAGCACAAAGTATCCCATACTTTGTGCTCTCGCCAAGAATCGAACTTGGATCGCCAGCTTCGCAGGCCAGCATTCTATCCGTTGAACTACGAGAGCAATAGTTTTAGACTAACAGTTTTTAATTAAAAATCCAAGCTTGTTGTCAAGATTAATCCCATGAACACAAAACGTTTATTTCTCTGGTCTCTGTATGACTTTGCAAATTCGATCGTTTTGATGGCCTTTTTGTTTTATTTCTCGCAGTGGCTGGTAGTCGAGCAAGGCAGGCCCGCTTGGTGGTACAACATGGCGCTGGTCACCGCTTCGGCTCTTTTTATTTTTACAGCGCCCTCTGTCAGCAGGAAAATAGAGGCGACAAATTTAAAACTTTCCGGCCTGCGATTCTGGACTTTGCTCACTTTTGCGGGGCATGTAGTGGTGGCACTCCTCGCCATGCTCACAAACGGCACAGAAGTTCTGACTACCATGCTATACACACTATCCACTTACTCTTACCTCGTATGTTTCTTGTATTTTACCCCGATGTTAAACGATCTATCGAGGCCGGAAGACCGTTCCTGGAAATCCGGCATCGGGCAGAGCGCAAACTCGATCGGGCAAGTAGTGGGAGTTCTGATCACGCTCCCTTTCGTAAATGGACTCACACTCTTCGGCGATCCGGGAAAAGCGCAGGCTCTGCTTCCGGCAACTATTATCTTCGGATTGCTGGCGTTGCCAATGCTCTTGTATTATAAGGACAATCAAAATCCGCTCTCAAATAATATTCAGGCAAAAAATAAATCGAATATGTTTCTGCTATTCAAGGAAGTTTTCAGCAATAAAGCTCTGGCGCTTTTTTTACTGGCATATTTTCTGTTTAGTGACGCAATGCTCACATTTGCCAACAACTTTCCGCTTTACTTGGAAGTAGTGCACAACGCGAGTGACACGGTAAAGTCTCTTTTGACTGCGAGCATCCTAATTCTCGCCGCTATCGGCGCGATAGTTTTTGGCAAAATTGCCGACAAGAAAGGAAAATTGAAAACATTGAAAGCAGTTATCTTTGTCTGGTGTTTTATCTTTTTAGCTATGGCTTTGGTTACGAACTTTAAAATATTGATTCCGATTTTCTTGTTTGCGGGAATATTTTATGGGCCGGTGTGGGGAATAAGCCGAGCCCTGGTAAGCGAGTTTGCCCCGCCGCACTTGATGGCATCTTCTTATAGCTACTACGTAGTAGCGGAGAGATTTGCCACCTTGACTGGCCCGGTTTTGTGGAGTATTGCATTAGTTACTATGGGTGAGGGAGTTCGCGGCTACCAGAGCGGCTTGATATCTTTGATGGTGCTTTTGATAATTAGCTTGTTTATATTGAACAAAATTAAGCAAAATAATCAAACGACGTCTTATTAGATCGTCTCCAATACCAGAGACAAGATATAGCTGCCAATGTCAGGAAAATCCAAGAGAGCACGTATATATTGACTTTTAGGATATAAAGTGCTATAATGACTCTATATGACAAATATGATTAAAAGGCTTTTAAAAATAAAGAAAATAGGGCTAATCGCCCTTTTGGGCGCTGTATTATTCAGTCTTTCCCCATTTACTGGATATTCATACAGCCCATATGTTACCACAGGTACCGCCACAGCCATCACCAGCAACAGTGTTACTTTTAACGGTTCTGTAAATGCAGACAATATGCCGACTAGCGTCTGGTTTGAATACGGCACAGACGCGAGCCTCCGCGGATCGAGCTCTGTTAGCGCATATCGTTTCACTTCAGGCAACAGCGGCAATATTGTAGCCAATGTCTCTGGACTTTATCCCCATACAACTTATTATTTCCGCGCAGTCGCTCAAAACTCTGACGGTAGAGCATATGGGAATATTTATTTATTTACCACAAATTTTGAAACACTTACATATGACTCGTATGCAACAATAAATCCCCCCCTACCCTTAAACACCATTTCAACTCCGACTATCACCACAAACCCTGCAACGTCCGTATCGACCAGAAGCGCTAAACTTAATTCTCTAGCAATAAATTCTTTCGCTAATCCTGCATCTACTATTACTTGGTTCGAATGGGGCGCAACTCCATATTTGGGCGATGTGACTCCGGCTATATCCCTCGGATCGCTGTCTTCCGCCAAGCATGTAAATACGATTACAGGTCTGTCCCCGAGCACAACTTATTATTTCCGAGCTATCATGCAAAACGGGGCTTCCAGAGTTGACGGCACTACCTTAAGTTTTACTACCGGCTATGCTGCAGCCCCTACCCCTGCCCCTAGCTTAGTTGCAGAAAAAGCAAATGAACCTGAGCCTGAGCCTGAACCTGAACCCGCTGTGACCAACACGAGCACAGTAGAGCCTGCGGAAGATGAAGATCAAGATTCTTCCTTGGCTGCGAGCAGTGCCTTAACAGAGTCCGACTCTTTCCTTCCGAACAATGTCTTCGAATGGATAATTCTAGTCATACTTGTGCTGGTGCTACTCATTATGAGCAAATACCTCTACTTAAGTTTCTCTGCAAAACCTACCCATCCAGCCGGTGGCCACTAATTAGTGTGCTAGAGTAATCTTATATGGCAGATAAAGAAACAGCCTCATATCCGATGCGGATAAATAAATATTTAGCCCTTAAAAAAATTTCCACCCGGAGAGGCGCTGATGAATTAGTAAAAGAAAAAAAAGTTTTCATCAACGGCAAGCTTGCAGTGCTTGGGAGCAAAGTGCTGGAGAAAGATAAAGTCGAAGTAAAAGGCGCTCCGGAAAAAGAATATGTATATTTTGCGTATAACAAACCGATCGGAATTGAAACTGGAGAAGACCTGCCTGCGCAGGCAGGTCTGTTCCCGCTAGGGCGATTAGACAAAGCTTCACACGGACTTATGATTTTGACGAATGACGGACGCATCACTGATCAGCTGCTTAATCCGAAATATATCCACGAAAAAGAATATGTTGTGAAAACTTTAAACAAGCTCCGCTCGAATTTCAAGCAAAAAATGGAAGCGGGAGTAAATATCGAGGGATACATGACCAAACCTTGCAAAGTACAAATTCTAAATGATTTCGCTTTCAGAGTTACTTTAACCGAAGGCAAAAAACATCAAATCCGCCGCATGTGCTCGAATCTTTTTCAAGAAGTCGCTGACTTAAAACGCGAAAGAATTATGAACATCAAGCTCGGTAAACTCGGCTCAAACTCTATGCGAGAAATAAAAGGCGAGGAACTCTCTACTTTTCTAAATCAAGTACTTCAAAAGTAAATTGACATTTACGCTCTATTTGCTAATATATAGGTATTCAGACGAAAAGGGATCCAAACGGTTAACTACCTAAGGAGCCCTTTTCTTTTTCAGCTCAATTTTATCTCTTATATCTTTATTCTCTAGGTAATCAAAATATTCAGAACCAAGCTTTTTATATAAAGAAGAGGCAAATTTTTTGTCAGGAAATAATATTTTTTCAAATCTTTTTTCTTCAATCAAAAAATCAACTAGTTGTTTGTAGTCGCCGTCCCCAGATACAAGAACGACTTTATTAAAAGCCTCTTTTTTATAAAGCTTTTTCATAATCAAAAAAATAATATCTGAATCAACATTTCCTTTCTTCTTTCCAATCATCGCCGGATTATGCTCGCGAAATAAAAGCACAAAACCAGCGTTTTGAATTTTCTCATACAACTCTTGATTTTTTTCTTGCACATAACCTAAAAAATAATATGCTTTTTCAACATTATATTTTTTCTCTAAGTAAATTCGAAAACGAACAAGATCAATTTCCCATGAGTTAATTTCTTTCTTTGCTGTATTCATATATAGATTTTGTCCATCTATAAAAGCTAAGTTATTTACTTTATTCATACCTGATTATTTTATCACAAAAGCTAGCTACTTCTCCAAATCAAGTACTTCATCAATCCTAATTTGTTTGACGAATTCGGGGACGTGGGAAACTAGGATCATTACTCCTGCGTATTTGTCTAGTGCTTCGGCTATGACCGGCAAGTGACGGAAATTTATGTGGTTCGTCGGCTCGTCTAGGATCAAGAGTCCCGGTTTTTGGAGAACGAGTCTCGCGAATGCTACTAGCCCCTTCTGCCCTTCAGAAAGATCACCAATTCTTGTGCGAATAAATTCTCCGGTAATCAAAAACCCCGCGGCGACCGAACGCATTCGCTCTTCATCTAGTCTCTCCCCGCCCGCGAGCATCGCACTCGATAGAGATTCATAGACACTGTCTTCAAAATTAAGCGTAGAAAAATCTTGTCTATAATACCCGATGCGGATTCCCTCTCTTACTTTTTCGCCGTCGGCATGACCGGAAGCTAATCTTTCTAAAAGAGTTGTTTTGCCGATACCATTTGGCCCCTGCAAAAGTAGATGATTATTTTTATTCAAAGAAATTTTCGCTTTGTGTTTCACTACCTTGCCGCTTTTCATAGTAGTGAAAGAAGAAATATTTAAAATTTCTCCGATCAAGTCCGGCTGGCTCGGAATTATAAACGGCCGGATAGCCCTGTCTTCTTTGCGCACTTCGACAATTTCTTCTTCGAGCTCTTCCGCCTTCTCGCGCATTCTTTTGGCGACCAATCGCAGACGCCCGCCTTTGTAGGCAAAAACATTGGCCTGATCTTTCTTGGCCTGAATTTCTTTTTGCAGCTGCGCATTTTTCATGTTCTCTTTTTCCACGCGCGCGGTGATGTCTTTGACCACGTTAAAATAGTTACCTACGTATTGCTCAATTTTTTTGGTGTAAACATCCAGATAAAGCACGGCTTGCGTAAAAGCGTTCAAGAATTCCGCGTCGTGGGAAATAACTATCACCGTTTTTTTATAATTAATCAAAAAATTCGTCAGATGCGCGATTCCGGCCTTGTCCAAATTATTTGTCGGCTCGTCGAGAAGAAGCAAATCTGGATCTTGGATAAGAGCCGACGCGAGAAGCAAACGTGCCTGCTGTCCGCCGGAGAAGGTATTTATTTTTTTATCGTGAACTTTGGTGTGCCCCTTTAAATTTACGACTTCCAAAACATCATCTATTTTTGGATCAATATCGTAAACTTTTTGTTTGAAACATTTCTCAAAAAATTCCCGCACAGTCAAATCCATCTCGTTCTTGGGAATAACTTGGCGCGAAGTGGCGATGCTCACCCCCTTCACCACATTGATCGTGCCGGACTCCGGAACATTTGATCCGGAAATGAGACCAAAGATAGTGCTTTTGCCGGCGCCATTCTGCCCCATCAGGGTAAACTTCATCCCCCTGCGCACGGTGAAGCTCACGCTGTCTAAAATAGGTTTATTGACGCCCCACTCGAAGGAGACGTTTTCAAATCGAACTATAGTCTCTTGATTCTTTGGAATTTCGTCCTTTTCTTTCGGCATTGGTATAGACTAGCTTATTTTGGATAAAATAGCGAATCTGCTTGACAAAATAGTATACTTTATGCTATACTCTAAAGACAAAGTAGGTCGCAGATCCTGAGAGTTTTAACTCGAACGGATAAAGAAAAGAGTCGATTTCGTAGAACACACTTTTGTATTTAACAACATAACCAAACAAATCAATGACTGGTACAATAAAAAGACTCACTGATAAAGGTTTCGGCTTCATCACAGCAGAAGGGCTTGCGAAGGATTTATTCTTCCACAGCAATTCTCTTGTTGGCGTAACTTTTGACGAATTGAAAGAAGGCGACACGCTTTCTTTTGAAACTGAAGAGTCACCAAAAGGATTGAATGCTACGAACGTACAACGCGCGTAATATTCACTCTAATAAAAAACCCCGCTCTGCGGGGTTTTTTATTTGTTTAAACTGAGCAAGTGCTCTTCGAAACCATTAATAACAATAACTTCGCCGTCTTTCAAAGTTTTATAAGGTATTTTATTTTTCTCCAAATATTCAACTTCTTTTTCAACCAATGCCGATTCAGGATGATCTGAACGGTAATGCACAGCAATACTATAATTAACTAATCCAAGTCCGTCCCAACTAAATTCCGGAGCATAACCCTCTGGCACTATGTTTGGGTCGTCAACGATTTCCAAACCTTTCATGGAAGGAGATAATATAACCACCCCAGCGCTATAGCCTCCGTAAACTATTTCGTCTTTTACCAGCATCTCTTTAATAATCAAATTAAAACCACTTTGCTCGTAAGCGCGTTTTAATACAAAAGTATTACCTCCTAAAACCCAAACCAATCCAAATTGAAACAAATATTTTTTAAGTTCTTCTCTTTTACTAAAATATTTTCTCAAATCAAGCTCCTCAGCCGAAAACCCGAGCAATTCTAAAGTTTTTATTTGCTCCTGTAAACCCTTAGCGGCTCGTTCTCTATCTTCGCTCCAATCTCTGGAATTTCCAATAATTGCTACTTTTTTATTATTCCCGACAAGTTTTACCAGTTCGTCCGTAAAATTTCCAAATTTATATGAAGAAAGATATAGTCGCATGATTATTTTTTATTTAACTAAAAGAATACTTTTTATATATGCGGTCGTGATGGTCATAATCAGCAAAGGTTATCTCATTGTTTTCTATTTTATAAACCAAAACAAAATGCCCGATATGGACTCGGCGATAACTTTTCATAACATTGCGCAGGGGTTTGCCGACGAGCGGATTTGAGATTATTTTATATACCTGATCTTCTATTTTCTTAAGTCCGAGTCTGTCTTTCTTTGCCATCTTCTCCAGAATTTTTTTAAATTCAAGGGAGAAAACAAAACTCATTTTCTGACTATTCTCCATAATTGAAGGAAATTAAAGTGAGCGGAAGAATTTTTTAATCTCGCTTTTAGTTTTAAACTTAACGCCCTTGCCGCCAGAAAGACCTTTTTCTATTCTAGAAATTCTTTTGCCATATTCAGGGCTTACTTCATCCTGAGTCATAAAAGAAACTACTTTTTGCAAATGAGCCAAATCGCCCCGAAGTTTTTCTTGAGTATCTAGTATTCGCATATATTGAGTTTTGGGTAAAGTCACAGTATTCATGTACTTAATATATCATTATTAAAATTTTGTTTCAAGATGCCTTCAAAACATTTATTCCTGAGTGAATTCCTCGCCCTTCGCCCACTTCCTTAGTATATCATAGCCGGTCTCTCCGCAGATAAATTTATTAGTTTTAGTATTGTAGAAAAACGGTACGCCACCGCACAGGTCTTTATCAATTTCGAGCATGCGTTTTTCGTTTTCTTTGTTGTGCCAAATTTCCAAACTTTCTACTTTCAGCCCCTCTTCTTTTTCTAGGCGCTCCACGAGAGCATGCATCCGAACGCAATGCGGGCATTCTGTTCCATAAAATTCTAATAAGTGTGACATATTAAAAAATAAAATTCTTAGCGAAAATTACTTTGTAATTCTAGACAAGCGAGATTTCTTGCGAGCAGCGTTGTTCTTTTTGATGACTCCGCCTTTGGCTGCTTTATCTATTATAGCAAAAGCGCTGGAAATCATTTTCAGAGCTTCTTTTTTATCCGTCTTGGCAATCTTCTCGATTTTCTTGATGATTTCTTTCATCACTCGCATTCGGCGGTCATTAAAAGCCTTCTTGCGCAAAGATCCTCGAATTGCTTTTTTGGCTGACTGTGTAATTGGCATAGGTATAACATAGCAAAAAACCCAAAAAAATACAAGTGTGATATGATTAATTCATGATTGGTAGCATAAAAGGAAAAATAAATCTCAAGACGGAAAAGTTCGTAATAGTCGAGACTGCGGGAGTTGGATACAAGATTAATGCCTCCCCCGACACAATTTCTAAGGTAAAAAATGGGGCGGAAGCCATGTTTTGGGTGCATACGCATGTGCGTGAAGATGCTTTAGACCTATACGGATTCCCAGAACGAGCAGAACTGGAATTTTTTGAGATGCTCATAAATATTTCCGGCATCGGTCCAAAAGGCGCACTAACTATTTTGGGCGTGGCTTCAATAGAGACCTTGCGCAAAGCCATCGGCACAGGCGATATATCTTACCTGACCAAAATTTCCGGCATCGGCAAAAAAACCGCCGAGAAAATTGTAATAGAGTTGCGGGATAAGATGGCAAAAGAAGCCGGCTCCGGCGGAGACAGCTCCATGCAGGGAGAACTCGATGCGCTGGAAGCACTAAAATCTTTGGGCTACTCGCAAAATGAGGCACGGGAGGCACTCAAAAAAGTAGGTGCAGAGTTAGATACAAACGGAAAAATTAGGGAAGCTCTTAAGGTTTTGGGAAAAAATAATTCTTAATCCCCGTAGCTGTGCGATTCGCCATATCATCGTATTTCTTCTGGCGTGCGGCGCTGTTTCCTAAACTGTAAATATATCCGTACTCTATCAAAACAGAACGGACAGATGGCAGGAGCGTTCCATTTGAACCTAAAGCAATAAGCTTCTGATCGGGAATTAGTCCGCCTAATTCTTTTTCATAAGTGCTTGTACTATATTTTTTTCTTAGTTGCGTGAAAATATCAGCCGCCAAAAGCACGCTTCCCCTTGAATTTACCATCTGCCCTTCGGGCATATAAATTACAAATCCCTTATGCTTTCCCGCTGTCCAGCTTTTGGGCCGAGGGTAGTCGTTGAAATGAATGTGGATCATCGCATCTATATTATTCTCATTTGCCCATTTGTTAAATCCGTACAATTTAATAGCCCCGGAAGCGCTCGCGTCATTATGCGGAGCGTTTTCTCCTTCAATGAAAATTCCATTAGTTATAGCTTTCTCTCTTTCTTTTTTAGCGTTATCTTTGAAAGAAATTATTTCCGCCTCGTGGTTCGCAAAATAGTCTACAAATTCTTTGGTGTAGCCCAAGCTATCGCGGGTAATGTGAACTTCGAATCTCTTATCTTTTTTCAGAATGTCGTAGAGCCTTCTGCTCACCGCCAAATTCATCGCTGCCTCTTTCAGGCCTCCGTATTGCGCACCCCAGGATTCATTGTCGTGGCCGGGAATGAGAAGAATTTTAATAGGCGCGGCATATGAATACGCTGGAGTAAAGAGAAAGATAAATAGTAGTATAGATAATAGTCTTTTCATAGTATTATTGTACCATGCCTGAACTACCAGAAGTAGAAAATTTACGCCAGGGTTTAGCCCGAGCAATCATAGGTCAAAAAATTCGCCGGGTAGAGGTCCGCAAGCCGAAACTTGTCTCCGGCAAAGGAACTCTTCGCACCGCTTCTGAAGTCAAAAAAGCAGAGTTTATAAAAGGCGCACAGGGAGAAAGATTTGTCGCCGTCGAACGCCGCGCGAAAAATCTTGTTTTCAAACTAAGCCATGGAAAAATTATTTTGGCTCACCTAAAAATGTCGGGGCAATTTGTATATAAACCGCTCGCTAGCTCAAAGCTGGTGAGCGGCGGACACCCCATCGAGCTTTCCGAAAAAGAATTGCCAAATAAACACACTCATGTGCTTTTTGAACTGGAGCGCGGAACGCTTTACTACAACGATACCCGTATGTTTGGCTATCTTTTATATTTTCCGAGCGTAAAAGCATTTGAATCTGAAAATCATTTCATAAATTATGGAGTCGAACCTTTATCCGGAGAATTTACTCTCAGATACTTCAAAGAAAAATTAAAAAACAAATCAGGAAAAATAAAAGCTGTACTAATGGATCAAAAAATAGTAGCTGGCCTAGGAAATATTTATGCAGATGAAAGCTTGTTTGAAGCCCGTATTCGACCGGAAAGAAATCCGTCTTCCATCTCCGGAGTGGAAGTCGAAAGACTGCAAAAAGCAATAATTAGAATTCTAAAACGAGCGACCAAAGTCGGCGGCTCTTCTGTGGCGACCTATAGGCTCCTAGACGAAACTCGCGGGAATTACGCAAGAGAACACAAGGTTTACGGCAAAGCAGGCAAAATGTGCGTGAATTGCGGCAAGCCGCTTCAAAAAACTATAATCCAAGGCCGGACGACAATATTTTGCTCTAGGTGTCAGAAATAAATCTAAATTTTCAAAATTCCAAATAGCGCTACCCCCAGCGCCACTGAAACATTCAGTGATTCTTTTTTACCACGCATGGGAATCTCGGCTATGATGTCGCATTTTTGGAGAATATTTTTTGGTATGCCTGTCACTTCCGTGCCTACAATGAAGGCATTTTTTTGTTTTAATTTCACTTTTTTGTAATCTATGGATTTTTTGTCTTGCTCTATGCCTATAATCAAATATTTTTCTTGCCTAAGCTTCGCCAAAAGAGACAGAACGCTTTTTTTCTGCTCCCAAGCCACAAACTCTTCCGCCCCGAGAGCCGACTTTGCCAAGTCTCCCCTTTTTCGCCCAAAACGATCAAGCGGCGCGGGAGTATAGCCCGTCAAATAAATTTTATCTATCCCAGCCGCATCGGCAGTGCGAAACATCGCGCCGACATTTTCAACGCTTCGAATATCATGCAGTATTACTATATTCTTTTGATTTTCTTTTATTTTCATATTCTTTGACTCTCTTATCTAAGATTTCCGCATATGCTAGAATTTTAGATAACTAATAAACTTCTTTCTGATAACATTCTTTGCAATAAATTATTTCCGGTCTCGTCGGCGCATACATCGTTTCAAATTTGTTTTGACACTTTTCTTTATGATTGTGATTTTTTAGCTCACACATGCACTCTCGTTCATAAAAACGAAAAGGGTTTTTCCAAACTAGGCGCTCATGATATCGGCAATTCGGGCAATATCTGGGTATCGGCAGATTCATCTGCCGATAAAATGCCAATTCATCGGGTAAAATTCTGTAAGCTGAGGCGCATTGGGTCTTGGTATCGCCCAAGTTAGGGCATTCAATCACTTCATCACATACCGAATCTCGGACTTCTTTTATATCATCCGGCAGGTCGTTGGATTTAATAGTTGAGGCATATTTTTTTATTTCCGGCTCGCGCCAAGCGTAACCCTGTTTTAGAATTTCGTCTTTCGATAGAGGCTCTTCCTCATATGCAATAGTTTCATTATACGCAAACGGTGAAAGTTCCGTAGGGAAAAATTCTCCAAAAGGATAGCTGCGCCCCGCCTTGTCTTTATAAACATTCTTATTCATCTGCGCAATAATTTTTGGCACCAATTTCTCATATTCCTCTTTGGTGTACTGTTTATTCAAAATACAATACTGTTTTTTGCTCAATATCCCGTAGCAACCAAAGCAATCCGAGCTCCCCCGACAACTATCGCAATAAAACATATTATGACAGCCGCCTCCGCAGTTTATAGAGAGAACGAGATTGCTTCCCTGTCGTCCACCAAGCGCAAATTCATATAAGTTTTCCATCTTGCCTACGAAAATTACATCTTGGCAATCTTTGATAGTACCCACGCCGAGAAAAACATTTTTACAATTTTCCCCATCCAGCATACCAAAGCATCGGTAAACATCTTTTGAATTTTCAATGAAATCTCCGACGGCATTCACGCAATTTTTTATTTGGGCAAATTTATGAATGGAATTCTGGACCAATTTTTTAAACTCCTCCTTGGATCTCTGCTGCCCAGAACAAGTTCCCAGACTCATTTTCTCTATTTCCCGCAAGTATTCTTCACGAGCTAACTGCCGATTTCTAAAAACATAACTTTTATTGCGCAAATTCGAGGACATAAAGCAGTTTACGCAGTTAGAACAATCAAACAGGAAACGTGAATCCACACACTGATCGCTCTCTACTAGAAAACTGGAACCATAACTTTCCCAACATTGAACTAATTCATAACACTTCTCACATTCTTTAAACAAAAGTGAGTCCATGCAGTCTTTATTATGATGAAAAGCATAGCGGGTGTATTTAATATTTTCCGAGGAAGTGGTGTTGAAAGCAAGATAAACATCTTTAGAACTAAAACAGAAATTGGCATATTCGCAATTGCCGCTATTTCGCTCGTTTTGTTCCAAGGCTCGGTGAGGCACCGCTTTCTTCAGCTCCAAAAATTGTTCGAAAAAGTTTCTCGAAAAATCATAGTCTCGCCCGTAATCTCGCGCATCCCAAGAGTCGCCGATATGGCACTTCACGCAATAAACCGGGAATTTATTTTCCGAATGATAAGTGGAAAAGGTATTCTCTTGGCACCAATCGCACTTTCTCTTATATAATGCGCGTTCATTAATAAAACTGATTTTGCGTATAAACCGGCAATGCGAGCACCATGTCGGCGGCGGAACTTTTAGTTTTGCATAAAAATTAAAATCGTCAGCTTCTATGGTGAAATCTTCTTTGCAATTTTGGCAGGCTCGCGTTTCGGAGTTCATGTTTATATAGTATGCCTTTTCGGGGTTAAATCAAGAAATTTTTATTGCGCATTTTTTTGTGATAGGTAATGGCAAATCTGTGCGCTTCGCTGTTTGCAAGCATTATTTCCCTTTTATATTTTAGCCCGAATTTTTCGTCACCCATAATAGCTTTCGGTTTATGCTTTTCATCCTTCAGAACAGAAACTACGGGAATATTCAAACTCATTTTTCTCAAAACTGCCTTCGCAGAATTTATCTGCGCTATTCCTCCGTCTACCACAATCAAGCTTGGGAAGCTCCACTCTGTATGAGCCAATCGCCTCTCCAAAACTTCCGCGAGTGCGCCTGTGTCATTAGTATTTTGCTGGGTCCGAATTTTAAATTTCCTATACTCATTTTTATTTGCTTCGCCATCTTCTATTACTGTCATCACACCAACCATATTTTTGCCGCCCATGTGAGCTATGTCGTAAGCCTCGATTCGAAAAGCGGGGGTTCTTTCGTTTTTGAATCCCCGAGGGTCCCACTCCGAAGGAGAAGGGCACAGGGGTGAGAAAATGGAAGAACCCCCGCTTTTCAGTAGTGCTATATCATTTATATGTTTAAGCGCGAAAATTTGCCTCTTTACTTCGCCCGCCCTCTCAAACTCGTGAGTCTTCGCGTATTCCTTCATTTCTTTCTGCAGATTTTTCAAAACTCGCTTCTTTTTGCCTTCAAAAAATAGTTTTATGTTTTTTATATTCTGCAGATATAGTTTGCGGTCATTGATATCCGGCGCCAGATTGATTTGCCTGTAAAATTCCAAATAATTTTTGCTTTTATCGTCCAGAAACGGAAAAATTCGGCGAATTATTTTGACCGCCTCGCGAAGCTGCGTGCCGCTCGTATAAGGCCCATATATTTTGTTAAACACTCGGTGTTTAACATTACTGCCGCGTACAATCATAACCTTTGGCAAAGATTCCTTCGTGATACAGACATAATTAAAACTTTTATCCGATTTTTCTTTTGTATTATATTTGGGCTGGTATTTTTTAATCAGATTCGCCTCGAGAATCAAAGCTTCAAGCACACTATCAGCAGATTCCCATTTTATTTTGTCCGCCCTGAAAATCATATCGACGAGAATTGGTCCCCTTGTTTCGATTAAGTCTTTGCCAAAATAACTTTTCACTCGACCTTTGAGCGAAGTTGCTTTGCCAATATATAAAATCTCCTTACCTTTTAGAAAAAAGTAGACTCCAGCCTTATCAGGAAGTCTTAATTTTTTAAAATTTTTGATTGTCATGTTTTATTTTCTTAGCACCTTCTTCAAGTACTTGCCTGTATAAGATTTATTATTGCCAGCCACTTCTTCCGGAGTGCCTTTGGCTACCAAATTGCCTCCATTCACTCCCCCTTCCGGTCCAATATCTATTATATAATCAGAACTTTTCACAATATCCAGGTTGTGCTCGATAAGAACTACTGTGTTACCTTTTGAAACAAGCTTATTCAGAACTTCCAAAAGTTTCTGCACATCATCATAATGCAGCCCCACTGTCGGCTCGTCCAAAAGGTAAATTGTTTTTTCCAAATGCGGACGATAAAGTTCGCTGGAAATTTTTACGCGCTGCGCTTCCCCGCCGGAGAGCGTAGTCGCACTCTGCCCAAGCTCTAAGTATCCGAGCCCCACATCCATTAAAGTCTGCAGCCTATCCGCCACTTCCGGAATATCTTTAAAAAATACCAGCCCGTTTTCTACCGTCATGTGCAAGACTTCGTAAATATTTTTTTTCTTGTATTTCACCGTCAGCGTCTCTTTATCAAAGCGTTTACCCAGGCAAACATCGCAAGTCACATAAACAGTCGGCAAAAAGTGCATTTCAACGGCTATCTCGCCGTTGCCTTCACAGGCCTCGCAGCGCCCGCCTTTCACATTGAAAGAAAAACGGTTCGCCTTCCAGCCACGGAGACGGGCTTCTTCAGTCGTGGCAAAAAGGTCACGGATATGCGTAAAAGCGCCGGTATATGTCGCCAAATTCGAGCGCGGAGTTCGGCCAATCGGAGACTGATCAATCAAAATTGCTCGAGATAAGTATTCCGTGCCGGAAAATGAAGAACAATTGAAAACCTGTGCGGAACGATATTTTCTCTCATAACGAGCCTGTAGATTTTTGTAAAGAATTTCATACATAAAAGAACTCTTGCCGGAACCGGACACGCCGGTGATAGAAGTCATAACGCCCAAAGGAACTTCCACATTCAAATTGTTGATGTTGAAAATTTTTCCGCCGACGACACGAAGCACCCCTTTCCCCTCTCTGCGCTTTTTAGGAACTTCTATTTTTGTTTCCCCGCGCAGATATGAAAGTGTGCGGGAGTTGCTTGTATTCTTTTTGGCAGTCAATAAGTCTTCCAGATAGTCGGCAACAATCACTTCCCCGCCGTGTACTCCAGCTTTGGGGCCTATATCGACTATATAATCCGATGCATAAATAGTATCTTCATCATGCTCTACGATCAAAATAGTATTACCCAGATCCCTCAGGTTTTGCAGGGTTTTGATCAGGCGATCATTGTCTCTCTGGTGCAAACCAATCGTGGGTTCGTCGAGAACATACAATGCGCCGACGAGTCTAGAGCCAAGCTGAGAAGCCAGGCGAATGCGCTGCGCTTCTCCGCCGGAGAGAGTGTTGGCTTTGCGAGAAAGCTGTAAATAATCCAGCCCGACATCGAGCATAAACAAAAGCCGCGCTTCAATTTCGCGCACTACCGGCACGGAAATTTCTTTTTCTTGTTCAGAAAGTTTTAAATTTTTGAAAAATTCATACGCATCAGCGATAGAAAGAGAAGCTAAATCCAGAATGTTTACCTTCTTGTTGTGGTCTGTTAAAAAAACATTCAGGGCTTCAGGTCGCAAACGCGCTCCTTTGCAGGCATCGCAAGGCTCATCGCCCATGAAATATTTTGAGCCGAGGCCATTGCAAGACGGGCATGCCCCATACGGAGAATTGAAAGAAAACAAACGAGGCTCCACTTCCGGAAACGAAAAGCCGTCATTTTTGCAGGCAAATTTTGCCGACATTATAAATTCTTCTTCAGCTATTTTTATCGCTACCAGTCCGTCAGACTCAATCAGAGCACGCTCCAGAGCTTCTGCGAGTCGCATTCGGCTACCGTCTTTATTATCCGTGAATTCATGCAAAGCAAAATGATCGACTAATATATCGATATTGTGAGCTTTATTTTTAGAAAGAGTAATCTGCTCGCGAAGTTTTTTCATCACGCCATCTAAACGAATCTCGGTGAAACCCTTTCCGAGCAAATCGTACAGCAACTGATAATATTCCCCTTTTCTTCCGCGCACAATCGGAGAGAAAATATTTATTTCCGTCTCATTCCACTCGACTCCCATAACTTTTTTATTATTTTTTGTGCTTTTCTCTAAATTTTTTACTTTCTCTAAAATAAAATTTAAAATTTCTTCGTTGGAAAGTTTTTTGATTTCTTCTCCACACTGCGGGCAATGCGGATGCCCGATGCGCGCATACATCACACGCAGATAATCGTAAATTTCTGTGATAGTGGCTACTGTCGAACGCGGATTATTCGATCTGGATTTTTGGTCGATAGAAATTGCCGGCGAAAGTCCAGTGATCTCGTCCACATCCGGCTTGGGCATCTGATTTAAAAATTGACGGGCGTAAGAAGAAAGAGATTCCACATACCGCCTCTGTCCCTCAGCAAAAATAGTGTCAAAAGCAAGGGAGCTTTTACCCGACCCTGAAACACCGGTAATAACCACCATTTTATTCCGCGGCATTTCAACGCTAATATTCTTTAAATTATGCGTTCGAGCGCCTTTTACCCTTATTATATCGATGTTTTTGTCTGTTTTTGCCATAAATCCTGCTTAATAACACAATGACACCCCGCCATATCCATAGGGGGTGTATATCATTATTAAACTTTAGTTAGTATAGCAGAAAAAATAAAAAATTCTATTTTTGTTTCTTTTCCAAATTTTCTTTCAACACCCCAATTTCATCCCGCAATATCGCCGCGGTTTCGAAGTCGAGTTCTTTCACCGCTTTGTTCATTTCTTTTTCTTTGAGTTTGACTATTTTTTCATACATCAGATTTTCAATTTCTTCGTCAGACAAATAACTTTTTTCTGGAGTCTTGGTTCGTTCCGGTTTTGCCAGTTCTTTTTTGTACGACCTTCTGAATATTTCCAAATCAAGTTTCAATTCCGCATTGACTGCCTTCGCATGCTCACTTTCCATCTCTTCGGTGATATCTTTTATTTTTTTGCTGATTGTTTTTGGAGTAATGCCGTGCTTTTTGTTGTATTCAAGCTGGATATCGCGCCTGCGAGCAGTTTCTTTGAGCGCATGGTCCATCGCATCGGTCATAATGTCGGCATACAGAATAACTTTTCCTTCGGAATTGCGTGCCGCGCGGCCAATAGTCTGGATGAGGGAAGTTTCCGAGCGTAGGAATCCTGCTTTGTCCGCATCGAGAATTCCGATTAGTGCCACTTCCGGCAAATCGAGGCCTTCACGCAGGAGATTGACCCCCACCAAGACGTCAAACTCCCCTTTTCGAAACTGTGTCAGAATTTTTATTCTTTCCATCGTCTTTATATCACTATGCAAGTATTCTGATTTTATCTTTTTCTCTTTTAGATAGGCAGACAGGTCCTCTGCCATCTTTTTTGTCAGCGTAGTGGCTAAAACACGAAAGCCTCTAGCAATAGTTTTTTCTGTCTCGGTAATAAAATCAGAAATCTGTCCAGGGTACGCATTCCCCCTCGCCTTTTCAGGAGAGGGCTGGGGTGAGGTTGCACTCACCGGTCTTACGATAGTCTCCGGATCGACAAGACCCGTGGGACGAATTATTTGCTCCACAATTTGCTCACTTTGAGTTCTCTCTTGTTCGCTCGGGGTCGCACTCGTATAAATCACTTGCCCAATACGCTTTTGAAACTCCTCATATTTGAGCGGCCGGTTGTCTTGGGCAGAAGGCAGACGAAAACCATATTCCACAAGGGTATTTTTGCGCGAAGCATCTCCGGCATACATACCTTGCAGCTGCGGTAAGGTCACATGGGACTCATCAACTATAGTTAGAAAACCCGTCTTCGGAAAATATGAAAGCAGGGTTTCGGGCGGTTCGCCTTCGCTTTTGCCCGACAAATGTCTCGAATAATTTTCAATTCCGTTGCAGTAGCCAATTTCTTTTATCATCGCAAGATCATAATTCGTTCGCCTTTTGATGCGCTCGGCTTCGAGAAGTTTTTTGTCCTTTTTAAATTTTTTAAGCTGAACATCTAATTCTTGTTTTATATTTACCAGCGCTATTTTCTTTTTTACATCTTCGGTGATGAAATGTTTCGCGGGGAAAATAAAAATATTTTTTTCTTCCTTGATTATGTGCGCGGAAATAGGGTCAACTTTTATTATTTTGGATATAATCCCTCCTTCCATTTCAATCTGATACATTACCGTTTCCGAGACAGGCATAAATTCCACTCGCGAACCAATGGATCGAAAAGTTCCTGGAGTTAAGTCCGCATTCGTGCGCTCAAAATGAATGGCGATCAGAGATTTCATGAGACTCATACGGTCCATTTTCGCGCCGAGTCCTAATTTCAAATTTACTTTTTCATATTCTTCCGGAGAACCTAAACCGTAAATGCACGAAACAGAAGCGACGATGATAACATCCGGTCTGGTCAAAAGCGCTTGCGTGGAAGCATGGCGCAACATATCTATTTCTTTGTTGATAGAAGCGTCTTTCTCGATATAAGTATCGGAAGCTGGCATGTAAGCCTCCGGCTGATAATAGTCATAGTAAGAAACGAAATAGTGCACGGCGGAATCCGGAAAAAATAATCGGAATTCCTGCGCTAGCTGAGCGGCCAGAGTTTTGTTGTGTGCAATGACGAGCGTCGGCTTGTTGTACTGGGCAATCACATTAGCCACCGTGAAAGTCTTGCCGGTGCCGGTAGCTCCGAGCAGGGTCTGCTTTTTCATTCCCTTGGATAGACCCCCCACTAAAGAAGAAATAGCCGCAGGCTGATCTCCCGCCGGCTGGAAGGGATTATGTAATTTAAAAATACTTTTCATTTATTTTATTACGTAGCCGTCAGCACTGACTTTATCCACGCCTTCGAAACTGTCATAACCTTTAACCACGAGATGGTAAGCTATGGCGGAAGTTATTATCGTGAAAATAAGAAAATTTACTAATGTTAAATTGATTCTATGCATGGATATATGTTAGCATATTTTTTGTGGTCAGGCATAGTTTTCTGCTGAAAACTTGCACGACCCTGACTCGGCACCATTGTGCCTCCGTCTCGCACAAAGTATCCCATACTTTGTGCTCTTTAATTAACTTTGCTCGAACCTATTTTAGCAAAAATTAACGAGCATTCCTAATCGCACGCTCGGAGTCTGTGGTAGCTTGAAACTAAATCGTACGCTCGGATACCCCGCCACCCCGCCTCGCAAAGCCTCGGCGGACACCG
>CALRHG010000003.1 GCA_943359365.1 Candidatus Nomurabacteria bacterium | reverse complement strand
TTTTGGCGGACAGAGTGGGATTCGAACCCACGGTTCTTTTAAGGGAACGGCGGTTTAGTAAACCGCTGGTTTAAACCACTCACCCATCTGTCCAAATACATTGGGAGTTTAACACAAAAAATGGAAAAAAGGTGCGAGTATGCTAGAGTAATTAAGTAATTAATTACGTAATTGATTACATATGGAGCCGTGTCAGAGCGGTCTAACGTACCTCTTTGCTAAAGAGGCAGGGGCTTCAAAACCCCTCGGCGGTTCGAATCCGCCCGGCTCCGCCAGTTGGACAAAGTTTGAACCTGCTTAGTGATATAATTTAATTTATGAAAGCTCCAAACAAAATTCCCGAAAAAGGCTTCTATTATCATTACAAGCATGATCCAAAAGGGCCGGTAAATAACTACGCCTACGAAGTCGTCGGCGTCGGGCATCATACGGAAGAAGAGGGAAAATATTTCGTAGTGTATCGCCCTCTATATGAATCCTCGGTCTACAAGGCCGGAAAACTTTTCGATATTCGGCCCATCGGAATGTTCATGGAAGATGTCGCCAAAGAAGGCAAAAAATTCGCCCGCTTTCTAAAAATTACCGATCCAAAAACAATCGCCGAGTTGCAAAAAATAAAAAAGGAAATGTATGGGGGAAATATATAAGTATTTATATACGTATATGGGTGAGTGTTGTTAGTATTTGCCGATAGTTGTATAATTAAGCAGTTACAAATTAACTATTTATTTTTATGAGTGAACAAGGAATAAAAGCGAGTGTGGGTACGGCTTATGGGGATGATTCTTATGCGGTCGGAGTGAATGCGTGCGAAGATGCGCTGGAACAATTAGGCGACAGGAGTCCGGATCTTCTGATTGTTTTTGCTTCAATTAAATTCGACCAGCAGAAGATGCTTGACGGGATTCGATCAGTGAACAAAAGTGCGATCCTCATCGGCTCATCGACTTCCGGAGAGATCAATACGACGGGACCTATTAAATTGCATCGGTCTGTCACCATTATGGCTATTAAGTCTCCGGATATAAAATATTTCGTTGGTGTCGGAGAAAATATCGCGGCGGGTCCGCGTGCGGCCGGAAAAGTCGCGGCCGATAAAGTAAAAGAACAGGCGAAAGATGGCCTTAAAGCTTTTATGATGATACCGGATGTGCTTGCGGGCAACGGAGCCGACACCGTTCTCGGAGTGTTGGATTCTCTGGGCGCGCATTTTCCGGTGGTGGGCGGGGCTTCGGGCGATGATTTTCTTTTCAAAAAAACATATCAGTACATGAATGATAAAGTGTATTCTGGCGCGATAGTAGGCCTTGGCATGGCCGGCAATTTCAAAATCGGTATCGGGGTGAAACATGGCTGGATTCCTGTCGGCGAACCGATGAAGGTCACCAAGTCCGAAGGCGCAGTCGTGCATGAGATCAATGGCGCTCCGGCGATAAAAATTTACGAAGATTATTTCGGCGAGGAGGAAGCGAAAGTGCTCCGCACCGAGACGCTGGCAAAGCTTGCGGTCACTTATCCGCTCGGCATGAAAGTGGAAGGCAGCGACGAGCTCCTCATCCGCGACCCGATTACGGTCAACAAAGAGGGTTCGATTACTTGCGCGGCGGAAATTCCAGAAGGTTCTGAAATTCGTCTGATGGTAGGCAGTCGCGAAGAGGCGGTGAAAGTGGCGAAGATTGCGGCAGAAGATGCGATGAAGCAGCTCGACGGCGGGAGTCCGAAAGCAGTGGTCATTTTCAATTGCATCGCCCGCAACAAACTTTTCGGAAATAAATCCGGCGACGAAATCAGCGCGATTCAGCAAGTCATCGGCAACAAAGTTCCGCTCATCGGTTTTTATACTTACGGCGAACAGGCGCCTCTTGGCGGGGAAGTTCGCAATATTGAAAAATGCAATTCGGCTTTTCATAATGAAACGGTGGTTATTGTCATCATCGGGGAATAATTACTATGAGCGAGAACGAAAGCGAATTAGAGCAAAAAATCAGAGAGCGAACCGCGGAGCTGAAGAGTCTCTTGGTCGATCAGGAAAAAAGCGCGAGGATGCTCGTGCGCCGAGATTTGGAGCTGACCCGCGCCAACGAAAAACTGCAGGAGCTCGACAGCGTCAAGTCCGACTTTATTTCTGTAGTAGCGCACCAGCTGCGTACTCCGCTCTCCGGCGTGAAGTGGACGCTCTCCATGCTTTTAAGCGGCGACATGGGCGAGCTCAACAACGAGCAAAAAACTTTTTTGATGAAAATTTATGAGAGCAACGCCCGCATGATCACCTTGGTGAATGACATGCTGGTCGCCGACCGCATCCAGTCCGGCCGAGTGCACTACGGATTCAAGCATCTTGATATTATAGACTTGATGCACAATGTGCTTTTTGAAATTGCGCCGACGGCTTCCAAGCGCAACATCTCGATTATTTACAAAAATAAGTTTGAAAACTTGCCGCAGGCGTATGTCGATCCGGAAACGATGCGCGCAGTTCTGCAGAACTTGCTGGAAAATGCTATTAAATATACAATAGACGGAGGGAAGATATACATTGATGTAAAACAAGACGGCGAATATCTGCTAGTTTCCATTGCTGACAGCGGCATCGGTATTCCCGAAGATCAGAAGGGAGAAGTTTTCAGCAAATTTTTCCGAGCGCGCAATGCTCTCAAAAAAGAAACGGACGGTTCAGGTCTTGGCTTATACATCGCGAAAACTGTTGTCGAAAAAAATGGCGGAAAGATTTGGTTTGAAACAGAGGAGGGCAAGGGGACGACTTTTTACTTTACTGTGCCATTACAAAGTAATGTTGGTTAGTTTAAAAAAACATGAAGAAAATTTTAATAATTGAAGACGACGTGTTCCTGGGTGATGTGCTTTTGCAGAAGCTCAAGAATGAAGGCTTTGAAGCTGTGCTAGTGCGGGACGGATCGGAAGGTTTTGCCAAGATGAAATCTTTCGGGCCGGATTTGATACTGCTCGATATTATTCTACCCGGCATGAACGGCTACGAGATACTGGAAGCTCAGCAGAAAGATCCGGTCTTGGCGAAAATTCCGGTCATTATTGTTTCCAATTCCGGCCAGCCGGTCGAGATCAATCGGGCGCTCGCTCTCGGGGTCAAAGACTACTTGGTCAAAGCTCAGTTTGATCCGGAGGAAGTTTTGGTAAAAGTGCGGGCGCAGATTACAAAGGGCGAAGAATCTTCCGCTTCCGTAAAATCTTTAGAAGGAGCGATTAATCAAAAAGAAAGCGGGGCCAGCCTAGAAGGTAAGAAAATAGTCTGGGTGGAAGATGATCAATTTCTCAACGACATCATCGCCCGAAAATTTGCTTCAACTAAATGTGTTTTTTTCCACGCGAGCGAAGGCGAGGACGCTTTGAAAATTATTGATCGAGAGATGCCGGATATTGTGATGCTTGATATTATTCTCTCCGGCATGGACGGCTTTGAAATCCTGAGGCGCATTAAGAGCGACCCGAAAATCAAGCACATACCGGTCATTCTCCTCTCCAATCTGGGGCAAGCGGCAGATATTGAAAAAGGTAAGAGCCTCGGAGCGGAGCGTTTCTTGGTGAAAGCTACAGTTACCCCTAATGAAATAATAGACCAGATAAAAGAGGTCATAAACCAGAGCAAATAACAAGGACTTGTTAGATTAAAAAGTGTGATACAATAGATTGGTCGGTTATTATCAATTTAAAACTCAATAATTTTTATGATTAAAGGAGACCACTAAAAGTGACTTATTTACAAAAAGTATTTCGAAAGATATAAAAGAGACAGCCTAGTAATCTCGGCTGTCTTTTTCTGAATTATGATGCAAGTAAACGAACCACATGTTAAAAAAAGCTCGTGTTCTTATTGTGGAGATGCTCCCGTGAACCACGCTTTTTCTTTTTTCGAGAACATGATCTTTATTACTCTCGATAATCACGTTAAAAAACTTATAAAATATGTGCCCTTTTTTGTAAAAGATTTCGTTGATCTGGTTCCCGAATTTTTATTTAGAACATTAGTATTTTTGCGCCTTGCGAAATTCTCCGGAGATGTGGAGAGGTCAGCCACTTTTCGCTCGAGAATCATCTGGGAAGAAGCAAAGAGGAGGGGGATAATTATGGAGCAGGTAATATTCTTGGGTAAGCCGCTCGACCAATATCGGGCGATGCTCAAGATAAAAAATCAAGATAAACATAAAGAAAAATATTTTTATTTTGAAAGCATTCCCATAAGGCCGGAATCTATAGACATGAGCAAAAATTGGGATGATAAAATCATGCTCAAAAAAGAATTCGGGAAGCAGAATATTCCTATTCCGGCATATTCCGAACTCTCTCCTTTGTCTTTTTTTAGTTCTAAAAATGCGGAGAAGGTATTTTATAAATTTACAAAACCGGTAATCGTCAAACCGCGGGTAGGCTCTCGCGGCAGGCATACCATCACAAATATCCACAGCTTACAGCATTTCAAAGATGGCATTGATATTACAGCGCAAATATGTCCGTATCTGGTCGTAGAAGAACATCTCTCCGGCAGTGTCTGCCGGGCGACTTTGGTTGCTGGTACTCTCGCGGGATTTTACCGGGGGATTGCTCCCACACTCGCGGGCGACGGCAAGAAAACTATCAAAGAATTAATAGAAGATTTAGACAAAAAAAGGCAAAACAGGGTTGAACCTGTGCGTATTTCCAAAGAATTGCATGACCATCTGGGCCGGGCCGGATTTGCAATTTCTGATATTTTGCCCGCCGGAATAAATTTACCTCTCTCGCATCGCATAGGCAGATTATTCGGGGGAAAAACCATAGAAATGATCGGCAGTCTCCATCCGAGTTTTATCCCAATTTTTGAAAAAGCCGCAAAAGTGACGGGCTTGTCGGTGGTGGGCTTTGATGCAATTATTCCGGACCCGACCAAAGATGCATCCTCGCAAAAATGGGGGATTATCGAATGCAACACGCTGCCTTTTATCGACCTGCATTACTACGCGCTCGAAGGCAAGCCAAAAAACATCGCCGGCATGATTTGGGATATGTGGAACTAAAAAAGTATGCCAAGAAAGAGTTTTCTTTTTTATTTTTTCAAAAACAACTGCCAGTCTTTTTCGAATAAATATTTACACATGATAAAAATCGTGTAAGTAATGAAGTAGGCCGCCAAAACGTCTATGGAATAGTGCAGATGCCCGAGCAAAACGACGATTGCGAACATAACGGAAAAGCCGAGGAATAGGAAGCGCAGAGGTTTGTTATGCCAAAAGATGAGCGCCAAGAGGAAAGGTATCCCCGTGTGTCCCGAAAAGAAAAGGTCATTGCCGACGAAGATAGTTTCCCAAAAACGATCTGCAAAAATAACCGAACGGATTTCTATCCGGTCTATAAACGGCCCGATGTGCGTAAGGCTGACAAAAATCGATCTGATTATCGTAAAGATCGCTATACTTTTCATCATGAAGGGCAGATAATTTGGCCTGCTCATGCCTACGAGGAGCGCTACAAAAAAAAGGATCACCGTGCCCCAAATAAAAGTGCCGTCCAAGTCATACGCTTTGGTGTTGGAAAGGACGATGTCGGTCACGTGGCCGCTCGATACGTTTGTGGCATAAATGCTTGAATAAAATTGCGCGACCATGCTAATCGCAAGCAGTAGGGCGCCGGAGAGGAAAGAAAGGACGAAAACTCGGTCAGAAAAATGTATTTTATAAGACTTCATAATATGATTCTAGCAGATTATTTATTTTAAAACAAAATATGTTTGTTTTTGGATACGAAAGATTCGATTATCGCCGATACTTCCTCTATATTATTCAGCACTACGATGTGATCGGCTTTGGCAATGAGCACCAGCTCGGAATTTTTTATTTTTTTAGAAATAGCGACAGAATTTTTTACGGGCGACATCGTGTCTTTCACTCCGTGCACGATCAGAGTCGGCACTTTTATTTTTTCTAAAAAATGCTCCTGCTCTTTTTGGACCGATTGTCTTAAACAATAAGAGTAAGTCCGCAGGGTAGTGTTGGAAATATCCGCGTAGCATCTCCTCGGGCTCCAGTCGGTGGAATTCGGGAATTTAGCGTAGTTGACGTGATGCCCTACCTTGGACTTAAAAGGCACCCAGCTGAAAATTTTAGAAAGCGCGAGTATGAGCCGAGAAATTTTAGATAGGAAGCTTTTTTCTAAGTCAAAAATCGGCGAAAGAAAAACAGCCGCCGAAACGTTTTCCGGATGTTGTTTTATATATTCTGCCGCGATCAGGCTCGCAAATGAATGGCTGATCATGACAAATTTAGATATATTTAGATGAGAAACTAGTTCGTGCAAATCCTCCGCAAAATTTTTGATTTCATAATCAGGATAGTTTGGAAATTTTTTCGACCTTCCGTGCCCGCGAATGTCGAAAGTCACCAGATTATATTTATTTTCGAATATTTTTTCGTAGGGCAGCCAGGCGGAAGATGAGCCGGAAAGCCCGTGGACGAAGACCAAAGTCGGCCTCTCCGGCTCAAATTCATTCGTCCTGTAATATATTTCATTTTTTAAATAAAATTCTTTCATTTTTCGTTCCGGTAAACTTTCTCTAATAAATCTACACTGCGCTCTATATCATAATTTTTACTTTTCTCGAGGCTAGCCTCGCCCAGCTTTTTGCGCAGCTCTGCGTCCGTAATTAGTTTCAAAGCTTGATGCGCCAAATCCTCATGATCTTTAGTTTTAAACAAGAATCCGTTGCCGTCTACAAAATATCGCGACGCGCTCATGGGCGCGTCAGCGATGATGATCGGCTTGCCGCAAGCCATGGCTTCGAGGACCACCATACCTTCGAGCTCAGCCAAGGAAGGCAGGACGAATATGTCGCTCGCGTTGTATGCCAATATTTTATCTTCCTCACCCACCAACCCTAGAAAAGTTACGTATCTGCCGATGTTGAGGCTCTGCACAAGGTTCTCCAGTTTGGCTCTTTGATGTCCGCCGCCGACTATCATCACATGCGTGTCCGGATGTTTTTTAACAATGAAAGGTATCGCTTTGATTAGTGTGTCAATTGATTTTTCCGGAAAGAGCCGGCCGACGAATAATAATTTTACTGTATTTTCGGGTATATTAAATCTTTCGCAGAAGTTACCAATCGGCATAGGTCTAAATTCTTTTAAATTTATTCCGTTGCTTATTACCGCCGACGGGTGATTTTTATTATTTAATTTTTCAAGTAAACTGTGCGCCATCTCTGTGGGGTAAATCAATATATCTGACTTGCCGTAAATCCAAGTCAGGTATTTGTTCCAGAGTCTGCCGAGCAAAGGCTGAATTAACTTTGGCATATCCATGAATAAATTTTCCGGCTGGGAATGAGAATGCGCCACAATTTTTATTCCGAGAGCTTTGGCCGCCTTGATCGCCGCGATAGCGCCCGACATCGGTAGGATTATGTGAACCACCTCTATATTTTCTTCCTGAAAAACTTTCTTTAGTTCCTTAACTGTAGGAAAAGCCAGATTCCAGCCTCCTGACCTTGGCACCGGCAGGCTGCGGTAGCGGTAAGCCTTTACGCCGTCATGATAGCTGTGATCTCTGTGCTCTTTTGATTTTGCGCCGATAAAAATAACATGATGCCCGCGTTCTTTTAATAATTTTGAAAAACGCATGGTAGAAACTACCACGCCGGATTTGTTGTTGCCGATAGGGTCGCACACCATCGCGATATTCAGTTTCTTCTGCGGCGCTTGCATTATAATTCTATTTTTTTAGCAACCTTATTTTTATATTTTCTGAATAAAATGAAAAATACTATGAAGAGAGCTACTACGCTCGTGATTGCCGCATAATAATCAAAATATTTTCCGATGACCACATATGCCTGCCCGAAGAATATTCCGGCAGTGACCATCACCGTCGACTGGATGACGGAAATGATCGCGCAAGTTTTGAAATACCTGGGGTAAGGGACGCGCAGCATGCCGGCTGCCACCAGTCCGAAAAATCCGACGCCGTACATCAGCTTGGAAGCAATGATCGCTTTTGTATGATTTTTGCTGAAATATATTTTTGCTTTCTCTAAATTCTCATCGTTTACTTTGAAATAATTCAGAACTTTTTTTCCGCAGAATCTTTTTCCGCAATATCCGAGGCTGTACTGTATGGCGTCCCCGACAATGTCGCCCAAGACCAGCACCAAAAATACCAGCGGCAGATTAAAAACCCCGAGCGTCGTCAAAAAGCCGGAGATCACGGAAATGATCGGACCTTCGATAATAGCCAGCGGGACGACGATAAGATATTTATATGTAATCAAAAGCTCCATCATAGTTGCTAACTAATACTATCATATCTTAATGCGCCACGGTGAAGGCTATTATTTTTCTCGCACCTGCTTGCTTTAAAATTTTTCTGGCTTCGGCTAGGGTCGCTCCTGTGGTGGTAATATCATCTATCAAAATTATATTTTTGTTTTTTATTTTATTTTCACTTTCATTTTTTATCGCAAAAGATCCGACAATATTTTTTAGGCGCTCTTTGCGGTCCCTGATTCGCGCCTGATGCTCTGTTTCTCTTGGTTTGATTAAAATATTTTTTTCTAATTGCATATCTACGCCATAGCGTAGATGATTTATTTTAACCAACTCTCTGCAAATCAATTCCGCCTGATTGTATCCTCGCTCGCGGTATCTTTTATTTGAGAGGGGAATGGGTATTAAAATAGCATCCCTGAAATTTTCCATCACCGAAAGTTCGGAGAGTTCTTCCATAATTTTTTCATACAAAATTTCCGCAAAAGCTTTTGCCAATCTTTTCTTGCCTTTGTATTTGAGCAGCCACAGAGCCTTTTTAATCGGCGGGTGGCGATAATCATACAGGGGAAAAATCCATTTGGCCGTCTCGCGTTCTGCGGCGGGCGCGTCAGAGATGCATTCGATACAAAAATCCTTGCCATTTTTTCCGCAGGATATGCAGCGCGCAGGAAAGATTATATCCAGTAGAGTGTTTAAAAACGCCATATATGATATAATCCTAGCACAAATGGATAATCCATTGAAAAAAATCTTCTCAGGCTTCGGAGGCGGCGCTGACAGTAGCGCTGTCGGCATTGATATCGGCTCTTCCGCGATCAAGGTTGTGGAGATAAAAAGAAAAGGAGGCCGAGCAATTCTCGAAACATACGGAGCGATAGCTCTCGGCCCTTACGGGAGTCTTGACGTGGGTCGCGTCACCAATCTGCCGGTGGAAAAATTGGCCGAAGCTCTCAAAGAGGTTTTGAAACAATCCGGAGTGATCAGCACTTCGGCGGGTTTCTCTATTCCCGTGCAGTCAAGCCTGATTTTTACGATTGAGCTTCCAATCCACGTGGAGGGAAAACAAATGGCGGAAATCGTCTCCACTGAAGCCCGCAAATATATTCCGGTGCCCATTACCGAAGTCTCTCTTGATTATTTTATTCTGCCGAAAAAAGAAGCTTCTTTCGAAGAAATGAGCATCACCGAAAATAATGCGGTAGCGGCAGTTCCGCAAAAGCCAGTAGACAAAACTAATGTGCTCGTCGTGGCCACTCAAAATGACGCGACTTCCAAATATCGTTCCATCGTGCGCGAGAGTCAGATGAATGCGTCTTTTTTTGAGATTGAAATATTTTCTTCGATCAGAGCGAATTTCGAGCACGAGCTTTCTCCGGTCCTGCTAATCGACTTTGGTGCGTCGCGCACCAAACTCTCCATCATTGAATTCGGCATGGTGAAAAGCTACCACACGGTGGACCGTGGAGGAGCCGATATTTCCGACTCTATTTCTAAATCTTTAAGCATACCTTTTAGTGAAGCGGAAAAAATGAAAAAGGAATTCGGCCTTTTCGGAAATCCGGCGGAGAAAAGTTTATCCGACATCATTAAGATTCACGTGGACTACATTCTTTCCGAGACCAACAACGTTCTCTTGGGATATGAAAAAAAATACAACAGAACCATCAGCAAAATAATATTTTCCGGCGGCGGGTCGCTCTTGAAGGGACTCAAAGAAGCCTCAGCAAGCAATTTTCGGGTAGAAATAGAGGTAGGGCTGCCATTTTCCAAGGTCAACGCACCGGAGTTTCTGTCCAAAGTGCTGGAAACGATGGGCTCCGAATTCGCCGTCGCGCTCGGTTTAGCTCTCAGGAAGCTTCAATAGCCTTCAAAAGACTGAGTTATACACATTTTGTTTCGCGAAACTTTGTTTCTGTAATATAATAGTGTATAGTGGAGCCGAATTTTCAAACATCGTTTATACCCAAAAAACCAATGGTGGAAGAACGCGTGACTCCGGTCCGCTCCATTAGTATTTTTACTGTTATTTCTTTCATTCTTTTGCTGGCTGTGCTTCTAGGAACCGGCGGACTTTTTTTGTATCGGGAGAGCATAAAAAAAAGTATTTTAGAAAAAGAGAATAGTCTGAATCTAGCCAAAAATAGCTTTGAGCCTTCTAAACTAACAGAGCTGCAGCTTCTCGACAAGCGATTGAAAGCGTCGACTGAAATTTTAGATAAACATGTGGCCGTAACTCCTGTTTTTCAGGCGCTTTCCGAGATTACGATGAAAACTGTCCGCTACACCAAATTTGACTACACTCTCGGAACTGACAAAGATGCAAAAAACACAAGTGTAACTATAAAAATGAGCGGCACGGCTGTCGGTTACCGTTCAGTGGCTCTTCAGTCCGACCTTTTTGCTCTAAATAAAAATTTGATCGATCCTGTTTTTTCCAACCTGACGCTTGATGACAAGGGCAATGTTCTTTTCGATTTAGAATTCACGGTTGATCCGAGTTTTGTTAATTATAAGAAGATACTTGCGACAGAAAGTTAATTTTATGATGAGATTTTTGATGCCGGTTATTTTAATAGGAATCAGCGCTGCCGTTTTTTTCATGTTCGGCAAACCTATTTATGATTCCCCGGATCTCGCGTCTCCCGGGATTGTCGCACTGCAGGAGAAATTGGCGTCTTATAATAAAGCTCTGGATAACTCCAAATCTTTGGAAGTCGAAAGAGATAAATTAACTGTCAAGCAAAATGCTATTGATCCGGCCAACTTGGAAAAGATCAGTAAACTTCTGCCGGAAAATATTGACAACATACGCTTGATTCTGGAAATAGAGCAGATAGCATTGCCTTACGGCATGGCGCTCAAAAATGTGAAGTACAGCACGGCAAGCGGAGCGGCGACGGCTACGGGTACTGCGACCTCCAAACCTGCCAATGCCGCTCCGGTTCCGGCGGGTACGCCTCCGGCTGCTTCCGCGCAAGGTCCGCGCAAAGACTACGGAATATGGGATTTGGAGTTTTCTACGACAGCCACTTACAGTAACTTTCTTAATTTCACCAAGGATTTGGAAAGCAACCTCCGAATCGTCGACGTGGCTTCGATTCAATTTTCTTCAAGTACCGGTACCGGAAATACAGGAAGCCCCGGCGCGAATGCGCAGCAGTCGTATGAATATAATTTTAAAATTAAAACTTACTGGTTAAAAAATTAAAATGCCAAAATTAAGAAACATATTAATATTCGTCGCAATCGGAGTAGTGCTTGTTTTGGTTTATTTTTTCGTGATAAAAAAGCCTGCCGCTACCGCTCCTTTGGTTTCTTCTCCGACAGTTCCTGGCGTGCCAGGGGCGGCAGCCGCAACTCCCAAAAATAATTCTGCGGTTGCCCAAGAATTTTTGACTTTGCTATTGTCTGTCAAAAATATCAGATTAGACGACGCTATTTTTTCTGAACCTGCTTTTGCGAGTCTTGACGGCTCTCACAGCATTACTCTTACTCCGGACGGCACCGAAGGCAGGCCGAATCCGTTTGCTCCGCTTGGAAACGATATTGTCCTATCGGAAGAATCTACTCTTCCCTTGACTCCAGGCGGACCTGCGGGAGCGCCCTTAACCCCTTAATTCAACTATGAGTTTTTTAGAAGAGTTAATTAAAGAAGGAGCAATCGAGAGGAGCCAAGTAGGCGAGATCAAAAACCGCGCGCAAGAAAAATACAATGGGAATTTAGATGAGGCTCTGATCGAGTCCGGAGTGGCAGAGGATAAAATCCTCAAAGCTAAGGGGGAGTATCTGCAAATGCCGGTCAAAAAGCTTTCCATGGAGGAGCCTTCTTTTGATGCCCTGAAATATATTTCCGAAGACTCCGCCGCGCATTATCGTTTTGCTCCGATCAAACTTGCGGATAACGTGCTCGAAGTGGGCGTCACGGACGGCGAAAATGTCGAGACCATGGACGCGCTCCAATTTATTTCCGCCAAGCTCGGGATTCCTTTCAAAATATATCTGATTTCTAAAAGTGATTACGATAGGGTCATGCAGGCTTACAAGGGTCTTGGAACTCAGGTGGAAGAAGCACTCTCTGAAATTAAAGAAGACGAGGTAAAAACTCTGAATGAGGAAAATTTAACCAAGGAGATTAAAAATATAAAATCAGGCGAGGAAGGAAAAATAGTCGAAGACGCGCCGGTCATAAAAATAGTCGCCGTAATACTGCGCAATGCCATCGAAGGCAACGCTTCAGACATCCATATCGAATTTGGCGGAGAAAAAGTAAAAGTGCGCTTTCGCGTGGACGGGACGCTCCATACCACCATAGTTTTGCCGCCGAATATTTACAGCGGAATAGTGGCGCGCATAAAAATTTTAGCCAAGCTCAGGCTCGATGAAAAAAGAAAACCGCAGGACGGAAGTTTCAGCGCAAATATTGACGGGCGCAAAATTGATTTTCGCGTCTCTACCATGCCGGCGTATTACGGGGAGAAAGTCGTGATGCGAATACTTGATTCTGAAAAAGGAGTCAAGCCTTTGGATCAGCTCGGACTTTCTGAGATCAATCTCGGCCTCGTGCGGGAAGCCCTGAAGAAGCCTTACGGGCTTATTTTGATTACCGGCCCGACCGGATCCGGAAAATCCACCACTTTATATTCGATGATGAATGAGCTCGATAAAGAAAAAAGCAACATCATATCGCTGGAAGATCCGGTGGAATACCACATGCCGGACATAAACCAGTCGCAGATGATGCCGGAAATCGGCTACACTTTCGCTTCCGGACTGCGTTCCATTCTCCGCCAAGACCCGGATATAATCATGGTCGGAGAAATCCGCGACAAGGAAACAGCCCAGCTGGCTATTCAGGCGGCTTTGACCGGGCACCTCGTCCTCTCGACGCTTCACACAAACAATGCCATCGGCGCCGTACCCCGACTGGTAGACATGGGAGTTGATCCGTATTTGATCGCGCCGACGCTTATTTTGTCTATCGCTCAGCGTCTGGCTCGAATGACTTGCTCTTCTTCCAAAAAACTTGTTCCGATGGACGAGAGCATAAAAATGCAGATCGAAGAGCAGACCAAAGATTTGCCCGAAGAATTTAAAAAAGAAATCGGAGTCAAGGGAGAAATGTACGAGACGGTTCCTTCGAGCGATTGTCCTTCCGGCACCCGCGGCCGTGTCGCTATTTTTGAAATGTTTAAAATAGACAAAGAAATGCAGAATGTGATCTTGAAAAGCCCGACTAACGGCGATATTTATAAGGTAGCCCGCAAGAAGGGAATGCTGATGATGCGCGAAGACGCGATGCTCAAATCTTTGCAAGGCGCTATCCCCTGGGCCGAAGTCTACAATTTCAGCAACGAGAATGAGTAAAATTTACAGAGCCTTAGACTCTGTTCGGAATATGTTATACTTATCGTATGAGAAAACAGCCAATTATAACAGGGGAATATTATCATATCTACAATCGCGGAGTAGATAAGCGGGATATTTTTAACGATAAAAAAGACGTAGATCGTTTTATTGAAAGTATCAGCGATTTTAACCAAATGGAGGGAGTAGGAAGCATAAGAGATTTTAGAAATTCTCAACTAAAATCAGAGTCTAAGGCTCTGTTTTCCAAAGATCCATTGGTCGCTATTGTTGCTCTTTGCTTAAACCCAAATCATTTTCATTTCTTGTTGAAACAATTAGTGGATGGTGGGATAGCTAAATTTATGCAAAAACTGCAAGGCGGGTACACTTATTACTTTAATGTAAAAAATGAGCGTTCAGGGTCGCTTTTTCAAGGGCCTTTCAAATCGCATCATTTAAATAATGAAGGTTATTTTAACAAAATTCTTGGGTATGCGAATAAAAATTATGGTGTTCATGATATTCCAAAAAATAAAATGCATCTTATTTTCGCCAGTGACTGTGAATATGAGAATAATAATTTTAAAGTTGTGTCAAAAGAAGAAGGGGGAAGAATCTTAGAAATTTTTGGCGGTAGTAAGAATTTTAAAAAACACTGTGATGAAATTATTTCAATTATCAGAGAAGAAAGAGGAAAAACTTCTCTTACGGAAGAAGATATCCTTCCAGACAGAGTCTAAGGCTCTGTTTGTAAGTCTACGATATAGTATAATTACTTTATGTTTGATCATAAATCAAGGCGAGGATTCACTCTCATAGAACTTCTAGTCGTCGTCGCTATCATCAGCCTTTTGGCTTCTGTGGTAATGGCTTCTTTGAACAGCGCCCGGGAAAAAGTCAAAACTGCAAAAATTGCCGCTGACTTTAAGGAGATGGAAAAGGCTTTTCTGCTACTCGCGGATGAGGAAAACATCTCCGAATGGTGGCCCGAAACGGACTTCGGGGTAGGCGGTAACCCCGACATTGACATGCTGGTGACGAACCCCGCTCGTCTGGGAAAATTTCTGCCTTCCGCCCCCAAACCTCCCGGGGGAACTGTCTATGGGTTTGATAACGATCTTGACCAAGTTGTTTGCGGGGACGGAGGAACTGTCTATCGCGGGGTAAATATTCATGCTCGAGGCGTTCCGGATACAATCGGTCGCGCTTTAAGCAAAATTTTTGACGGAGATGAAAACTTGGACTGCGGCAAGATTACCTGGACAACGGACCTCAATGGTTCTGTGTTTTACCGAATATCGGATTACTACAAGAATTATTGAAAACTGATAAAATAGCAAAGTTATACACAGCCTATTCAATTAAAAGTTATTATGTAGTATAATTAATCAGCAGTTGTTAGTAAGGTAACCAGAAATTTATGGAAGGCGAAAAGAGAAAAATTTTAATAGTCGACGACGACAGTTTTCTTTTGGATATGTATGCGCTCAAATTCAGCCAGAATAATTTCGAAGTTCATACGGCGGGCGGCGGAGCCGAGGCGATAGAAAAACTAAAAGGCGGACTCGCTCCCGAGGTCATGCTCATGGATATAATCATGCCGGAAATGGACGGTTTTGAAATGCTGGCAAAAATAAATACGGAAAAATTGTGCCCGAATTGCCTGAAAATAGTTTTATCCAACAAAAGCCAGCAGTCTGACATTGATCAAGGCAACCAGCTCGGAGTGGCGGGCTATATCGTAAAGGCGAATTCTACCCCGGTGGAAGTTATCAATCAGGTGGTGGAAATTTTAGGCAAGAAAAACCCAGTTCCAATGAAATAAATGGATTACAAAGCCAAACTTGAAGAACTTATTTTGACTGTCATCCGCGAGGGCGGATCGGATTTACATATGGGTACCAGCCGCGTGCCGGCTATTCGTGTCGCCGGCGAGCTGATATTCCTAGTGAAGCATCCGGTTTTTACCCAAGAAGACATGCTTGGAATTTTGGGACAAATATTAGCAAAAGCGAAAATCGATGCATTTTTGGAAAATCAGGAGGCAGACTTTTCTTATGATTTTCGCGGGGAGGCGAGATTGCGCGGAAACGCTTTTTTTCAAAAAGGGCTGATCTGCATAGTTTTTCGGTTGGTGCCAAAAGTTAAAACTCTTCCGGAGCTGCATCTGCCGGCTATTCTGGCTGATTTGTCTCGCAAGAAGCAGGGATTTTTTTTGGTGGTGGGTCCTGTGGGGCAGGGAAAGTCTACCACTCTCTCCGCCATGGTTGATCTCATCAACAACGAACAGGCCGCTAACATCGTAACTATCGAAGATCCGATCGAACACGTATATGTTCCCAATAAATCTATGATCAACCAGCGCGAAGTCGGCATTGATACGAAGGATTTTCACATCGCGCTCAAATCCGTCTTTCGCGAAGATGTGAATGTCATCATGATCGGGGAAATGCGTAATCCCGAGACGATTGCCACCGCGGTGACTGCCGCTGAGACGGGGCATTTGGTGCTTTCTACCTTACATACGAACAATGCCTCTCAGACTATAGACAGAATTATCGACTCTTTTCCCGGAAACCAGCAGGATCAGATCCGCACCCAGCTGGCGGCTTCGCTTCTGGGAATTTTCTCTCAGAGGCTGATCCCGAGGATTACCGGCGGGCTGGTGCCCGCGTATGAGCTTCTGCTCAACAATAACGCAGTATCAAATTTGATCCGCGAGAAGCGCACCCATGAAATAGATGTCGTCATAGAAACGGGTATGGAGTCCGGCATGATAGATTTGAACCACTCGCTGATGGAGCTCGTCCGCGCGGGAGAGATTTCCATAGAAAATGCCCATCAGTATTCTTTAAACCCTAAGGGTCTCGAACGCATGATGTAATCATATGCTATTCAAATACAAAGCCATAGATGATGAAGGAGTCAACAAAGAGGGCGAGATTGATGCGCCCAACCGCGACATAGCCATCAGCGGTCTGCAGAGGCGCGGGTTGGTGATTATTTCCATCAAAGACGAAACAGAAAAAAAGTCTAGTTTCGAGGTTTCTTTTTTTGAAAAGGTTAAAAATAAAGATATCGTCATTCTTTCGCGCCAGATAGCGACGTTGTTTGAATCGCAAATCTCCGCGCTCAAAGCCTTTACTATACTCGCGGGTAATACCGAAAATCCACTTTTGGGCAAGAAGCTGACCGCTATCGGAGACGACTTGCAGGCGGGACTTTCTATTTCCGGCGCGCTTGCCAAGCACCCGGATATATTTTCCAGTTTTTATATAAACATGGTCAAGGTGGGCGAGGAAACCGGAAAACTCAACCAGACATTTCTCTATCTGGCCGAATATCTGGATCGGCAGTATTCTCTCACGTCTAAAACCAGGAATGCGCTTATCTACCCGGTGTTCGTGGTCATAACTTTTATTGTGGTGATGAGTTTGATGTTTGTCGTGGTTATTCCAAAACTCTCCAGTATTATTCTCGACTCCGGGCAGGATGTGCCTTTCTATACTACAGTCGTTATCACCATTTCCAATATTTTTGTTAACTATGGCTTCATCATGGTGATTTTTATGGTTCTTCTCGGTATCTGGCTCTGGCGTCTGGCTTCCACGGAAAGAGGGAAGATATATCTTGATTCCATGAAGCTCTCTCTGCCGGCTATCGGGAACCTTTACAAAAAACTCTATCTTTCCAGAATCACCGACAACTTAAATACCATGCTTTCTTCCGGCGTGCCGATCGTTCGAGCGATAGATATTACGGCTGATGTGGTCGGCAGCCGCGTGTACAAAGAAGTTTTGATGTCCGTGGCTGACGGAGTAAAGTCCGGCCTGGCGCTCTCTGTCGCCTTTTCCAAACACAAAGTCGAAATCCCGGGGATTTTGGTACAAATGGTTTTAGTGGGCGAGGAAACTGGCTCCATAGGCACTATTTTGAAAACTTTAACCGATTTCTATCGGCGTGAAGTGGATGATGCGATTGATACCCTGGTCGGATTGATCGAGCCGGTCATGATCGTGGTTCTGGGTCTGGGAGTGGGGATACTGCTGGTGTCGGTGCTGATGCCTATTTACAATCTGGCGGGAGGGATAAGCTAAACCCTACCCTGTGGATAACTCTCTTGCCTGTACTATGATATAATTCAAGCATTAAAATTTAGTCGGAAAAATTATAAAGTAAAGTACAAATTATGAAAAAAATTAATTTCAAAAAAGGTTTTACGCTTATCGAACTCTTGGTGGTGGTGGCTATCATTGGTATCTTGGCTTCTGTCGTGCTTGCTTCACTTAACACTGCTAGAACAAAGGGGCAGACTGCCGCCTTTAAAGCTGAGATGACTCAAGTGCGCACGAGTATAACCCTTTTTTGTGATGGTAAAGCTGCATCTACTGCTATAACAGGTCTTATAGGTTCTACTTTTGGTACTGTTGCCAACAATACTTGTGACGGTTCAGGAGGAGGTACTGCTACCATCACTCCTACTGCCGGAAAAGGAGGAAGCTGCACTAGCGCCACTGTTACTGACTCTTCGATTGCGTTCTCTGGAACTGGCTGTTAATGTCCCACAGATACGAGAATCAAGTCTTAATTATTAATATAATAAATTCTTATAAAAGATGAATTTCAGCAAAAAGTTTAAGTCGGGTTTTACATTAATCGAACTCTTGGTTGTGGTTGCTATCATCGGTATCTTGGCTTCTGTCGTGCTTGCTTCGCTTAACACTGCGCGTTCCAAAGGTGCTGATGCCGCCGTGAAAGCAAACTTAGCGGGAGTGAGGGTAAATGCTGAATTGCAATACGATACTCAAGGAGGATGTTACGCCGCAGGCGGTACATGCACCGCCTCTCTTCCTGCAGCTGTTTCCGGCGCTTGTCCTACGGCGGCTGCATCGACAAATATATTTACGCTTGCAGCTATTGTTGCCCAAGTTGCTGCTGCTAAGACCGCAAGTGGCGGATTGACAAGCTGTAACGGTCTTGTCGCCGGTACTGCCTGGGCAGTCGCTGTTCACCTCAAAACTCCTTTGAAGGCATGGTGTGTCGATAGTACTGGTGCAGCAAGAGAAGTTGCGGTTGCAGATCAAGTACAGGCTACTCTTGACGCAAAAGTTGCAAGCGGTGTTTGTGCAGCTAGCTAGTTAGGGTATAAAAATAAATAAGGATTCATGAAGAAAATTAATTCAAAGAAAGGTTTCACTCTTATCGAACTTTTAGTGGTGATTGCTATCATCGGTATCTTGGCTTCTGTCGTCTTGGCGTCCCTTAGCACAGCCAGAGACAAAGCTATCGATGCGGCTATCAAGGCTGCGATGGGCAATATGCGTCCTCAAGCCGCTTTGTTTTACGAGGATCAGGTACCAACAAATACTTATCAGGGTATGTGTGCTACTGATACTGTTGGTGGCGGGGTTCTGGATATTATAATGAACGCTGCTCAGAGACTCAATCCTGCTGTTGTCGCTGGCGCCGGTTACGGTTTTACTCAAAACAATGCATGGGTTTATAATGCTTCAGGCACTTCTAATTTCTATTCAGTTTGTCATGCGAATGCAACAGCCTGGGCGGCTATCACATCTTTAAAATCTCCGACGACTCCTAGCTCTGGCTGGTGTGTAGACTCTACCGGAGCGGCAAAAGAATCAATCTCTCTTGGGAACCTTGCCTTCTCTTGTCCATAATCATCGTTCGGATTTTTTGAGGGTTATGATACAATTAGGTTGTGGTATTACTGCTTACAATTATCTTTTTTCTATTTGGCGCCATTATTGGCAGTTTCTTGAATGTTGTAATTTACCGGCTCAATACGAATAAATCTTTTGGGGGCAGGAGCGCGTGCATGTCCTGCCAAAATCAGCTGCAATGGTACGAGCTTATTCCGCTTTTTAGTTTTCTGACATTAAAAGGTAGATGCAGAACTTGTAAAACAAAAATCTCTATCCAGTATCCTATAGTTGAATTTATCTCCGGTCTAGTTTTTGCGGCATTGTTTCTAAAATTCCAAGACTTATTTTTTATTGATACATACGGATTTTTTATTGCGTATGATTATTATGCTGTCATGTTTTCCATCCTTTTAGTTATCGCAGTTTATGATTTAAAGCATAAAATAATTCCGGATACGCTGGTTTTTATTTTTGGCGCTCTCGCGTTTATCGGTTTATTTTTCTTTCATACTCCCGACATATTTAATTTTTTATCGGGTATATTCATCGCCTTGCCCTTTGCTTTGTTCTGGCTCGTGTCCGGAGGCAGGTGGATGGGCCTCGGGGACGCCAAGCTCGCTCTCGGCTTGGGCTGGCTGCTCGGCCTGCCTTTTGCGTTCTCCGGCTTGGTGCTCGCTTTTTGGTCCGGAGCAATAGTCGGGATATTTTTGATCATGTTGTCTAAAATCAGGAAGAAGGGAAAATTAGGAATGAAAAGCGAAATTCCCTTCGCGCCGTTTCTGGTTTTGGGCGCGTTTTTGGCATTTATTTGCGAGCTGAATATTTTTCCATCCAGCTTTTAGTTTATGAAAAAATTATTTAAAGCAAAAATAAATCAGGGGCTTGCCCGCCGTCAGGCGGGGATGACTTACGTAGAACTCATCGTCGTTCTTTCTATTTTTGCCGCGCTGTCTGCTGTCGCCATGTTTAATTATGGGGAATTCCAGGCAAAAGTCGATATAAAAAATCTAGGGAGCGATATTGCCTTGAAAATTGTCGAAGCGCAGAAATCAGCATTGTCGGGGAAACTCACCACGCAAGCCTTTGCGTCTAGACCGTCTTATGGAGTTTATTTTAATATTACTACTCCCGGCGTTGATGATAAACATTTTACTTATTTTGCGAATCTTGATGATAGTGATTTTTATGATGACTCTGATTTGATTTTAGACCAGCCCACTATTACAAAAAACAATTTCATATCAGGCTTGAAATGCGGAGTAGATCCAATTCAGACCTTAAGTATTGTTTTTCGCCGCCCGGATTCCCGAGCTTTAATGACGTGCGTTAGCGATGTAGAAATTACGATTTCTTCTCCGGGAACAAATCCTGCAACTGCGAGAATAATAGTTTCTCCTTCGGGCAGAATACAGGTTAATTAAAAAATTATGAATTACGAATTACGAATTAAAAAAAATAAAAATACTGGCTACACCATAATAGAGACGATGATCGCTGTTTCTCTTTTTCTGGTTATTATTATGACAGGTATGGGCGCGCTTTTAAACGCTAACTTGGTTCATGAAAAATCCCGAGACATGCGCTCCATCATGGATAATTTGAGTTTCGTTATGGAAGACATAGGCAGAAACTTGCGAACGGGAACTAATTACAGATGCTACAGCGATTGGAACCAGTCGGAGGCTCAGGACTCTGATCTAAATACTTCGAGGAGTTGCGACTCCGGCAGAGCCATAGTTTTTGAGGAAGCTTATGGATTCACGCCTGCCTCTCCGAGTCCAAATGCCGATCCGAACGGGACTGACCAATGGGCATATAAAATTGAAACTGCCGATGGAGGCGATACTTATGACATAAGCAAGTCTACTGATGGAGGGCTAATTTGGACGCAATTGAATCCGGAGGAAGTGGATCTCAGTTCTGTTTCCGGATTTTCCGTTTTGGGCGCCGAGCCTCCGGGCGGGAACGAGCAGCAGCCTTTTGTGACCATTCGATTAGTCGGAACGATATTTTATAAAAATGTCGAAACGCCATTTTCCCTGCAGACTTCGGTGTCACAAAGGGTCCTAGATATATGAGCAAATATTTTAAACAAAAAAATGGAGGTTTTACTCTCATAGAGACGCTTGTCGCCGTCTCGATTTTTACCGTATCAATTTTAGGACTGTTCGCAGTTCTTACTGAAGGTATTTCCAGTACCATTTATGCCAGACAGAAAATCATAGCCTCATATTTGGCGCAAGAAGGTATTGAATACGTCCGAAACATACGCGACACGTATGTGCTTTATTATGACGACACCAGCCAGGAAGGCTGGGATCGTTTTAAAGTTGTCATGAATCCATGTAACGCAACCAATGGATGCGGTTTTGATACGGTTTTCCCCCATGATGTTTTCGTGTGCGGTGGCTCCAATAACTGCAGACTTTCTATAAGTGACGGGAGCTATAGCACTAATAGCGGGGATGATTCCGGTTTTATCCGTCAGGTTTGGATGACAACGACTGAGTCAAATTTGAATGAAGTAAGAATTTTTTCCAAAGTTGAATGGACTCAGGGTTCCGGCAGTTACAACATAACTTTTTCCGAAAATTTATTTAATTGGGTAGAGTAATCATATGAAAAATAAAATTTTACAAAAAAATAGAGAAGCCGGATTTGTTCTGCTTTTTGCCGTGACGCTTGCCAGCCTTCTTTTGGCGATAGCACTAGGAGTCGCAAATATAGCGCTCAAAGAGGTAAAGTTTGGCACTAATGCCAGAGATGCCAATGAAGCTTTTTTTGCAGCGGACACAGGAATTGAAAAAGTTCTTTTCAACGACAGATCTGACAATAATTCTTATGTAGCGGTTAGCGGCCAAACATTTACTTGGGACAACATTGTCGTTTCGGGGTTGGGCGGTACAGGCAAAAGCTGCGCAATAGTAAAAATCACAAAGGATGACAGAAGAATTGCTCCGGTTACAGCAATGATTACAACCATAGTTTCAAAAGGATATAATACCGGAAGCGGACTCTCCGGCTCTTGCAGTCCAACAGACAATAGCGTGGAACGTCAAATTGTAAGTAATTATTAATTTTTTTTGGTATGGAAAAATCTGAAGCCAAAAAAAGAATAATAAAACTGCGAAGCGAAATCGCGCGTCTGCGAAGCGCATATCATGTCGAAAATGCGCCGGGTGTTACAGACGATGTATATGAATCTCTCACTCGGGAACTGGGAGATCTTTTATCCAAGCATCCGGAATTTAATGATATAAATGCCCCCGAAAACAGAGTTGCCGGCAAGCCGCTCGATAAATTCGTCAAAGTCGAGCACAAAGTTCGGATGCTTTCGCTCAACGATGCTTTTTCGTATGAAGAGCTTTACGACTGGGAAAAAAGGGTTAAAAAGTTACTTGGCGGTTTAACCGCCAAGTTAGATTATTTCTGCGAAGTAAAGTTCGACGGGCTTGCTGTGTCGCTTATTTATGAGAACGGCATATTCGTGCGCGGAGCGACGAGGGGGGACGGGTTTATCGGCGAAGACATTACGGAAAATTTGAAAACGATTGAGAGTATACCCCTCTCCTTAACAAGGAGAGGGGGTAGGGGTGAGGTCGAAGTTCGTGGCGAAGCTCTAATGAGTAAAAAAACATTAGCCAAACTGAATCTTCAGAATGAAAAAGAAGGCAGAATACTTTTTGCCAATACCAGAAATGTCGCCGCCGGCAGCTTGCGCCAGCTTGATCCGCAGCTTGCCAAGGAACGGCATCTAGATTTTGTGGCGTATGATCTTATAGAAAAAATACCTACTGTGCAGAGTCATTCAGAAAAACATGAAATGCTTCGAAGCTTGGGATTTAAAGTGGAAAAATTGGATGCTGTATGCGGTAATTTAGAGGAGGCAATAACTTTCATAAAAAAATTCGAAAAAGTCCGGCCGGATTTTCCTTATGGTACGGATGGTATTGTCGTTTCAGTTGATAATTTAAAATTACAAGAAGTTTTAGGCGTTGTCGGCAAAGCTCCGCGCTATATGGCAGCCTTCAAATATCCTGCGGAGCGGGCCACCACGATAGTAAAAGAAATTTTGGTGAATGTCGGGCGTACCGGAGTGCTCACACCCCTTGCCGTTTTCGAGCCGACGATGGTCGCTGGCTCGCTGGTAGGGAAAGCGACTTTGCACAATATGGATCAAATCGAACGTCTCGGTCTGCGTATTGGCGACACAGTTGTGATAGAAAAAGCCGGCGATGTGATTCCGAAAGTGGTGGAAGTGCTTGTTCGCATGCGTACCGGAAAAGAGAAAAAATTTAAAATGCCTGAGAGTTGCCCCACATGCGGGGGAAAAATAGAAAAGAGGGAATTGCCAGCGCAGAAATCCGTCGCTTTCTATTGTTCCAATCCAAAATGTCCGGCGAAAAATGAAAGATATCTAGAACATTTTGTTTCTGTGTTCGAAATATACGAGCTTGGGCCGAAAATCTTGAGAAGATTCAAAGACGAAGGTTTAATTACCGACGCAGCTGATATCTTTACACTTAAGAAAGAAGATATCGCGCCGTTAGAGCGTTTCGGCGAAAAATCTGCCGAGAATATCGTAGCAGAAATAGAAAATAAAAAGAAAATTTCTCTTTCAAAATTCCTGTGGGCGCTAGGCATACTGCATGTAGGAGAGGAGACGGCCAGGGATCTGGCGATACACTTCGGCATTCTAGAAAAATTAATGTCTTCCGCTAGGCAAGACCTAGCGGAAATAGATAATATAGAAAATATAGGTCCGGCTGTGCTGAAAAGTGTAAGCGATTTTTTTAAAGACAAAAATAATCTGAATTTTATAAAAAAGCTGGAGAAAAACGGCGTGGGGATAGAAAAAGCGGAAAACAGAAAGAAAGGAAAATTCACGGGACTGAATTTTGTGCTTACCGGCACGCTCTCGCAAATGTCCCGCGAGATAGCCAAAGAGCGCATTCTCACCTTGGGCGGGAAAGTAGTCGGTTCTGTCTCTAAAAATACTTCGTATGTAGTAGCCGGAGCCGAGCCGGGCTCTAAGCTAAAAACCGCAGAAAAATTGGGAGTGAAAATAATAAACGAGAAAGATTTTTTAAATATGCTAGGATAGTATAGATGTTTTTTTGGGAGGGTTCGCATAGCGGTCTAGTGCGCACGCTTGGAAAGCGTGTGTGGAGCAATTCACCAGGAGTTCGAATCTCCTACCCTCCGCCAGCCTTTTTTGTTACAATGTGATTATGCAAATCAGAAACATAGACATCAAACTTATACATTTTTTCAGGCGGATTTCGATGCCGGTCGCGCGATTTGGGCTTTTTGTTATCTTCTTTTGGTTTGGAATTTTGAAAGTTATCGGTTTATCTCCCGCGAATTCTCTAGTGCAAAGTCTTTTTGAGCAAACTATCGGCTTTATGTCTTTCGATACCTTTATCATTCTTTTCGGTTTGTTTGAATGCTTGATCGGAATACTTTTTATTTTTCCGAATCTAGTGCGTGTTGTGATTCCTCTGCTTTTTTTACACATGATTACTACATTTATGCCGCTGTTTCTTTTGCCGGAAGTTACATGGAGTGGTTTTCTAGTGCCCACTTTAGAAGGGCAGTACATTATAAAAAATCTTGTCATTATTGCTACAGCTGTAGCTATCGCAGCGCATTTGCATCCGCTTCAAAAATCTTAGTGAAAAAAATCTTACTGCTAAACAAAAAAGAAGGGGAGACTCCGCTCGAGGCGCTGGAGAGTTTTCGCAAAAAGAATAAAGAGTATAAAGATGCGAAGATGACATATGCGGGTAGGCTTGACCCCTTAGCCTCTGGGCTCTTGTTGGTGCTCGCTGGCGATGCGGTTCACGAAAAAGAAAAATATTTAAAACTTTCCAAAGAATACAAATTCAGCATACTGTTCGGTTTTTCCACAGACACGTACGATATTTTAGGCAAAGTACAACATTCCTACATTCTTGAGAATGTCGGAATGTCAGAGCTGGAGCAAAAAATAAAAAAGAACCTGAAATTTTTTACGGGTAAATTTATGCAAAGCTACCCTATGTATTCTTCGAAAACTGTCGACGGCAAGCCGCTTTTTAGTTATGCTCGGGCGGGGAAGAAAGTGAAAAACCCAGAGCATGAAGTAAATGTGAAAAGTTTAAAATTTTTTGGAATAGAAAAGATAAGCAGAAAAAAACTTTTAGAAAATATCGAGCGCAGAATCGCCAAAGTCAAAGGAGATTTCCGCCAAAAAGAAATTCTAAAAATTTGGCGCAAGAATCTCAGTGTTCAACACTCAGGGTTGAACAGAGGATTTTTTGTAGCGGATTTCCATATAAAATGCGGCAGTGGGACATATGTGAGGGCGATAGCAGACTCGCTCGGAGAAAAAATAGGGGTTCCGGCTCTGGCGCTTTCTATCAAAAGGACAAAAATTGGCAAATGGAGTAGAATAGAAAAATGAGTTCTGTTTTTGATCAAGAATACAAAAAGCTGAATAAAGCCCAAAAGGACGCGGTGGATTCTATTGACGGGCCGGTGATGGTCGTTGCGGGGCCGGGCACGGGCAAGACGCAGATTTTGGCGTTGCGGATTGGGAACATACTTAAGAAAACCGACATCAAGCCGGACGGTATTTTGTGCCTCACTTTTACCAACGCGGCGGCGGGCGCCATGAAAGAACGCCTCGTGCGATATATCGGCGAGGCCGGAAATTCTGTGAATGTTTTTACTTTTCATAGTTTTGGCATGAAAGTAATCGAAGAAAATTATAAGCACCTCGGATTAAAAAAAGCTCCGAAACTTTTGGAGTCTTTAGACCGAGCGATATTGTTTGATGAAATTTTAAATAGCAATGACTGGCAGTATCTGCGGCCGAGGAGCGACAGCATGCGATATTTCGAAGACTTGAAATCCCTCATTTCTCTTTTAAAACGGGAGAGAATTACAGCTAAAGATTTTGGCTCTGCAGTGGAAAAAGAAATAAGATTTTTAGAGCGGGACGAAGCTAGTATTTCTACCAAGGGCGTTTCGAAGGGCGAAATGAAAAAAGAAACTCAAAAAGAAATTGAAAGTCTGGAGCGCAGCCAAGAGGTAGTAAAATTTATCGAGCTTTATGAAAAATCTAAAAAAGAAAAAAATCTTCTCGATTATGACGATGTGCTCGAGGCGCTGGTTAAGCTAATAGAAACTTCAGAAGAAACGCTAGCGCAAATCCGCGAACGGTATCTGTATGTCTTGGTGGACGAACACCAGGATTCTTCGCGGGTGCAGAATGAATTTTTAACCAAAGTCTGGTCTTCGCTCGAGAAGCCGGATATTTTCGTGGTGGGGGACGACCGTCAGCTTATTTACGGATTTAGCGGGGCGAGCATCGAATATTTTAAAAATTTTCAAAAGACATTTAAAGGCGCGAAGCTCATCACTCTCGTGGATAATTATCGCTCTACTCAAATTATTTTAGACGCTTCGCACCAGATTCTCCAGAGCGTAATGTCAGATCAAAAGCTAGAGAGCAACAGCAAAGAGTTCCACTCGATAAAACTGGTTGAAGCAAATAATCCTGAAGAGGAAATCATCGCGGCTGCTCTCGATATTAAAGAGAAAATTGAAAAAAACGTGAAGGCAAATGAGTGCGCCATATTACTGCCCAAAAATGCACAAGTACGCCGCGCTATCGGTATACTGCATAAAGCGGGGCTTTCGACTGGTGTAGTTGAATCCTTGAGTCTTTTTGATCAAGACGAGGCGTATGCATATTTGCGAGTTTTAAAAATAATTAGTAACGGTGATTCTGTTTCTTTGGCTTTATCTTTCTTCGACGAAACTTCAGGAACTGAACCAATGGAAGCGTCCAAGTTTATTGCGGGCGAATACATGCGGGATTTTTCTTTGGACAAATTTCTAAACAGACCGGCCAAACTTTTGCCTGATGCGGCTGGGGTAGACAAGTGGGCGGCGAAACTTGCAAAATGGAAAAAAGATTTTGAAAAAGAGGATATAAAAACATTACTCCAAACTATCGGCGCAGAGCTTTTTCTAGAAGAAGGAAACAAACTTGCCTATACTCTTGTTTCTGGACAAGAAATTTTAGACACTATTATCGGACTTTTGGATAAAGAGCTAGAAAAAAATCCGAGTCTCACACTCGATGAATTTACTGTGTATCTCGAAAAACTGGCTTCTTTTAACGAATTTATACCGATCGTGGCAAAGCCCAAAGATGGCATAAAGGTGTTGACTTTGCACGGTTCAAAGGGGCTTGAGTTTGATTTCGTTTGGATAGCTCACATGGATGAAAAGTCTCTTGGCGGCGGCAAAAAGTTCGGCTTTGCACTACCGGAGAATATTGCGGAGCGGGTGGAAGAGCGGGATATAGATGCTATTAAAAGAAAACTTTACGTAGCCATAACCCGAGCCAAAAGATTTTGCACTCTTTCGTATTCGACCGCGTCGCATAAAGGCACGGAGTTGGAATTGGCGAAAATAATCTCGGAGCTGCCTGCTGAAGTTTTTGAAAAGAAAAAGGCTGAAATTTCTGAAAAAGCTGTCGCAAAAAATAATGATTTGTCAGAAGTGACAAAGTTGGCAAGAGCAAAATATACAACAAGAAATGTATCCATGTCGCTCCTGAATAATTTTTACGAATGTTCTTGGAAATGGTATTTCCGCAGTCTATTGCAGATTCCGGAAGCGCCGAGCGAGAGTCTGATTTTCGGGGACAAAGTGCATAAAGCCATTGATCAGATTTTAAAACAAAATAAAGAGGTATTGCCGGAAGACAAAGAAGTGGCTCGGATAGTTTCTGCTTGGGCAAAAAGCCGTCTCTCCGATATATTAACGAATCGTGAAAATGAACAACCGGTATCTTTTGCCGACAAGCGCTTTCCGCACTTGAAAATTTACGGTCGGATTGACCTTATAGAAAAATTGAGTGGAAAAGAAGTTAGGGTCACAGATTTCAAGACCGGCAGTCCGAAGAAAAAAAGCGAGGTAAATAAAAGAGACGAAGAAGGCCGGCTTTCCGGCTTGGCTCGTCAGCTCGCAATGTATACCTACCTACTGCAAGGCACGCCCAAATGGAACAATGTAAAAGTTGCCGAAAGCAGGCTGGAATTTCTGGAAGCTAAAAATCCGAAAGAGAGTATATATAGGCATGCCGTGACTCCCGAAGAAATCGAACTTCTGATTAAGGACATAGAAGATTACGACAAATTAGTAAAGTCCGGCGAATGGGTAGCGCGCGTTTGCCATTACAATTCGTACGGCAAAAATACTGAGTGTGAGTATTGCGAAATGTCTAAAATATATATAAGATGAACTCTATGGAATATAGGGTTATTCTTTTCTATAAATATGTTCATATTGCTGATCCGGAGGCGGTGGCTAAGAGAGAGCGAGAAACTTGCGAAAAGCTGGGTTTGAGAGGCAGGTGTATAATTGCCACTGAAGGCATAAATGCTACTTATGAAGGCACAAAAGAAAATATACAAGAATATATTAAAGAGCTCCAGAAGAACAAGAAAGATGGAAGATTTCAAAATATTCATTTTAAATTAAGCGCTGGCACAGGCGATGCTTTTCCGAAACTTTCAGTGAAAGTCCGCAAAGAAATAGTTTCTTTACATTTAGGCACTTGCGACATAAATCCGAACGAGATTACGGGGATACATTTAAAGCCGGAAGAACTTCATGAATGGATAAAAAATAAACGAGAATTTTATATTGTCGACATGCGAAATGCTTACGAGCACAAAGTAGGGCATTTTGAGAATTCCATCTTGCCGCCGATTGAAAATTTTCGCGATTTGCCGAAAGTGGTGGAACAGATCAAGCATTTGAAAAATAAAACGGTGCTAACGGTTTGCACCGGCGGGGTGCGCTGCGAAAAAGCTTCCGGATTTTTGGTTACACAAGGGTTTACAGATGTGTATCAGCTTGACGGAGGCATAGTGAGTTACATGGAAAAATATCCTAATGAGGATTTCAAAGGCAAGCTTTATGTTTTTGACGGGCGAGTGACTATGGGCTTTTATACCGATGATGCAAAACACAAAATAGTCGGCATGTGTGATGCCTGCAAAGAGCAATCGGAAAATTATGTAAATTGCGCAAACCCAGTTTGTCACAGGCACTTTATCGCCTGCGTTGAATGTCTGCAAAAGAATGAAGGCAAAGCTTTTTGTCCAAACGGATGTGTGTTTTCTCGCCACGGACGCAAGATTAGCCCAGTCGAAGCGGATTTGGTACAATAAAAAACATGGAAAAAGAGAAAAAACAAGCTACCGAACATCCGCTTTCTATCTTGGCAAACGAGGCTTATAAAGCTTTTGCCGATATGGGTTTTGAAATTGCGCTCGGACCGGAGCTGGAGTCCGAATGGTACAACTTCGACATATTAAATATGCCGAAAGATCACCCAGCCAGAGACATGCAAGACACTTTTTGGATTAAGGAGGAGCGGGGGAAAGTTTTAAGAACACACACAACCGGCGTGACAGCTTGGGCGACAGAACAAGCAGCCAAGGCGGGCAGAATGCCTTCGGCTTTTATTTCTGTCGGTAAAGTTTTCCGCAACGAAGCGACTGACGCTACCCATGAAATGCAATTTTTTCAGATAGACGGTTCTATGCTGGGTACGATAGAGGACGGAGTAAACCTCGCCAACATGAAAGGCATACTTACTAATTTCTATAAAAAAATGCTCGGAGACGACATAGAAATCGAGTTTCGCCCGAGCTTTTTTCCTTTTACCGAGCCATCAATAGAAGTATTCGCTAAATTCAAAGGTAAGTGGCTGGAGATGATGGGCGGGGGAATGACTAATCCGGAAGTTATTCGCGGTATGGGTTTAGACCCCGTAAAAGTGCAAGGTTTTTGTTTCGGCGGCGGACTGGATCGTATTGCTATGGTCAAGTGGGGCATTCCCGACGTCCGGCTTTTTTATCAGGGCGATTTGCGGCTTAACCAGGTTTCAAATTAAAATTCTGTATGAAAATTTCTTACAATTGGCTTAAATGGTATGTGCCCGATGCGCCAAAGGCGGAAGAGATAGCTGATATTTTGACATATCACTTGGCGGAAGTGGAGACCGTTGAAAAATTGCCGGACGGCGATTTTATTCTTGACGTAAAAATATTGCCGAACCGCGCGCATGATCTGCTCAGCCATCAAGGCATGGCTCGCGAAATTTCTTCGTTGCTCAATATAAAATATGTAGATCCTACTCCGAAATACAAAATTTCGGAATCAGGGCCGACAAAATTAAAAGTTGAAATTAACACGGAGAAATGCCGCAGAGATGCTGCCAGGATTGTTCGGAATATAAAAGTTGGTCCGTCTCCGGACTGGGTAGTTCAACATTTAGAATCAATCGGACAAAGGAGCATAAATAACATCGTGGATGCTACCAATATAGTTATGTTTGATTGCGGCCAGCCAAGCCATGTTTTTGACATGGACAAAGTCAAAGGACTCAAGCTTGATATAAACACTTCAGATGGCGAGAAAATTTCTTTTCTGGGCGGAGCTCAAAAAGAGTTGCAAAAAGGCATGGTCGCTATTTACGATGCGGAAGGGAATGCGATAGGTACCGGCGTAAAGGGAGGAACCTTGGCTGAATTGGATAATAATACAAAGAACATAATTTTACAGATTGATAATTTTAATCCAGTATCCGTCAGGAAAATGGGGCAGACCCTCAATATGTTTACCGAAGGACGAAAAAGATTTGAGAATGATTTATCTCCGGAATTAATTCCGTATGCAATGCGCGAACTCTCTGCGCTCATTTTAGAAATGTGTCCCGAGGCTCAGTTTGAAGATATCGTAGATGTATATCCAGATAAACAAAAGGAGAGTAAGTTTTATTTTTCCACGGATAGAATTTCAAATATTTTAGGACTAAAAGTCTCCGACAAAGAGATAGAAGATATTTTAAAAAGATACTTATTTAAATACGTATTAAAAAAAGGAGTTTTCGATATTATTGTCCCGCCGATGCGCCTAGATTTGGCTACCGAACAAGATATGGCGGAAGAAGTGGTCAGGATCCTCGGGTATGACAAAGTGAAGGGAAATATTCCTAAAATAAATTTCAAGCCGAAGGTAAATGAGACTTACGCGAAAATAACTTGGGCGAGAAATAAATTGCTTTCTGAAGGATACTCGGAGGTGATGACCTACGCTTTTGCTAACAAGGGTGAAGTAGAAGTGCAAAATAGCGCCTCGGATAAGAAATTTCTGAGAACAAATCTGGCTGACGGGCTAAAAGAAAGCATAAAATTAAACCAACTTAATGCTCCGTTTTTAGGAATCGACAAGGTGAAAGTTTTTGAGATTGGGACTATATTTAAAAAAGGCGGGGAAGAAATGCATGTTGCTTATGGAGATAAAAAAGAAATAAAAGAAATAAAATTGGAAGAATTTTGTAAGGATATGCCAAAAGATTTTCCCTTAGAACCTAGAAGCTCGAACCTAGAAGCTAAATTCAAGATGTGGTCCCTCTTCCCATTCATCGCGCGAGATATTGCCGTGTTTGTCCCAGAAAATGTAAAAAGCACTGAAGTGCTAAAAATAATTAAAGAAAACATGGGTGACATGGTGATAAAAGGTCCGGAGCTTTTTGATGAGTTCAAGAAAGACGGAAAAGTTTCTTATGCTTTCAGATTAGTTTTTCAGTCGTACGAAAGAACTCTGACCGACGAAGAAATAAATAAAATTATGGAAAAAATTGCGGAAAAGATTAAAGCCAAAAGTTGGCAGGTGAGGTAGATTTTATTTCTATAAATAATGCTTATCTAAGATTTCCGCATATGCTAGAAAATTAGATAGGAATGGTTTTCCACATTTATGTATTTACAATTTTTCGGTAAATGCTATTATCTAATCGTGAAGCAAAAAACACAGCAAATTAATACTGGAGCCCTCCTCCTCAGCCTCAAATAATTGAAGGCTGATATTTCGCTGTAAAAACACTTAAAACAAACACTTACAAAGAAAACCAGCCTTCCAAGGGCTGGTTTTCTTCTTTTTACTTAAAAACAACATGAAAAATATAAACTTAAAATTTAATAACCTCCTTGGCCTCCTCCTTACCCAAAATAATTTGAGGTTGCTGAATGCGTTTGTAGTCTCCAAGAAACACTAGAAACATATCCACCAGCCTCGAATTGTTCGAGGTGTGGATATGGTCGTTGAAAATCTAATAATGGAGGAATGTGTGTTAAAACCGGAAATTATTGAGCTGCTTACAAAAAAGGAACTTCACATAGCCACGATTCAAATTTCGTACTCTAGTGGCCGAGTCCATGTTTCTTTAGCGGATCAGAAAGAGGTCAGATTCAAAGGGTCAGAAGACTTCGATGGGCAGAACATGACGAATGTCAACGAAGCTTTAGAGGAAGCATTTAGGCAATGCCTTATTACCCATGAAGCTTATGTGGGTGTTATGAAGTGCCTAGAGGAGTCGATGCCAGCGGAAATCGAGCAAGAAAATCATGAAATCAAATAAGTTCTTACAAAATGCGCGCAAGCGCATCGCTAAGTTCAACAAAGCTCATTCCCAGAGTTCCGCATTTACGGATGCTCGAGACGGGCTCTAATGAAGGAGCGAGCACCTTATCTGCTCGAATCGAAAAGACCAGCGTTGCTCCGGAAGGACTGCGCTGGCTTTTTTAGTTGCCAAAAATAAGGATATTTGAGAGTTTTTGCGCTAGCCAATGTAAAGGAAATTTGATATAATAGCTATATATATGGCAAAGGAAGAGGCAATAAAGGCGGATAAAGGGCATCATTATGACGCTTCGGATATATCAGTTTTGGAAGGCTTGGAGCCTGTGCGCAAGCGCCCGGGCATGTATATCGGCACCACGGGCCCTGACGGACTGCATCATTTGGTCTGGGAAATTTTTGACAACTCTCGCGATGAGGCGATGGGCGGCTTTTGTAATGACATCGAGGTGGTGCTTTTGCCCGGGAATCGCATCCGCGTGGCGGACAACGGGCGAGGTATTCCTGTAGATACTCACAAGAAAACAAAAGTCTCCGCTTTAGAGACAGTCATGACCACTTTGCATGCCGGAGGAAAATTCGGCGGGGAAGGATACAAAGTTTCCGGAGGTTTGCATGGCGTGGGCGCATCTGTCGTGAACGCGCTTTCTATTTTCTGTAAAGTGGTAGTGCATCGCGATGGCGGGATTTACATGCAGGAATATTCGCAGGGCAAGAAAAAGGCGGCGGTGAAAAAAATTGGCAGCTCCAAACTCCACGGCACTGTTGTAACTTTTGAACCGGATGTAGAAATTTTCAAAGATCTTAAGTTTGATTTCAATACAATCGTCAACCATATCCGCCAGCAGGCGTACTTGGTGAAAGGTTTGAAAATTTTAATTATTGATGCGCGGGGCTGGGAAACCTCTAAGGGAATGGACGATTCTGATGTTTTTTATTTCAGAGATCTTGGATTAGAACTCCCATCAGTATCTTTTTATTTCGAAGGCGGGCTCATTTCTCTCATCAAACACTACAACAAATTCCAAAAGCCTATTCAAAAAGAAATTTTTTATGTAGAAAAAGAATTGGACGGCGTCGGCGTGGAAGTGGCTTTGCAATATGTGGACGACATCTCCGATCGAATTTTTCCTTTTGCCAACAATATTTACACGCAGGAGGGCGGCACGCATGTGACTGGTTTCAAGACCGCGCTCACGCGAACTCTCAATACTTACTGCAAGAAAAATGAAATGATGAAGGAGTCCGAAGGCGGATTTACCGGCGAAGATGTTTTAGAGGGTTTGACAGCGACTATTTCCGTAAAATTGCGCGAGATTCAATTTGAAGGTCAGACCAAGGCCAAACTCGGCAGCATGGAGGCGCAGGGCGCGGTGGCCACCATATTCGGCGAAGCCTTCAACAATTTCCTCGAAGAAAATCCGGACGACGCAAAATCCATAATTAACAAGTCTATTTTGGCGCTCAAAGCCCGCAAGGCTGCTAAGGCTGCTAAGGACTCGATCTTGCGCAAAGGCGCTCTTGAAGGCATGACGCTTCCGGGAAAATTGGCGGACTGCCAGACCAAGGACGCCGCTGAGTCGGAACTGTTCCTGGTGGAGGGAGATTCTGCTGGAGGCTCGGCCAAGCAGGGCCGGGATCGCCGCACGCAGGCCATTCTTCCGCTTCGCGGAAAAATTTTGAATGTAGAACGCGCTCGCATAGATAAAATGCTCGCTTCCAAGGAAGTGAAGTCTCTTGTCATCGCCATGGGTACTTCGATTGGCGACACTTTTGATCTATCCAAGATGCGTTACCATAAAATAATCATCGCGACTGATGCCGATGTGGACGGTTCGCATATTCGCACATTGCTTCTAACTCTTTTTTACCGATATTTTAGACAAATTATTGATGCCGGATATATTTATATCGCCCAGCCGCCGCTTTATAAAATAAAAAAAGGCAAAGAAATTTCTTATGCGTATACTGATGATGAGAAATTAAAAATTGTGGGGAAAGGCAATGATGTGAGTGATATACAAGAGGTTGAGGCTTCAGAAGAAGCCGAAATCCCGAGCGAAGTCGAGGGAAAGGAGGGCGAGGAAATTAAAGCCAAATCCAATAAAATCCACATTCAGCGCTTCAAAGGTCTCGGAGAAATGAATCCGGAAGAACTCTGGGAAACGACGATGGATCCTAAAAATCGCGTACTGAAAAAAGTAAATATAGACGACGCCGAAGAAGCCAATAAAATTTTCGACATTCTCATGGGCTCCGAAGTCCCTCCCCGAAAATCTTTCATTCAATCGAACGCAAAATTGGCGGAGATTGATATCTAGGAAGCATTAAATCCAATATGTCTATAGATGAAAAAGTAGATATAGTTGATGAAAATTGTAATTTTATAAAAGTTGCTTTAAAGAAAGATGCACACACAGAAGGCTTGCTTCATAAGTGCGTAATAGCTCAAGTTGTTGATAGCAAAAACCGCTGGTTGTTGGTAAAACAAGCGCCGGACAGGCAAGATGCCGGGCAATATGTTTCTCCTATGGGCGGGCATGTTTCGGCCGGGGAAGATGATATTGATGCCTTAAAGAGAGAAACCTTGGAAGAACTTGGGCTGAAAGATTTCAAATACGAATTTATGGGCAAAGTAATTTACAACAGAGAAGTTATCGGCAGGAAAGAGAATCATTATTTTATAATGTATAAAGTATTTTCCGACGAAAAGCCAGTATTGAATCACGAAGTAGAAAGTTGCAGATACTTTACAGTAGACGAACTCAAAAAAGAATTAAAAGACCACCCAAAAGATTTTGGAGAAGCTTTTCACTTTGTTGTAAAAGAATTTCATCCCCATTTACTATAATTATTTCTTGTTTTTTATTTCTTCTAAAAGTTTTGCAATCAAATCTTCTTTCGAAATTTGCCCGAGGTTGCCGGAGTCGCGGGATTCTAGGGTAACTTTTTTGACTTCTATTTCTTTGTCGCCGATGACTATCCAGTAGGGGATTTTATTATTTTTCGCATCACGGACTTTTCCGCCAAGGTTTCCGTCTTTGTCATCAAATTCTGCCCGAACATTATTTTCTTTCAGGAATTCAAAAATTCCTTTCGCGTATTCGTTGTGGTTTTCGCGCACAGGAATAATTTTCACCTGCACCGGAGCGAGCCAGAGAGGGAAAGCTCCAGCGTAGTGCTCTATCAAGATTCCTAGAAACCTGTCTGGAGAGCCGATAAGCGCGCGGTGTATCATGACGGGAGTTTTTTTTGTTCCATCATCGGCAGTGTATTCCAATTTGAAGCGTGAAGGCTGATTGAAGTCGAGTTGAACTGTCGATATCTGCCATTCGCGGCCGATGGCGTCCACAGCCATAATATCTATTTTCGGCCCGTAAAATGCAGCTTCACCTTCTGCTTCTTTGTTTTTAATATTTTTTTCTTTGAGCAATTCTCTCATGATTGCCTGAGATTTTTCCCAAACGCTGTCATCTCCCAGATATTTTTCTTTTTTATTCGGGTCGCGTAGAGACAAACGCATCCAATAATCGATTTTGTATGTTTTAAGCGCTTTCTGTACGGCAGACAATATGCTGCTTATTTCTTCTTTTATCTGATCCTCGCGGCAAAATGTATGTCCGTCGTCTTGCGAAAAAGAACGAAGCCTTGTCAAGCCCGACATTTCTCCAGGCCTTTCGTCTCTATATAGTACGGCAAAATCTGAATATCGAATCGGCAAATCTCGGTAACTTCTCGGCTGTGAAGCGAAAATTTGAGTGTGCTGAGGACAGTTCATTGGCTTCAAAAACATTTCATCAGATACATATTGAGAACTGACGGAGAGCATATCTTCTTTGTATTTTTCATAATGTCCCGAAATTTTAAATAATTCTCCCTTGTTTATGTTTGGAGTATGCACTTCGCCGAAACCAAGTTCATTATTTAATTCACGGGAAAAACCGATTATTTGCTCTCTCACAACATTTCCTTTCGGCGTAAAAAGCGGCATGCCTACGCCGACTAGTTCTGAAAAAACAAACAAGTCCAATTCACGCCCAATTTTTCTGTGGTCTCTTTTTTTTGCTTCTTCACGCTGATTAATATGTTTTTCTAGCTCTTCCTTTGTTTCAAATGCCAGTCCGTAAATGCGAGTGAGCATTTTGTTTTTCTCATCTCCGCGCCAGTAGGCTCCGGCTACACGGTCGAGCTTGAAAGCATCAGCAGGCAGTTCTTTGTTTGGTTTTTCTAAATGTCCGCCTTTGCAAAGGTCGACGAAACCGCCCGATGTGTAGAATGTCAGATTTTTGCCTTCTTTGGCGAATTCTTCGATTAGTTCAACTTTGTAAGGATTCCACGCAAATTCTTTTTTCGCTTCTTCTGGAGTAACATCTTTTTTCTCAAATTCTTTCCATGTCTTCAAAAGTTCCCGCATCTTCTTTTCTATTTTTGGCAGATTTTCTAGGGAGATAGGGCTAGGCAAACCAAAATCTTGATAAAAGCCGTCGTCTACTGCGGGGCCTATGGCATTCTGCGCACCCGGATAAAGCTCGCGAACTGAAGCTGCTAATAGGTGCGCTAATGTATGCCTAATATTGCTCAATTTATCCGCTTTTTCCATGTTTTGTATCATAACATACTATTTTTTATTTAAAAATTGCTTTTCGGCTTTAATATGCTAGTATAAAAACACTATGGTAGTACGAATGAGAAGCACAAGATCGCATACAGGAAACCGCCGTTCTCACCACGCTTTGGCGAGTACGAGTTTTTCAAAGTGCGAAAATTGCAAAGCCCTGAAAAGACGCCACACAGTCTGCTCCGCCTGCGGTTTTTACCGAGGCAATAAAGTCCTTGACCTAGTCAAAAAGACCGAAAAGAAACAAAAGAAAGCAAAGGCAAAGAAAGCGGAAGAGAAGAAGTAATTTGCAATTTTATATTAGTTTTATGGCTAACAGGCACCTTTCAAGATCAATAGTGCTCCAGACGCTTTTTGAGTGGGATTTCTCACCTACTAAAAAGAGCACGACAATAGATGAAAATCTTAAAAAAGTTCTCGACAGAAATTTAAAAGAATTCGCCCCCGGACTCGAGGACGATAATTTTGTGCTGAAACTTTTGGGTGATGTTTTGAAGAAACACTCTACGATTGATAAAATTATAGAAAAAGCGGCACCTGACTGGCCGATAGATAAGATTTCCATCGTAGACAGAAATATTTTACGCATCGGGCTCACTGAGCTCCTTTTCGGCGACCGTTCGCAAGTCCCTCCGAAAGTGGCGATAAATGAAGCGATTGAGCTCGCGAAAACCTTCGGCGGGGAAAATTCCGGCAAGTTCGTGAACGGTGTGCTGGGGGCGGTATATAAAGAGATTGGTGAGCCGGATAAAGAACACCAAAAAACAACAGAAAAAAAGAAAAATTCTATCAATCCAAAAGAACCCAAGGAGCCGGTGGATATTTCAAAATTGCCGGTGGAAAATCTGGGCGGGGCGCTAGTTTATGCAAAAAAAGATAACAATATTCTATTTGCTTTCGTGCACGATGTTTTTGGTTATTGGACCCTTTCAAAAGGAAAGATTGAAGCGGGAGGCGATCTCAAAGAAGGCACAGTGAAGGCGCTCAAAAAAGAAATCGGACTTGATGTAAAGATAGAAGAGCAACTCGGAACAAATGAATATGTCGCGACGCATCCGGAAAAGGACAAGAGTTTAAAGAAAGTGATTTACTTTTTAGCCCATAGCGAGTATAAAGAGCTAGAGCTCGAAAAGTCCGGCGGGCTCGACGGGGCGCGATGGTTTGAGATGGCAGAGGTTCCAGAGCTCCGAATTTATAACGACATTATTCCGCTGATTGCCAAAGCTGTAGAAATAACTAGTAGTAAAAAGTTATAAAGTAAATATATGATAAATTTTTCAAACTTCGAGAAAAAAACAAAAATAATCTTTAAAGATAAAAGCCTTTTAGAGCAGGCTTTTATTCATCGTTCCTATATAAATGAAAATCCCACGACTAAATTGTCGCACAACGAACGTCTAGAATTCTTGGGCGACGCGGTGCTGGAGCTTATCGTCACCGACTTTTTATATAAAAAATATCCGACTTATACGGAAGGGGAATTAACTGCGTTGCGCTCAGCTCTCGTGAATGCAGTGATTATTTCCGAAGTTGCGACCAAGATTGGCATGAATGATTACCTGCTTTTATCCAAAGGCGAGGCAAAAGACAACGGCAAGGCTAGGCAGTATATTTTAGCGAATACATACGAAGCATACGTCGGCGCACTTTTTCTTGATCAAGGCATAGAAGCGGCGGAAAAATTTATACACAAAAATTTGCTTCCAAAAACGGAAGAAATAGTTTCCAAAAAATTATGGCGCGACGCTAAATCTTTAGTGCAGGAAAAAGCGCAGGAGTTCGTCAACTTTACGCCCGCCTACAAAGTTCTGAAAGAATCCGGTCCCGACCACGACAAAAATTTTACTGTTGGTATTTATTTCGGGCCGAGCCTGATAGCCGAAGGCAAAGGACAGTCCAAGCAAGAAGCCGAACAATCCGCCGCCCTAGCCGCCCTCAAAGCCAAAAATTGGCTGGACTAGTCACTATTTTTGCTTTTAATTTACTGCTATAATAGTTCGGTATGCGGCTGAAAACATTGGAATTAAACGGCTTTAAGTCTTTTGCTCAAAAGACTGTTTTGGAGTTTGAGAGCCCCATCGTTTGCGTGGTGGGCCCGAACGGCTCCGGCAAATCCAATGTGGTAGAAGCTTTTCGGTACGTCTTGGGCGAGCAGTCGATGAAATCTATGCGTGGAAAATCCGGTTCAGACATGATTTTTAAAGGATCAAAGAATTTACCCAAGGGCTCGCGCGCGAGCGTCACGATTCATTTCAATAATGCCGACAAAATTTTCAAGCTGGAAAACGACGGAGGCGAAAATATAAATTTAAATTATGACGCAATCAGCATTTCCCGCGAAGTTTTTTCGGACGGATTAAATAAATATAGTTTAAATAATACGGATGTTAGACTCCGAGATATTCATAATCTTCTGGCATCGGTCAATATCGGCTCCTCGGGGCACCATATTATTTCGCAGGGCGAGGCGGACAGGATTTTGAATGCCAATCCAAAAGACAGAAAGGAAATGGTGGAAGACGCGCTGGGATTAAAAATTTATCAGTACAAAATAAAAGACAGCACGAGGAAGCTGGAGCGTACGGAGGAAAATATGAAAGAGGTGACGATGCTCCGCCGAGAAAATGCGCCACATCTTAATTTTCTCAAGAAACAGGTAGAGAAATTTGAAAAAGCTAAAGAAATGCAAATGGAATTGGCGACACTTTACCGAGAGTACTTAAAAAAGGAAAGTATCTATTTAGAGAATGAAAAAAAGAATTTATCTAAAGAAAAACACAAAATTTCTGAAGAGTTAAAAAGCGTAACCGCGAAAATTTCTGACACTGAAGATGCTAATTCAGGCAAAGGAAACAAAAAAATTGAAGAGCTGAAAGCAGTTGAACAGCAGTTAAACGAAATTCGTGGCACGAAAGGGGATCTAGAGCGAAAACTAGGCCGAATTGAGGGGATGATCGAAGCGAAACAAAACAGGGTCAAAATTTCCGGCAGATGCCCGACTTGCGGAAAAGAACTTGGGGATACGAGCCAAGAACAGATCGAGAGTCAGAAGCATAACGAGCAAGAATTGCTGGAATTGAAAAATTCACAAGCGGGCATTTTGGCGCAAGTAGCGGACTTTCAAAACAAGGAAAAAGATTTGGCGAATCAGATAGAAGAGCTAAAAAAGGCAATAAATACGCAGATGGAAGCCCTGCGCGACTTGGAGCGAGAGAAATTCAGCCATAAGGTCAAGCAGCAGGAGCTTTCTTCTGCTTTGGAGATGGTGCGTATAAAGGAAAATAATTTGAAAAGTAGAGAAGAAGCGTTCCATAATGAAATCAAAGAAGGCGTGGCGCTAATCGGGCAAGAGATATTGTCTTACAAGAACTACCAAATGGAAGGGAATACAGAAAATAATCCGGAAGAACAAAAAAGAAAAATTGAGCGCTTGAAGATAAAATTGGAAGACGCGGGCATGGGTAATGGTGCAGAGGTAATGAAAGAATTCAAAGAAGTTTCAGAGCGGGACGCATTTCTCATGAAAGAAATGGAAGACCTAGCCAAGAGCATGGAAGCTTTACAGAAACTCATCGCGGACTTGAAAGAAAAAATAGACATAGAGTTTAAGGAAGGCGTGAAAAAAATAAATAAAGAATTCCAGGAATTTTTCGCGCTGATGTTTGGCGGGGGAACTGGAACTTTGAGTATCGTGGTTGAAAGTAAGAAGCGAAGAAGAGATGAAGAGTTGGAAGGACTCGACGAATCCGCCTCCGCCGAAGGCTATGGCGAGACGAAGGAAATTGCTTTTGAGCAGGGTATAGAAATAAATGTCTCACTTCCGCATAAAAAAGTCAAAGAATTGCATGCGCTCTCCGGCGGCGAGCGCTCGCTCACATCTATCGCGCTCCTGTTTGCCATGTCTCAAGTCAACCCGCCGCCGTTTCTGGTGCTCGACGAGACAGACGCTGCGCTCGACGAATCAAATTCACGCAAATACGGCGACATGCTGGAAAAACTTTCCAAGCATTCCCAGCTCGTCGTCGTCACCCACAACCGCGAGACCATGTCCCGCGCCGGCGTGCTCTACGGAGTAACCATAGGCAGTAACGGCGCCTCCAAACTCCTCTCTGTTAAATTCGACGAAGCTGCCCAGATTGCGAAGTAAGCTGTACATATAGTTGCTTAAGTTGTATAGTTATAACATGAAAAATAATCGAAAAGGTTTCAGTGCGCCGATAATTCTAACAATAATTGGCATAAGGTACAAAAACAACGGCCTGTTTTGACCATTTCATCATTGCTGTATATAGCTAGAAGTGCTAAATTTTAGCTACCATGACTAAAAAAACACAAAAAGTGTCCGAATTGCGGTTCATTTAATACTAAGAAAAGAGGTTTGC
>CALRHG010000002.1 GCA_943359365.1 Candidatus Nomurabacteria bacterium | reverse complement strand
TCCGAAGACGTTGTACGATCTACCGGTTCGGTCCTCCATCCGTCTTTCGACGAACTTCAACCTGCTCATGGCAAGCTCACCTGGTTTCGGGTCTTATGCATTCTACTTTAATTTCGCGCTATTAACACTCGGTTTCCCTACGGTTCTGTGGTTTTAGTCCACTTCACCAGCAGTCTGCATAAACTCGTTGGCTCATTCTTCAATAGGCACGCCGTAGCTCGTCCGAAGACGAGCATCAACTCCTTGTAGACATACGGGTTCAGGTCTATTTCACCGCCCTAATCGGGCTGCTTTTCACCTTTCCCTCACGGTACTAGTTCACTATCGATCTTTAAGAGTATTTAGCCTTAGCGGTTAGTTCCGCTAGATTCCCCCCGGCCATTCATGTCCTGGGGTACTCAAGAACAGCAATAAAAGAGATAAATTATTTTCGCTCACGGGACTATCACCTCCTATGGTGTCGCTTTCCAGCAACTTAAGCTAATAACTTATTTTTTGACTCCTCGCTAATTAAATAAAAACTGCTGCCTTACAACCCCGAATCTTGCGATTCGGTTTGGGCTTCTTCCTTTTCGCTCGCCGCTACTGGGGAAATACATATTTGTCTCTACTCCTCCTGGTACTGAGATGTTTCACTTCCCAGGGTGCGCTCTTTTATCATAAAGATAAAAATTGTCCGAGTTAAATCGGACAGGGTTTCCCCATTCGGAAATCTCCGGATCAAAGGTTGCTAAGCACCTCCCCGAAGCTTATCGCAGCAACGCCACGTCCTTCATCGCCTCTTAAAGTCAAGGCATCCACCGTACGCCCTTAAATTTCCTGTTAAGAAATTTGAAAACCACAATCCTCGCCTTTCGGCGAGGAGAAAACAAAGCCAAAAAAATTAACAGATACTTTGTTTGCGACCGCTCGCTACCTAAAGTAACTTTTTGGCCTTTATCTATCTAAGCCTCGGAAGACCCCTTCCAAGTTCTTGATAGATTTTTCAATTTTCAAAGTGTCATTCGTCCTGATTTTACAAACAAAAAACCGCCTTTCGGGCGGCTAACAGACAAAAGAAAGTCTGCAATTAAGGCCGCCTTTTGAACTTGTTTCTTGTTATTATCATACTGATTAGAAGAGTATATACGAAAGGAAATACTATGTCAAATAGGCCCCGTAAACCCCTGCGGGGATAACCTGGGGACATCTTTTTCGAGAAAAATCTATTATTGTAACAATTTTGTTGCACTAATTATGATAGCTTCTAACAACTCTTTATCTGCTTGTTGCAGTGCTTCATTCTTCAATAAAGCCCTAGCATTTCTCAAAATAGTTGTAACTTCAGGATTCTTTTTCACTTCTTCTGCCCAAATACTCATTGAATCTTGAACCATACTTTCCCCTCCTGTTTCTGGTAGTTTTTCACTTGGCATAAATTTATTTTTTATTTTAACTTTTTAATTTTCGACTGCTTAAAATTACGCAAACGCTGGCAAGCCGACAAGTTTTTTGCCTATCATTATTTTACCGAAATTTTTCTTGCCGACCCTTTCACTCGCACCCAATATTTCGATATATAACGGATCACCTTTTTTATCCAAATCCAAAAAAATCAAAGGAGAAAGCTCCACAGTTTTTTCTACCGGACCTGTCTTTAAAACTATATTTAGGGCATCTGCCTCTTTGTCGTAGCTTATCTTCATAAATTCATTTTACAACTTGTCCTTTGTTTTTGCAACCCAATGCGTAGTTAAAACTATCACATGTACTTTTCTCCTTTTAATAATAACCTTGAGATAATATTTGCCAAATTTTCTGTACAACTCCTCTCGAAAACCATAAGTTGGTCTTACTAAATCAGGGTTCTTTATTGTTTCAAGAACAAAGACTCTATTTATTTTTCTTTGCTCAAGTTTTATTCTTAAATGTGTAGTAAATATGATCGCCATTTACATTTAGTTTTTCGTTTTTCGCCCAAAGAAATACCCCAATCCCAGCCCTAGAACAACTGCTAAAATTGCATATGGAATCATGCCGGTATTCTTAGAATTAGCATCAGTTTCTGCAGACAATTCAGGATTGTTCGTTGCTGCAATGTTTTTGTTTATAGTGTCCGCTTCAAAAACAACCAAAGTGCCTTCATTGGGGACTAAAGCCGACGGCCCTTTATAAAAATTGCCAAGATATGTTTTGTCCAGATTACTTACGCCGCCAACAACATGCAAAGACTCATAAATATAGCCTCCCTCCCAACAATCCCCCTTCGCAGAAAGAAGCAGGACAATTTTTTTATCAAAACCCGGCACTGCATAGCCTCCGAAAACGAAAGGTTGTTTCAAACTGCAGCCACTTATGGGAAAATCAAGAATTTTTTTGTTGTCCTGATAAACTGAAGCGACAAAATTAGCATTTTTTATTTCAGAGATTTCCGGGCTAAAATTCGTATAATTCACGAAAGAAACATCAATAGAAATTCTATTATCTTTCAAATTTATGGGTACCAGCTGTTTAAAACTTCCAGTCCTTCTTTCAATTTCAGCATACACAGGCGAAAATTCATAGCCATTGCCTTCTATTATTTTTTCTCCTTCATCGCAAGAAAGGGCTACTTCCACTTTGCCTGAATTTAAAGATATTTTCATTAATTCCGGCGGGCAGCCTCGGCCGCTTTCAGAATTCTCGATATAATAAACTGACTCATCGAGCGGATTGTATTTGAAAGTGTATATAAAAGTCGGTCCACCGACGGTAGCCAGCGCACTGCCTGATATAAACAAAGTTACAAATATAATCAAAAATTTATATATTATTTTCATGACATAATTGTAGCATGAAAAAGAAAAAGCCCATAATTTATGGGCTTTTTCTTAAAAAACTAAACTTAAAAAATTTAGCTGTGATGAGAATGAGAAACTTCTTCGCTCACCTTCGCGATAAACTTTTGAGCCGCTTCTTTGCCTCCCAAACCGAAAGCAAGTCCGCCACCGATTGAGATCATGGCAACGATGCCGGTAAAGAGAACGCTCATGTAGTAATCAGCGATTCCGAGCTGGCCGAGCGCGATCAGCAAAGCAAATATCCAAATGGAATATTTTGTGATAGTGCCGAGCATGTTTGCGGAAGTCAGATTCATAGTTCTTGCGGAAGCCTTGACTGTCTTCGCCAAAGCTTCAGCTACGATAGAAGCGATGATGAGGATAAGAGCCGCCACGATTACCTTCGGCAAGAAATTCAATACATCATCCTTCAAGAAGGAAGTTATAGCATTGGTGCCTGTCAAAGGATTCGCTGGAAAAACCAAGTCTAGCGAAGGGATAAGGAAAACCACGATCACGAACCACTTTATCACTTGTCCGACAAAGTATCCGGAATCTAGAGTCAGCCCCGCCTTTCTAAAGAAATTTTCTACTCCGATAGAACGCAAAAGATTGTCTACCTTGATAGAACGAAAGACTTGCTCTACAGCCCTAGCAATGATACTGCCCAAAACCCAGCCGACTATAAAAAACAAAATCGCGATTACTAGCTTTGGAGCAAATTGAATAAAACTTGCCCACAAATCTAGAAGGGATGCGTTGAAAACATCGCCCCATACATTCAAACCTAAATTATCAATCATAAAAAAATTAACCATTATTAATAAAATGCCTTTTAAGTTTCGACCTTAAAATTCTACCTACTAGTATACCAAATTTTAGACCTTTTTAAGGGTTTATGTGGATAACCCCCCACACTTATTTTCAGAAGCTTGAAAAATAAGGGTAAATCAAGCTCTAGAAGTATATTTAGTAGAAATAAGTGTGGGGGATAACTCCTTCCCTTGAAAAAGCACCTCGTTGGGATAATCAAGAATATCTCGGACTAGCTTGTCATACATGTTAACCCGATAAATAAATTCTTTTGTATTGAAAATAGCATAGACCAGCTCTGCGCCAAGCTCCGCTTCCAGCTTGCGAATCCCCTGTTCGATTTTGCTCTTTTTCATCTTGTCTCCGACAATCAGCAGATCCACTCTGGAATCATAATTTTTAATGAATACGCCGGAAACTATCAAGAGCTTTACTTGCCCGACTTTTTTAAAATGGTCTAAAATCTTTTGTTTATTCAAGCTTTCAGAGCGCACCAGTAAATCTTCAAATTCCCCCGCGTATTTAAAATCGGAATTGAAACACCAATCCATAGAAGTTCTCCCCCGCTTTTTAATAAAACCAACAGAAGCAAGCACCTTGAGCTCTCTGCGAACAGTATCAGAATTAACCCTGCTTCGCTTTGCAATATCTTTGCTCTTAAAACCCTTGCCTCTATTAAGCAAAAATAGTCTCATTATTTTAACTCGAGCCGGATTACCCAGTATTTTCCCCAGAATTTCCATTATTTTATTCTAGACCTTTTCCAGTAAAAATCAAGGAAAAGTAAGCAAATCGGATAAAGAGACTAATATATGGTGAAATAATTGTCGCTTCTGTCGCAGATATTTGCCGTACACACCTCTACTTTGTATTGATAGCCATGTGTCGCTATCCAGCTTGTAGGAAGACTCAAGGAAATAGACTGCCTATCGGCAGCAATTCCCGTGAGATAATTTATATAATTATATGAGAGCAAATCATATGCACCGTTGTTGCTATCTACTAGATTTATATAGACACGCTGCCCATATGCGGGAGTAAAACTGACCGGAAGCTGTTGATTGAGATTGTATACTCCTCCTACGTTTGGCGAAAGGACTGTAGAGAGTTGAGGAGTCGGCGGAATCACACTAAAACTTACTCCGATACCATGACTCCCGGTAACATTATAAAATGTATAGGAATTGGCGACTGGCGCGGAAGAACTATTATCAATACCTATGTTGCTTACCTGATAACCGGGATTTGGGTAAAAAATAAAAGTCTGGTTTGCGCCTCGAGCCACAGAAACATTGCCGGAAGGATAAATCGTTCCGCCCTCGCTCGCCGAAGCGATGATGGTCGGCGTCGTCGGACCGACAGAACAGAGAGTATTAGTATTCGCATTTGTGTTATTTGCAGTACAGTCATTATTGCTATTGTTTGTGCAGCCATTATAAACACCATCTTTGGTGAAACAAACATTTTCATAGCCGCTTGTTTTGCAGATATTGTAGTAGTACTGTTTTGTCTGCTCCAAAGCGCCGCAGCTCAAAGTCGAAGATGTCGGAACAGGAACAAAGACAGGAGACGCCACGATAGTCCCAAAAGTGCTGAGCTTCACCCAAGTGCTGGCATCCACATTGCCTGTTATCGCAAGGTCATTGTCTTCCTGGAATTCTCGGATTGTGCGGGCTGTTCTCTTTCCGTAGTTGCCATCAGCTACGCCGACAGAATAGCCTTCCTTGCCTAAAATTTTCTGGACACTTCTAACATCTTCCCCTTTTGAACCGATTGTGAGAAATCGGCTTGGTGAAGTACTGATAGAACCGCAAGGCTGGCCGTTAGCCGTATTAAATAAGTCCCCCGGAGCGCAGTTGGCTGCACTAGTAGTGTTATACAAACCTAAAAAACTGAATAGTAATGCGGAAACGAAAACAACAGATATTTTCTTCATATCTGTTGTTTATACCATAAATTACACTTTTTAGCAAAGCTTACTTCAATTCGATTTTCCCACCAGCTTCCTCAATCTTTTTCTTGAGTGTATTAGCCTCTTCTTTCTTCATGCCGTCTTTCAGCTTTGAAGGAGCGGCGTCAACTAAGTCCTTTGCCTCTTTTAGACCTAGACCCAAGACTTCTTTCACGATCTTCATGACCGCGATTTTCTGTTCGCCGGCAGATGCGAGCATCACAGTGTATGCGCTCTGCTCTTCCGCTGCCGGGGCACCTGCGCCTGCGGCAGGACCAGCAGCCACAGCAGCAGCTGATACTCCGAACTTTGTTTCGATAGCCTTTACTAGTTCATTGAGCTCCAAGACGGAAGCTCCCTCTAAATCTTTTAAAAATGCATCAAATTTTGACATTGTATTAGTTGCTAGGTGCTAGTGACTAGTTGCTAGTAATTTTCATTTCCTAGAACCTAGAAACTAGAACCTGTTATCTTATAATTATGCACCTTTCCCTTTCGACACTTCATTCACCGCGATAGCCAAGCGTTGCATAGGACTCTGTAGCAAGAACGCTAATTTGGAAAGCAATACTTCCCTGCTTGGTATGGTTGCGAGCTCCATCATCATTTCTTTGCCCACAAATTTCCCCTGAAAGATTCCTCCCAAGATGGTAAGAACTATTCCCTTGTGCGTCTTTTGGAAGTTGTAAACTTCGCGCGGACTCGCTATCTCGTCCTTAGAGTAAGCTATAGCCACTTCCCCATCAAGCTTTGGAACTTCTCCCTCCGCTTTGCCTTTGAGTGCGCGGGCGAGCAGAGTCTTTCTGGAAACTTTGTAGCCGACTCCTCCGGCTCGCAGTTCACGTCGTAACTTCGTCTCATCGCTTACTTTCAGTCCATGGAAGTTCACGAAGACCAAAGACTCCGAACCCTTTATCGCGCTCTCCAGACCTTTCACTATTTCTTCTTTTTTTGATTTTTGTAACATAGTGTATTTGATTCCCCTCTTGAGGGGTGGCGCTTGCGCCGGGGTGGATGAATTCTCCACCTCCCCCTGAAGGGTACTCCTCAACGAGGAGAATAAAAAAAACGGTCAAAACCGCTCGACCCACTGGGCAGGACTTAGACAAGAAAAATCTTGAGCCTGCTTTCTCTGCGGTAAAACCACTATAACATATTTGCTTTATTTTGCAAAATAAACAGCCAAAAGCCCGAGGGCAATTAGTAGTGTGAAAATCAGCAGTGTTTTGAAAAAATGTTTTGTAATCATATATTTATAGCTAGGTCTTGCCTAGCTAGATTCAACGGTATCCCTGCAGCCATAATATAACACCCAAAATAATCAAAATCACAATATAAGAATGAAACACATCCCAATATGCATATATCCCCTTTTTCTTCAAAAAAACCGCGAATTTAGAACTGCCCTCCAAAAAAATTATAAAAGGCAAGATCGCAACCAAATACCAGATTTTGAACACAATTTCCATCATATATTAGCTATTGTAGCAAAAAAAATACCCACAATAAAGTGGGTATTTTTCGCCTCACCCCTGGCCCCTCTCCATAAAATTTTTATGGAGAGGGGTGGATGCAGCAGCAGACGGGGTGAGGGGGTTTTACTTCTGAATCAAAATAGTCGCGACATTTTGAGAGCCGTCGCAGTCTACATACCATGTAGTCGGCAAGGTTGCGCTAGAAAGATTTACGATCTTAAAGCCATAAGCCTTGATAGAAAACGTCGAGCCGACTTTGATTGTGCGCACTTTATCTGAACGATTATCAATCATAATAGAAGAGTTGTTCTTGTAAGTGGCATTGTTTGGATTCGCCCGACAATCCATATCGAGCTGAATACGGGCATCTTTATACTTTGTCAAAGCTTGCGTATAACTGATAGACGCCGCAGGCACGCCGACATTCACGCTACCTTCGCTTACATCCTCTACCGGAGTCACTTCAGCTCCGCTTTTATCTACCACAGGAGCAGTAGAACTTTTACCCATTATCCAGAATCCAACAACAACCAAAATCACAACTATCGCTAGCTCAACAAATATCTTTTTATCTTTATTCATAAATATAGCTTATATAATAATTATTAATGAATCTATTGTACCACTTAATCCCTAGTCGTGAAAGAAACTATGCTACCTTGAACTGTGCCGATTGAATTCCTGCCCACCAGGCGATAGTAGTATTTAGTATCTTTGGCGAGTCCGCTTATGTTTTCATTTACACTGACACTATTATTGCCGGCATTGATAGTCTTAATAGGCGAAGTGGTGCCGAGAATAGATCCGAGCAAGGAATCCTCGCTGTATTCAAACCAATAATTAGCCTCCGCTCCGTTTGGGTTGATGCGTCCGTTTAGCCTTGCTTCATTCTTCGTGATATTGGAAGCGTTGTTGGTAGTGACTGCCGGAGCCGAAGGGTTGGCCGGACCGGAAGTAGTGAAATTCAAAGTTGAGCCGTTCACCGTGCCGTACTGATTTTGCGCATTGATGCGGAAATAGTATTTAGTCAGAGGCGCAAGACCGGAGAGAGAATCAGATACAGAAGATGAGGAAGTAGAATTATCAGCCACCCCCGTTATCGAACTTACACTTCCCAAACCGGTAGTCGTGCCGTACTCAAACCAATAATTCGTCTGCCAGCCGTTTGGATTTACTTGCCCATTTAGTTTCGCACTCGTGCGCGAGACGTCGCTCGCGCTGTTTGTCTTGACAGTAGGCATTGCTGCTTTTGGCGCAGGATTCATGTTTGTCTTCAGAGAGAAAGTGGCGCCATAGACCGTGCCAAAATTATTGTTTGCCATGAGGCGAAAATAGTACGAAGTATTTGAACGCAAGCCTGTGATAAGCGCCGGCGCAGAAATATTATAAAAACCGGAACCGATCTGTTGCGTTGTTGTCCTACTGCCAAGCGACGCAGTTTCGCCATATTCAAACCAATAAATAGTGGAAACCCCTTTTGGATTTACTAGGCCCGTCACAAATGCCGTAGAGATCGAAGCGTTATAATTTGGACTTGTCTCTACTGTCGGCGCGCCGAGCACAAGCGGCGGAACTGTCGCCGGAGGAGTCGCAGGGGTCTTCGTTACAGGAGTTTTTGTATCTGTTTTTGTCTCTGTTTTAGTTTCTTCTTTAGGAACCGGTTTATTTTGCGACAATAAATACCCGCCCCCGACGATAACTGCTACTGCTAGCACACCTATGATTACATTTTTGTTCATAAAAATTATAAATAGCTAATAATTGGAACGACTTTTAATGCGCTCATTATAACATTTAATATATTTTTAACAATACAAAAAGTGCATAACTTTCCCAAAACAAAAAATCCCCCATTTGTGAGATTTTTTGTGAGATTTTATTCCCCTCTTGAGGGGTGCTCCGACCAAAGTCGGAGCGGGGTGGATGAATTCTTCCACCTCCCCCTAAAGGGTACTCCTTACAGGAGCTGTACACCTTTCGCACTTTCAGTGCTCAAGGTCTTGCGCTTGGGTTCCTACCCCAAGCTCACCTCAAAGAGGAGAATTATTATTTCTCCGCTTCAGCTTTCATCGCAGCTTTTGTGAGCTTACCGACGAGACCATCAGCTTTGAGACCATGATTCTTCTGCCATGTTTTGATCACAGCAATAGTCTTTGGACCCAATTTACCATCAACCACCAAGCCAAGATTAAGAATCTTATTCAAGACTCTCTGAAGTTCCTTGACTGCTTCACCCTTACTCCCATTTTTAAGAGTAGCAGTGCCTAAGTTGTATGATATTGATGCAGTAACAGTTGTTGGACGATTTCCAACACAAGACCCACCTGTCGCTGTGCTAAATCCAGTTGTGTTATTGCCACATCCTGGAATTTGACCCGAAGGATTGACAGTATTGTTCACACACAATGCTCCAGTCGAAATGTTGTACTGGTTACTACCAGAACAACCTTGCGTAGGCGGTGTGACTACCGCGATGGTTCCAGTCCCAGAAACAGTTATGGTGTCTGAGACGGCCGTTGACATATTACCAGCAGCATCTCGAAACTTAGCATAAACTGTCTTCACTCCGTCACCTGTCGTAAGCGTCCAAGTTTTACTAGTTGCATATGTTTCCCAAGGTGCTCCAGTAAAACCGGCATCATTGGAAATAATCATTTGCGTAGCATCTGTAGCGGCGAGAGTCAGAGTAGCTGTAAGAGTAGTGCTTGTCACTGCTCCAGCATTTATGCTGACTGAAGTAGCAGATGGAGGAGTTGTGTCCGCAGCAGGTGGAGTATAAGAACCCCCACCACCTCCTCCACCACCTCCAGAACTAGCGGCACAGACACTACCGTTTGGAGTGATGGTATAAGTTCCCGTATCACCGGCTCCGGTTGTAATAACCCGAGTATTGGTAGTACCGCTACAGGTATTAGTAGTGCTGGTCGCACCACCAACACCGGAAAGGTCTGTATTGTTGGTTGATGCAATAGTAAAGGTACTACTTATCGGTACAACCACATCTAAGCTACTTGCATTCACCACGACTGAAGTAGCTACCGAACCGGACTTGATAGTTAAAGTATAACCACTTCCAGAAAAATTAATAGGCGTATCTGCACTGTAAGTCAACGCTTGAGCATTTACACTTTGCACACCGACAAATCCGAAAAGCGTGAGCGCCACTAGAGACAGTAAACCCAATTTTAATTTATTAATCATTTTGTTTTTTAAGATTATATATACAGGATTCGACCTCCCGCCTACGCCAAGGCTTCGGCGGGCAAGCAAGAAAGATTTAGAAAAATCCTGCATATTTTTTTGTTGATAATAGACTTAAGCCTGCCCGCAGTGCTACGCTAAAGCGTTGCAGGCGGAAAACAAAATAATTAGATTATTGTGTAACCATTTCCTCCAACAATAAACCACTCTGTGTCCATGAATTGAAGGATTAAACTCTCTCCATCGGCATTTAAAGTGTAGCTTGTACCACCCGCAGCATTTGCAGGAGTAACTGTTGCAACACCAGTACTTGAAGTTAAGAGTATTGTAGTAATTTGTCCATCTACACCATCAGCAAGAGTAAAAATATCACCACCTGCATCAGAATCTATATAATGAACGGGTTTAAATAAGCTAAGAGCAGTAGTTGTACCACCTGCTACAATAGTTTCTGTACTACTTATAACAAGCTTGCCAGCAAGATTACTTCGTGAAGTTGCAGTACCAATAGTCACGACTTGTGCTCCAGTACCACCAGTAGCAATATTAACAACATCTGCGGCAACACCAGTTGCAATGTTTACAGTGGTAGCTCCTGCACCAGTACCAACATTAACTATATTTGTACCTGATGAAGATCCGAGAGTAATAGTTCCTGTTTGAGCAGTACCACCGAGAGTCGTAGTTCCAGATGTTTGAGCAGCACCTATAGTAATAGTTGAAGTAGCGGCAGTAACCAAAGCAAAGTTGCCTGTACCAACATTCAAAGTCATAGACGCAGCGCCAGTCGTAGAACCAATGGTTACAACATTCGCAGCAGCGCCAGTAGCAATGTTAACTGTTTGAATAGCTGCACCGGTTAAGATATTAGAAGTTCTGGCATCAGCTGTAGTACCAATGCTTAAACCTCCTGTACCAACACCCAATATCAACTGACTAGCTTCACCAGCTGTGTTGTGACCGATTGTGATCACATGAGCAGAGGAAGCAGTGAAAAGATTGGCGGTCTGAATAGCATCACCTGTACCAATGTTCCAAGTATTCGCCGCAGCGCCTGTGCCGATAGCTATAGTTCGAGCGTCAGCGGTAGTAGCCAAATTCAAACCACCCGTACCAGCGTGGATGGTAGTTATAGAAGCACCACCGGCTGTAGAATTACCTACGACAATTGTCTTGACAGCGTCACCAGTACCAATATTGATTGACTGAGCAGCTGATGAAGTACCTAAACTAATCGCCCCTGTTCCAGCAGCAGCACCGATAACTATTGTTCCAGCAGTTCCTGGAGTCAAAGTAATGGCACCTGTTCCTGTACCACCATACAGAGTGGTAGCACCAGAAGTTTGAGAAGTACCACCGATGTTTATAGAACCAGTAGTATTTGCCGCAAACATGTTAACAGAAGTACCAGCTACACTTGTAACCGTAAAAGCTCCATCAGTAGTAACACTCGTAGCACCAAAAGTAAGGGCTGCGTTTGCAGAACCTGCTCCGACACCCACGACAAGGGCTAGAGCCAAGAAACTAATGCCTAAACCTTTAAATAATTTTTTCATAATTTATAATAGAACCTTTATTTATCTAAAAAAATAAATAAAATTAATAATAACTTTTAATATTTCTTAAATTACTTAATAATGCATTTATAAATAATCAAAGATAGTAAAAAGTATTCGACACTTTTATACACTTATAATTATACAGCACAAACCAAAATTACAACACAACAAAAAATGTGGATAACTTTGTTTATTCCCCTCTTGAGGGGTGGCTCGGTAATCCGAGACGGGGTGGACAAAATTCATCCACCTCCCCCTGAGGAAAAGCCTCAGGGTACTCCTCAAGAGGAGAATTTTATTTCCCCTTCTCCGCCAAAGTCTTGGCAATAGAACTATTGTCCGATAGAGCTCCATAAAAGACAACATTGTCCTTTACGAGATGTATGCCCTTCTCTGGCGCCCAAAGAGCTTCGCTCATAGGGGTAAGCTGGAAATTAGTCTTTTTAGGATCAGTGGCATCCGGCACAGTATTCAAAATGTAACCATCCGAAAGCTGTAAGTCAGGAAAAGTCGTTAGTTTACCGACATATACTTCCTTAGTCGTTAAATACACAATAGAATACATACTCTCTGCATTCTGCTTTTTCATCCAAAAACCAACCCCCACTACAACCAAAACCACCAAAACCGCGATAACAATATTTTTCTTGCTCATATTTGTATTCATATCTGCACTAAAAAAATTAACTAATAATTTGCTACTCTTATCTTAATGTTTTATTTTCTTTTGTAAAGCCCCTACTTTAGCTTTGTATGCAGCATTATTTGGCTCCAAATTGAGCAACGACTCCCATATAGGCAAGGCAGACTCCAAATCGTTTATTTCTTCCAAGTATAGAGCATATAGTTTTACTATATTTATATCGTTATTTGTATTTTTCATGGCATCGGTGAAAAATGCGTTCATTTCGTGTGGAAGCCTTTTTAAACCATGAAAATATAGGTCATAAAGCTTTGTATATACAGAGACATTGTTAGGGGTTATGTCTATAGCCTTTAAAAAGGCTATTTCCGCTTCGGCGAACTTCTTTATGCCATAGTATGCAGACCCAATATTGGAGTATGGCACATAATCTTTAGGCGATATTGCTGAAGCTTTTCTATATGAGGCAATAGCGTCACTCAATTGACCGAGAGATTCATACTTTATGCCAAGCTGTAAATGCTCGTCATAACAAGACCTTTCCCCTGTTTCTATACAAGTATTAGAAGATATCTTCTCATTTAAACTTTTTATTTCTTGCCTTGCTTTTTCCTGATCATTGACAGGCAAGGTACTAGGAACAATGATATTCGGTATATCAGTAACTACGGGTTCAGCAACCTTAGACTTTTTACTATTATATATGACCCCAAAAACGACCAAGACTAAAACAATAATTATAATTATATTCTTAGCGTTAACCTGAGTTGACGCACTTGTTAAATTTTTTTCCATAAATTGTATGATAGCACAAATTATAAAAAAGCCAACCCCGAACCAAAGCACAGCTTGGTACGGGGCAAGCAAAAAACCACCCCTTGCGGAGTGGTTTTTTGTAATTTTGCAGTATTCGACCCCTGCAAAATTTATTAATTAACTAAAGATTAGTAAGCGTAAGTAAGCGTGTTGCCGTTGATAGGGAGGTTCTTAGTAACAGTGATAATACCGTTAATAAGTTTGTCATCCCAGTTCAAGTCGCCGACTGCAGCAAGGCTAGCCTGCAAGGTTGCGCTTGTTCTAGCAGCACCAAGGTTGTCAGCCGCTGTACCTGTGGATGTCGTATCACCCTTTACTACGAATGTCATACTAGAGCCTGCAGCAATTTCCTGACTGATCAAGCCAGTTGTCGCAAATGCAGCACTGTTATGGTAGTTCGCAATAGCATTAGCAGCCGTACCACTTAGATAATCGTAATCGATACCAGTAGTAGGTGTTAACACACAAGCAGTTGTCGTCAAAGCAGTAGCAGAGGCGATGTATGTAATTACACAGCCTGAAGCGACTGAAGTGGCAACACCGGCAGTGGTGTGTCCTGTCAAAGCGACAGTATCACCAACCGCGAATCCGTCTGTACTTGTAACTGTTAGAGATGTAGCAGAGTTTGCAACATCAGCAGTAAGAGTGGTCTGAGCTCCGAAGTAGAGCTTACCAGTTCCAGGCTGCATTGGGCGGTAGTACATTATGTCGCCTGAAGCTATAGCTGCGCTTGTAGCAGGAGTAATAGTCCAAGTACATGTACCTGTTGAATCAACAGTAACTACTTCATATCCACCGGAAGTGGTCATGTAAGCAGACGCTGATGTATCGTAGATACGAACATTCGCGCCTACAGGGATACCACTATCGCAACCAGCCGAGTTAACAAAAGTAGTAGTAGTACCACTTGTTGCTGTGTCAGTTACATAAGCCTCTGTAGCAAGAGCAGTGTTAAGATCTGTACTCTTGTATAGAACTGCGTTTCCAGAGCTGGTCATATTTGCAGAGCCTGACATAGTCAATGCTGCTACATTAACAACTGCAGCGTATGCAGGGTTAGCTGTAACAGTAAACTCAAATACGCTCTTGCCTGCACCAACAGTTGAAGAACCGGAAGGTGAAGTAGAAGCTAGATCAGATATTACGCGTGTTCGATATACAGTCTGAGCTGTGCCAGTAGCAGTAGTAACTGTCTCAGCAATAGCCACACCGGAAGCATGACCACGAGTAGTTACATTCGCATTACTTGCCAAGTTCACAGTGTGTGAACCGCCAGAAACTGCAGAACCGTAAGCATTAACATCGGCCTTGACTGTCAAAGTCTTTGTCAAATTCTTAGGAATAACCCAGTCTGAAGCAAGGTTGAATGTCGCTGTACCGTTTGACTGTGCGCTGAACGAAGATAACTCGCCAATTGGAGCAGTTATACCTTGAGCGTAAAGCTTGATGTTTGAGAGAGAACCAGCGAAAGAAGAAGTATCTGTAAGTATGATCACTGATACATTCACATCTTCAGCCGAACCCGCAGCAAAATCAAGAATAGCAACTGTCTGACCTGTCTCACCCATTACGAGCTGGCCAGCTACTGGAGTAGCGGCATTAGCTGTAATTGTCAGAGAGCCAGAAGAAGCAATCACTACGCTCTGAAGATCTGCAACAGTCGCAGTAGGATATGCATCTGCGCTAGTGCTGATACCAGTAGCAGAAACATTCACGAATTCAAGACCTGGCTGAGCGGTAGCAAAACCAGCAGCGCCAGTCAAGATATCCGCGTATACATCTATCACATATTGAGTGCCGGCAGCAATTGTTATGGAAGGACTCAAACTAAATGTGAAGTCTGCGCCAGCTGTGCCAGAGAGTGTTCCCTGTACAGTTGCGAGAGGAGTAGAAGTTGAACTTAACGCGCCATTTCGGATAGTTAAATTCTGGAAGTTATCACCAAAGTCTGAAGTAGCATCACCTGGATCGTCACCAAGGACTACTTGAGTGACATTCACAGATTCACCAGAACCAGCAGTAAGAATAAGGGAAGCAACTTTTACATTCGTAGCTCCGACAACACCGGAAGTGTTCACGGTCGTCGCGCTAGGGAATGAAGAGTTTGTAGATTGAGTAAGAGTCCCAGTCTTAACTGTCAAAGTCTGTCCAGTGGAAGCTGAAGGGGTAAGACTTGTTAATGAAATCTGCCCGATAGCGTCGCCAGATGTACCAGCCGACAATGAAACAACAACTGTCCCATCAGCAGTCAAATCAGTACCAGAAGCTTCTTGTATGTTAGCTCGGTATTCAAACACGCCAGTTGTACCGGCAGGAATGATAACCGTGTTACCGAGAGAGAAGACATTGTCTGTCGCATCAGCAACAGAATCATCTGTCGTACCAACTTGTGAACCGTTGAAGTAAAGCTTACCGTCGTCCATAGTCACGTTTTGTGAGTTGTTCACAGATACGCGTACATATGATACTTTGATATCTTCACCATTTGCTCTGTAATCAAAACGAGCTAGAGGGACATCAAGGGCACCTGAGGCAATATTGCCTGAAGTTGAATTTGCAGAACGTGAAATAGTAAGACTACCGTTGTTGATGTTTGTACCATCACCTGAAGAATCAGGATCAACTACAGTAAGAGCAGCGCCAGAAAGTAAAGGAGCCGTGTCTGCGGTGTAGTTAAAGTCTGTTGATACAAAATCAGCTGTAGAACGGATTGTGAATTTAACTGCTCGTCCAGTACCCTTTACAACTTTACCGCTAAGAACGAAAACTTTGTTTTGTCCTGAAAGTAGAGTGTAAGGAGTAGCTGACCAATCAAAGACAACTTTGTTGTCTAGACCAATCTGAGCAATTGCTCCAACTTGGACACCACCGACAGAAAGCGTCAAATCTTGGATGTCGCCAGGAGAAGTCGTGCCGACAACTGTCATTACGATTCTCTTAAGATTCATCTTTTGGCTATTCGCCGTAGCGGTAAATCTCCATAGTTCCTGAGCTTCTGGCTTAGGATCTACAGTAGCTGGAAATGTAGTCGTGTTTGTAAGGTTGATGTATCCAAGGTCGGTAATGAAAGCAGTCTGGAACTCGTTGCTCTTGATAGGGAATGAACCGCCGACCGTAGCCGTATTGGAAGCGACGACATCAGATGCTGAATTAATAGCAAAACCGATAGTCGTAGGACCACTCGTAGCCACAGCCATATTGATACCTACCCAGATAGCCTTTGAGCTATTTGCAGGGATAGTAAACAAGCCAGATGAACTATTGAAAGAAAAAACTTTAGTGGAAACAGAACTGAGTTCTGCTAATTTAGTTACCCCTTCATAGAGGAAGAGATTGTTAATATCTCCATCAGCCGCAATACCCGTGCGGGTAAGCCTAAGTGTGTTTACATTGACCGCTGAACCAGTACCGTTTGAGAAAACAAACTTAACGATTGGAGCAGCATTTTGCATAACACCAGTTGTGTCATCAATAAGAAGAGTTCCTGAAGCTGGGTTATCAGAAGCCAAGCTTACTGATACAGAGCCGCTTATAGGTGGAGGAACTACTACAGAACAAGATACACCAGTAGTTGGATTAAACAACCAACCTGGCTGGCAACCTGTTGCTGGAGCTGGAGGTGTTACAGAACCTACTGCGTAACATAGTCCACCAGCTAGTCCTAATGTAGGACTGTATCCTGAAGCTGATGTACAGCCTGCAGGAGCGAAGCTAGTTGAAACTGTGCCACCAGCCGCTATCCAGACAGCGCGAGATTTAGGACCGAATACTCCATCGGCCGATAAACCTACGCTCTTCTGCCAAGCGACAACGGCAGCTCTAGTTATCGGACCAAAGCTTCCGTCCGCAGTGACTCCGACAGCCATCTGAAGACATTTAACTTCTTCTCCTTTCGAACCTACTCTCAATGTAGTAGTGATCGAACAATCAGCGCTTGCTGTTTGCACAGCAACCATACCGAATGTTGCAAGGACAGCTACTGCCAACAAAACGATGGCAAAAAGCTTCACTGCTTTTAAATTTAATATATTACTCATAAATTTTTTCTAATTTTTCTACGCCATTAATTAGTTTCGACAAAACTAAAAGCGTATTTTTTCTTATCTTTATTTTTTATCCGCTAATAAATAATAATTGCGAACAATGATAATGCAGCGGACAAACAAATAAAGAACAGATGTTGACTTAATGAAAACTGAACAAAAACTTTTTATTCAATTTTCAATGACCATTTATTTTCCTAAAGCCTCACTTGAAATTTTTTCGACGAAATCGCAAGCGAGAATCTAAAGAGAAAACAAATACAAATTCTGTGTTAAAGATAACGCGCAAAAATGCGCATTCGCTAAACACAAGAACATTATAATATATAGCTCCAAGATAGAGCAATATATTATGTGGATAACTCGCATTTAAGCGAATAAAGTCCACTTGTATATCTTCTCATATTTTGAACATTAATGCAAGATTCCCGCGAATTCTTTATTTTACAGAATACCTGCTCCAACGTTTCTCCCCCGCTTTGTTTAGTATCCCGTCTTTCGTCATGGACACCAGTTCTCTTTGAAGAGTTTTTTCACTAAAAGACAGTTCGTTTTTTTCTACTGCGTTCATTTTAGTTAATATGTCCTTTATGCTAATATTCCCCCCGCTATTTTTAATAGTATTGGTTATAAAATTACGCCTTTCTTTCTTTAATTCATTAAATACATTGTGGCTTATATGATCCAATTTTCTATTGGACATTTCTACTCCGCTTAGTGCGTCCATTAGAGTGCTTCCCTTTTGGACACCAAGACGTGTATGTCTTTTATGTCTGTTAGAATTTGGGTTCCCCCTCTCCTTAACAAGGAGAGGGCTGGGGTGAGGTGAATTGGATTTAGAAATCGCTGGCTCAGAAAAAAATTCTGTTAGCCAAGCGGGTTTCATATTCATACCCTCCTGTATTGATGCTTTCAGTTCAATAAATTCTTTTTTGAGAATATTGCAGTTCATTTCCGAAATAAAATTCATCGCAGAAGAGATATTTAAAAAAGCTATTATCTGCTCTATTCTCATGGACATGCCTGCCCCGTATGATCTGACCTCAGGTCGGATTCGTTCGGGGTCCGATATAATCTCTGCACCCAAACTCCTTAATTTATTTCTAATTGGCTCATCTTTGTCTATTATGTCCGTTACCATATATAGGGCAGTAATTAGCTTATTAGTCTTGGTATAAGACAATGTAATGGACATATTTTCTGTGCCTGCCCCGTACGAAGCAGAGAGCTTTCGTTCGGGGTCTTTTATATTTTCTTTCATGTCCTTATTAGCCGACAACATCTGTCTTTTATACTATAGGACAAAGAAAAACGCAAGAGAAAATGTGATTATTGTTTTAGAAGGGCTTGCGCAGGCCGGCGGGCCGAGCAGGAATAATTTTTCAGCAGAAAAATATATGTACCTTATAAAATAATAATCACATTTTCTCAGAGATATGTTAAAATACTCGCATGGCACCTGCCCGCAATGCTTCGCATAAGCGATGCAGGCGGGAAAAATTATGAAAAAAAATACAGAAGATGTAGAAGAAGAAAAAAAATCAGGCCTGAAAACCCAAACTAAGAACGGAATATTTGCGGTCATATTTTTTGTCTTCGCGCTATTTTTTTTAATGTCCGCATTCGACATGACGGGAGTCGCCGGCGGGTTTATTCACGAAAAACTTTTTTATCTTTTAGGAGTCGGCTATGTCCTCTTGCCGACTCTTTTGGTTATTTTAGGATACTCATTTTTGAAATCAGAGACCCCGAATGTCGGATGGAAAAATATAATAAGTGCGGCAATGTTTCTACTCTCAGGACTCGGCTTGATAGATATCGCCGGAGGTTCGTCCAGGGCGGCCGCGGGAGCTCACTCCGGTGGACTTTTGGGAAAAATTTTAGCAAACCCCCTAGTATCTCTTTTTGATATATACGCAAGTATTATTTTTCTCGGAGCAATTTTAATAATTTCAATTCTAGTACTGTTTGACGCAAAGCTGGACTTAATGCCATTTTTGAAAAAAGTTTGGAACTTTATAACGAGGAAAAAAACCGATCCCGACCTCCCCCTTCCGAAGGGGGAGGTGCCGGAGGCGGAGGGGGTACCCGAGCCTGAAGAAGAGATTGAAGAACCAAAAGAAACCACCGGCGAGAAAATTAAAAAAGCACTAGGCATAAAAAATAAAGAAGAGGCGGAAGAGGAAGAAGAAATGCCGATCAAGAAAAGAAGCGGACTTATTTCCACATACGTCCCTCCCCCGCTCTCGCTTCTAGAAGAAGATCAGGGCAAGCCGAACACCGGCGACATCAAAGCAAACGCGAACATCATCAAGCGCACGCTTCTCAACTTCGGCATCGAAGTCGAGATGGACGAGATTACTGTCGGCCCGACCGTCACCCGTTATGCTCTCAAGCCGGCGGAAGGCATGAAGCTCTCCCGAATTCTCGGCCTGCAAAATGACTTAGCGCTAGCGCTTGCCGCGCACCCGATCAGAATCGAAGCGCCGATCCCGGGAAAATCTCTCGTCGGCATTGAAATCCCAAACAGATCAAAGTCTATTGTCGGACTGGCCACTCTCCTCGCGGATGATAAGTTCCAGAACTCGGCAAAACCTATCACCATCGCCCTCGGGCGAAACATTGGAGGCAAATCTATCTTTGGCAACCTCGCCAAGATGCCGCACTGCCTTGTCGCCGGCACGACTGGCTCGGGAAAATCAGTCACTATCCACTCGATAGTAACTTCCCTTTTATATAGAAACGGTCCGGATGATTTGAAATTTATTCTGATAGACCCAAAGCGCGTGGAGCTTACTTTATACAACAATATTCCGCACTTACTCACTCCTGTAATCACAGATGCCAAGAAAGCGATCTTGGCTTTAAAATGGGCAGCTAAAGAAATGGACCGCCGCTATGACATATTGGAATCGGAGTCCGTGAGAGATATAGAGTCTTATCACAGCAATATTTTTGGCAAAGTTAAGAGCAAGAAAAGCGAAGACGGCAAAGAGGAAGTAAATGCCGACCGCATGCCTTACATTGTCGTTATCATAGACGAGCTCGCAGACATAATGAGCTCTTATCCTAGGGAACTTGAGTCCGCCATCGTACGCTTAGCCCAAATGTCCCGAGCGGTGGGCATACATCTGATACTTTCCACTCAGCGCCCCGAAGTAAACATCATCACCGGACTCATCAAGGCAAACATTCCTGCCCGCATCGCTTTGAAAGTGTCTTCACAGGTGGACTCACGCACTATTCTCGATACCGGCGGAGCGGAAAAGCTCCTCGGCGCCGGCGATATGCTCTATTCTTCGGGCGAAGCTCAGCCGGAGAGACTACAGAGCGCCTTCATCTCTGAATCTGAAGTTAAAAAAGTTGTAAAATATTTAGCCGATGCCTACAAAGACGAAGTTTCGGAAGAAATAGCGCTGTCAACAGGATCCATTTCGGCCGACAAAAGTATTTTCGAAAGCACTTTAAATAGCGAAGAAGACTTGGAAGACGATGATGAGATGTATGAAGAAGCTCGAGCCTGCGTGATCGAGGCCGGACGCGCTTCGACTTCATACTTGCAAAGAAAATTAAAATTAGGCTACGCTCGAGCGGCGCGTCTGATGGATAAATTGGAAGAACGCGGAGTCATCGGCCCGGGTGACGGCGCCAAGCCCCGCGAAGTGCTGGAAAAAATCGAACGCACCGACACTGGGGAGAATGTTGTATGACCACTGATGTCAAAAAAATATTAAAGATAGCTTCTCTTACTATTTTTTTTCTATTTATTGTTATCTACGGCTTTTCCCGCTCTCAGGATTTAATTTTTGGAATAAAAATAAAAAATGTGAACATAGTTGAAGGAGCAAAAGTTGTAAACAATATTATAGAAGTCGCCGGTAACGCGGAGAACGCGATAAATTTAACTTTAAACGGACGAGAAATTACGATAGACGAAAAAGGCAATTTTAACGAAACGATTGCGCTCCTACCGGGATATAATATAATAAATATAACTGCCAAAGATAAATTTGGATATGTTGACCAAAAAAATTATAAGCTAATTTACTAACATGATGAACAAGAAAAAAGAGAAGAAAGAAGACAAGACGGTAGGCATGGCTGTGCTGGAGGACACCCTGAAATCCATTCAGACAAAATTCGGCGAAGGAGCAATCATGAAATTTGGGGACTCTCCTAAAGTGGACGTGAATGTGATCCCGACAGGCTCCATCGGCCTCGACATGGCGCTCGGCGTGGGCGGAATCCCCCGCGGGAGAATCATAGAAATATTCGGACCGGAATCTTCCGGCAAGACTACCCTATCCCTCCACATCGTCGGCGAAGCGCAAAGACTCGGCGGAGTTTGCGCCTACATAGATGCCGAACACGCGATGGATCCGGAATATACGAAAAAACTCGGAGTAAATATAAATAATTTGCTCATCTCCCAGCCCGACAACGGCGAACAGGCGCTCGAAATCGTAGAGTCCCTCGTGCGCACAGGCAAGATAGATGTCATCGTCATTGACTCCGTGGCAGCTCTGACACCGAAAGATGAAATCGAGGGCGATATGGGCGCGTACCATGTCGGCAAGCAGGCTCGGCTCATGTCCCAAGCCCTTCGCAAGCTCACCGCCATCGTCGCGAGGTCTAAAACAGTTGTCATTTTCATCAACCAGATCCGCATGCAAATAGGCGTAATGTTCGGCAATCCGGAAACGACTCCGGGAGGCAAAGCCCTCAAATTTTACACTTCTATCCGCCTCGATATCCGCAAAATCGCCCAAATCAAAAAAGGAGAGGAAGTCGTGGGCAGCCGCACGCGCGTGAAAATAGTCAAAAACAAAGTCGCCGCTCCGTTCAAACAGACGGAATTCGATATCATCTACAATGAAGGCATTTCCAAAGAAGGCGAAATCATGGCGCTCGGAGAGAAATTTAAAATCATAGAAAAATCTGGGAATTCGTATTTCTTCGTACCCCCACCTGACCTCCCCCTTCCCAAGGGTGAGGAGAAATCAGAGAAAGTAAAGCTCGGCGTGGGCTACGACGCTACTCGTACTTTCCTGAAAGAGAATAAAAAAATATCTGATCAGATATTAAAAGAAATCAGAAAGAAGTTTGCCGAGGAGGCCTAGAAACTTGTCAACCTGCCACGTCGACAAGTTTTTCTTTTATAAGATCGCATTTTAATGTTTCATATTCGTCCCCTTTTAAGAAATCGGAGAGTTCTTTTTGGTAAGTTTTAGGATTCACATCGAAAGTTTCATAAAATAAATCCTTATTTATAATTTTTAAAAAGGGGGAATTTTGATCCCCAAAATAATCGCGGAAGCTAGACCATTTATAATTTTTGAAAAAATCCAGTGACTTTTTAATATCAATTTTCCTGTGTTCAGTCTTTGAATAAATTAAATCCAGTAAATTAAGATCAATATAAAATGGAATATACAAAAAATGCTTATCGCTTTGAATCTGAATAATACGGGCAGAATTTTGAAATAGGTAGCCACTAGCTTCCCTTTTGATGTTTATATACTTAGTAAATGAGTTACCGAGTCTTTTAACAAATTCTAAAACTCCGCCGTCAACTTTTTCATATAAAAGAAGGTGGTAGTGATTCGACAGTAAAGTCCATTTTAAAACTTCAACTATTTTATCTTGTTCCGGAAAAGAATCAATAGATTTTCTGTGTGGATTCATCCTCAAACTTTCCCCTTTATTATTCAAACGATATAAATTCAAAACAAATCTAAAATAATCAGCATCATTGTCAAAAATTTTTTCTTTTCTAATGCCTCTATTGCAAATATGATAAATATCTCCCACCATTACCCTATTTTCTCAAATCCTATAAACTTGTCAACCTGACAGGTTGACATCTACCGCCAAGGAAAATCTTTAAAGGGCGCTAACTCCGGATGTTGGGCAAGTACAGTATATATATCACGAATATCATAATTTGGGTGAATGGAAACAATTTTCTTATTTTTATCCGCCAAAACAATTAAGGTGATTTCTCCCTGCGCCACTTGATTAGCATCCAACCCTAATTTTTCTATTATCTCTGGATTCTTGTGGTTGATGCTTATGAACCAGCCTTTTTGTTCGAAAATAGTTTCCAAGAAAACACCGCACTCACGATATGGGCAATAACCCTCGTCTGATATAGTTTCGTGAACGACTATTAAATAATAATTGGGAGTTTTAATTTCTTCTTTTAATTTTGACATCGCATAATTTGCTGGGTCAAATGGCAACATAGAATTTAATTCTAAATTGCCTAATTCTTTTATTCCTTCCAGCATTTTAAAATCCACTAAATCTTTATGCTTAGCTAAAATATTCAGAATATCTGGCATATCTTTATTCGGATAAACTCCAACTACTTTAGAATCTTTATCCGCAACCAGAATTAAAGATTCCACTTTTGACGAATTTACCAAAGGCACTAATTCACTGTATGTGGTACCTGTCCCTTGCAGCCAGCCCCTAAGTGAAGCCACGACCTCCCCATTTTTTCCACACTCTTCATACACACATCCATAATCAATATTTGGACTCCATAAATACATATAAAATTTAGAAGGTGGAATCTTTTTAAAAGATTCTTGAATTTCTTCCCCTGGTTTGAATGGGGCGTCGTCCCCAACTTTAAATTCTCCAATTTCATTCGGTAAACCTTTATCTTCTAAGTATTCGGCAACTGATGGAGACGAAATTATCTTATCAGTCTGCTTATACGAAAACAAAATCACAGATAAAAATACCAGTAAAGCTAATGAAAAAATAAGTAATTTTACTTTCGATCTCATCGAATTTTATTCTATTACCCGTAAAGTGCCGACACTTACTCTATCCCCTTTTCTAGCCTTTAACATTTTTATGCATAAACTATCCCATTTTTTAATTTCATTCATAGATAAACAACCTGCCGAAACACTTCCCGTGTGTACATATCGGTCTCCACTATGACCAATGCGAAACCACACAAGAGCAAAACGAGCTCTATCAAGATATTTTCTTCCCAGTTCGTGCGGAGCATCTGGGATCTCAATATCGTAAATTCCGAGTTTTAATAAATTATTTGGATCATCATCAGCCACATAAGTCTGATCGTCTGCTGTAAAACTTTTTTTAGAAATTGAATAAACTAGCTCAGTAGGTTCACGCTCCAAAATTCCATTCTGTATATAAGAAGTATTATCGGGTCTTTTCTTGACCGATGCCTGTTTCCCTGTATAAAAACCTTCTAAAACATTAAAATAATCTCGCTTATTATCAGACTTAAGCAATTTAACTCGCAAAAAAGCAGGTAAAGATTTTTCCTCTACTAGTCCCTTAATCTTAACCGCTAGCCAGCCGTCCTGCGTTTCAGATAAGTATGTTTCCGGTCCCAATATTTCCGCTTGTAAGGTAATGACAAAAATTGCTTTGGCTTTAGAAAAATTAACTCTGAACTCTTTTACTGAAACTTCATATGAAAACTCCTGATTTTGCTTAGAGGTATCAATTTTAATTTTAGTTTCCAGATTTCCAATATCATTAAAAACTGGATCATCCTCGATAATTCTTAGATTAATATTAGATTCAAATATTTTTTTATCCGTATCAAATTCGCCAACTATTTTATCAAACTTTTGTTGTGTACCTGTTTTGATATTTTTCTTCACACTAGAAGATTTTCCCAAAATATCAACTTCTAAACGAATGTCGTCACCTATGGAATCACCTGAATATTTTATGCTTTTCAATTTTAAGCTAATTTTTTTAGTCATGTGTATAAATTGTAACATGTTTTTAAAAACACAATCAAGCATATTTTAATTCTCCGTAAACCCAGCAAACTTGTCAACCTGCCAGGTTGACAAGTTTGCTAAAAAAGCTTTTTCTGCTAATATGAACCCATGTCCAAACTTGAATACAGCGAAATTCGCGAAAAGAAAATAATTATTTACGATGGTGAACCTTGCGAAGTCATCGAGTCCCATGTGGCTCGCACTCAGCAGCGAAAGCCTCAGAATCAAGTCAAACTCAAGACTCTCATATCCGGCAAGACCATAAATGCCACTTTCCATGTGTCTGAATCAGCGGACGAAGCAGATATAGAAAAAAAAGAAGTTACTTTTCTTTATACCAACAAAGGTGAGTACTGGTTCTGCGACCCTGCTGATAAAAGCAACAGGTTCAAATTAGACCTCGCGCTCATCGGCGATGCGGCAAAATTTCTGAAACAAAATGGCAATGTCACGGCCTTGGTCTGGACCAACGACGATGATGAGGAAAAAATAATTAAAATTACTCTGCCGATCAAAATGAATTTCGTAGTCAAGGAAGCTCCCCCGGCCGTACGCGGAGACACCTCAAAGGGCGGCATGAAAATCATAACGCTAGAAAACGGTGCGACCCTGAACGCTCCGATGTTTATCGCTGAAGGAGATGTAGTCAGTATCAACACAGAAACTGGAGAATACGTGGAAAGAATATAAAAACTCGTCGCAGGCGTACTTTTTAGAAAGCCTTTCGCAGCGCGACGGCGCGAGAAGTTCGCTGGCACAGCAGTGCCAGATAGATTGCTTTATAAAAAGTATGCCAAGAAAGAGTTTTTATTTTACTACAAAAGGCAGCAAGCCCAGGAATCGCGCGTGCTTGATAGCCATAGCAAGCTGACGCTGGTTTTTTGCCGTCACCCCCGTGCGCTTGTGGCTCACGATTTTACCGTTGGGATTTAAAAATTTCTTCAGGATTTCAATATCCTTGTAGTCTATAAACTTTATGTTATTGGCTGAAAAATAATCTTGTTTCATATTTTTTGTTAATTATTAAAACGGAATGTCTTCAGGATTAATGTCTTCTTCCGGGTATTCTATACTGTCGACTTCGCCAGTGCTTGATGCAGCTTTGCCGGCTCCCGTGCTTGGTGCTGCACCGCTTGCACCTGCCGCTCCCCCTTTTGAACCAAACTGCACTCTATCCGCAATGATTTCTGTTCGATATTTTTTCTCCCCAGAAGTCTTGTCGTCCCAGCTGCGAGTCTCTATGCGCCCCTCGATCATCACTTGCTGGCCTTTCTTTAAATATTGCGCTGAAGTTTCCGCCTGCCTGCCCCAGACTACGACATTATGAAATGTAACCGATTCTTGTTTGGCACCGCTCTTATCTTTCCAAACTCGGTTCGTCGCCACTCCAAATTTACAAACTTTTTGGCCGGAAGGAATAGTAGCGAGTTCCGGATCGCGAGTTAGATTGCCTACAATTATTGCTTTATTTAAATACATAGTGATTTATTCACCCCGCCCGTAATGGGCGGGGTAAGTTACTAATAATTATACTGCGACCAAAGCGTCGATTTCTTTATCAATTTCTTCTTTGTTGATAGGAGTGGCTGTCTCGTTTTCCTTCTTCACCGGCCGCTTGTATGTTTCTCCGCGTACGAATCTTTTTGCGGCAATAGTATTTTCTTTGACAGTTTTTAAGAGTAAAAATCTAATAATTTTTATATCAAGATCAAGAACTTTCTTTAATTCTAAAACTTTTTGCGCGTCCATAGTGAACTTGACCCAACCGAAATAAGCAGTGTTAAATTTGCTTCGCACATTGGAAATAACTTTTGTCATAGAGTAAGCGAGGCTGATCATCTTTGGCATTTCATCCGCAATATTCTCTCCACCCAAGGACGAGACGAGTTCTTTCAAATTACCATAAGAAACTGGCACATCATCTGCCGCAATCGTCGGCACCAAAAGATAGCCGAGTTCGTATACCTTGGAATTCGCTTCCACTCCCTCTACTTCTTCGATATTAGCTTTAACTTCTTCGTCTGACATGTGGATTTCATCTTAGCAAAAACACTCTAGAAAGTAAACACCCGCTTAGCATTTTCTATTATTGCCTTTGCAACCTTCTCTTCAGGCAAGTTTTTAACCTCAGCAATTTTTTTGACCACTTCCCGCACATAAGAAGGCTCATTTCTCTTACCTCTGTATGGCGTGGGCGTCACATAGGGAGAATCTGTCTCAGACATAATCATATCAAGCGGAGTGTTTCTAATGACTTCATCATAATCCTTGGTAAAAGTTATAACTCCTGTAAAAGAAAGAGCGAAGCCGAAATCAACAAAACTTTTTGCTTCTTCTATGGTCCCCGCAAAAAAATGTACATCACCTTTGACCTTCGCGTGCTGTTTTAAAATTTCAAGACTATCTTTGTATGCATTTTTTATTTTGTCTTCAGGATTATTGCGGATATGCAGCATCAAAGGCTTATTAAATTCATTCGCCAATTCTATCTGGCTAATAAAATCTTTTTTTTGTTTTGCAATTGATTCCGGCGTACACCTATAATAATCCAACCCGCATTCCCCTATGCCCACTATTTTTTTATTTGCTTTCGGGTCTTTCAAAAGTTCTCGGTAAGATTCTTTGTCGAAACTTTCTCCGCGCGAAGTAAATTCTTTTCCCCCTTCACCCAATTCTTTCTCATCATGATATGAAGCGCCGGTGTGTATAGGGTGCAACCCAATAATAGCGTAAACGCCCTCAGGATACTGATTTGCCATCTCCACCGCCTTTTGGGAAGTGTCCACCTGCGTGCCCACATTGATTATCCAAGTATCATTCGCCAAAGCACGGCGAATAACTTCATCTCGATCCTCGTCGAACGCTTTGAAGTTTACATGGCTGTGTATGTCTATGTATTTGGGGGTCATAACAATGACCAATTATAATTTTTCCGACAGCAATACACAAGCCACTGCCGCTTTTTCTATTTTTTCTTCATCGAAAAAGTTTTCCTGCAGGGATTCAAGATTAATAATTCCAATTACTTCTTTATCTTTCGAAAAAATTGGCATGCACAATTCGGATTTTATTTTTTCATCGTAGGTGTAATACGGCTTGCCTTCTTGTCTATGCTTCCCTACGTTAGTCACTAAAACCGCTTTGCCAGATAGGCCGACGGTAGAGTTAGTGCTGTGTTTGGAAAATTCTTTCGTCAGAGGAAATTCCACTCTGCTTGCAATGCCTTTATAGGCCAATTTAACCAGAGCGGGCCCCGTCTCCGTATTTAGTTTTTTGTAAATTCCCGTCCAATCAGAGCCGATTTCACTGTGCAACAATTCCATAACTTTATTTAGCTTATAAACCAATTTATTAATTTCTTCATCATTAAAATTATTGTACAGTAGAATTTTTTTTAACTTATACGGAGTGTCGCTTAATTCATCTATGATAGAAACGATCCCGTCTTCCCCGAGTTTTGGCACTTGATAAGTAAGCAACTTTTCTACATCTTCCTGTGTATTTAATACTGTCTCCAGAACAGCACCTAAATCATTGCCAAACTTTTCTGCAACTTCCAAATTGGAAATTTGCAGCCCTGCATCTTTAAGATAATTTTTTAGTTTTTCTTGCATATGATTTTTTAAAAGTTATTAATAATAGAGTAAAAAAATAGCCCTTATTCGGGGCTATTTTTTGTGTTCATGTTTTAAAGTTTAATTATGCAACGCAATGAATAGCCCCGAATTTTTGGGTTCCCATCATCATTGCCATCATTTTTGGAACTGTACTTTGCATACCTTATATATTACTCCTTTTCATAAAAAAGTCAACGACTTTCCCCCTCTCCTTAACAAGGAGAGGGCTGGGGTGAGGTTCTTAATCTTTTCTGGGGAATAAAGGAGTCTCGGGCTTTTTATTTTCTTTAATCAAAGTCTTTAAGATGTCGCTCGTCTGAGGCAGTATAGGCTTCAGCATATTGGCAATAGTAAACAATTGCACCACTAAGTTAGAAATTAATTCTTTGCCTTCTTTCTCATTTACTTTGACTAATTTAAAAGGCTCGGTCTCCTGAATCGACTTATCAATTTCCGCAATTTCACTCCAGATATAATCCACCGATTCCTTAATATCAAACTTTTCCAGATGGTCAAAAAAATCTCTGAGTATCAGATTCTTCGGAATTTCAGGAGACTTCTCAAGATACTTGGAAGATAGAGTCAAAATGCGAGACGCTAAATTGCCCAGACCATTTGCCAGATTGGCATTATACGCATCTTTAAATCTCTCCATGGTAAAAGGGCTGTCTTCAAAGAGGCTAACTTCTTTCAGAAAAAAAATACGGACGGCGTCCATGCCGTATTCTTTTACCAAATCGTAGGGACTGACGACATTCCCAATGGATTTAGACATTTTGACTCCGCCTTCCGCCGTCAGAAAGCCGTTGATAACGATAAAGTGAGTTGGTGGCAATCCGGCAGCCATGAGCATCGCCTGCCACATCGCCGACTGTTGGCGCAGATTATCCTTGCCGCAATATTGCATCGGCGTGCCATTTACCCAGAATTTTTCAAAGTTTTCTTTGTTTTCCGGCCAGCCAAGAGTAGAAATGTAATTAACCAGCGCGTCAAACCATACATACATTATATGCTTGTCGTCCCCCGGCACAGGCACACCCCAGGGCATTTTGGACTTCAGGCGGGAAATAGAAAAATCTTCGAGACCTCTCGCCACAAAAGATTTTATTTCACTGTAGCGGGAAACAGGCCAGACGAAATTTGGATTTTTTTCGTATAATTCGAGGAGAGGCTTTTGAAAGGCAGAAAATTGAAAAAAGTAATTCTCCTCGTCAATCAGCTCAATTTTATTGTTGGGATGAAGCGGGCACTGTCCTTTTTCATTTAATTCTGAATTGGTTTTTTGCAGCTCGCAACCGACGCAATATTTCGCCTTATATATTTTTTTATAAATATATCCGTTATCATTGCAGCGTCTCCAGAATTCCTGCGCGGCGGATATGTGATGCGGATCAGTCGTCCTGATAAAATGCACATCGTCTAAAATTCCAAGCAATTCATCCAGCCCGCGGAATTTTGCTTCGTATCCATCCACATATTCTTTGACGTCTTTCCCCTCTGCGACTGCGGCGGCGAAAATTTTAGCGCCGTGTTCGTCCGTGCCGGTATTGAAAAATACTTCATATCCTTGTATGAGTTTGGCCCGAGCCACGACATCGGCCCGGATAATTTCCATGGCAAAACCGATATGCGGATCGGAGTTCACATATGGCAGAGTTGTCGTAATGTAAAAAGATTTTTTTTGAGACATTATTTCTTCAGCTACTTATTGCCGGTTCTCGCTAAACTTTTATTCTTTTCAATATCGCTCAAAAATTCCATGACGATGACGGCGATAGGAATAGCCAGCACAGTGCCCCAAACTCCTCCCAATTCAAAACCTATAAGCGCGGAAAGTATTATGACTATCGGGGACAAGCCCACTATTTTTTTGATGATAATCGGAGTAAAGAGAAAAACTTCAAATTGGTGGACAATCAAGTAAGCGCCGGAAACCATGAGCGCGCTCTGAATGCCGCCGGAGAGATAAGAAAAAGTAAAGGCGGGAATAAGGGCGACAATGATACCGTAAGGGACAATTTCCATAACTCCCGCGATAATGGCCAAGAGAAGCGCATACTCGATTCCAAGAAGAGACAAAACCAAATAAATAATGACTCCCACGACAACCCCTAGCACTGCCTGCCCCTTTAGCCATAAAGCAATCTTGCGACGGGAACGCTCCCACAAATCTACCACATAATCTTCATGCTTAATTGGGAAAATAAGACGCAGGAAATTTTCTATTCCTCTTTCCTGAATTGCCAGATAAAAAGAAATAAGAATAATTAATATAAAATTGAAAACGCTTCCGAAGGTAAAAGAAAGTGCTTGGAAAAATCCTCCGGAAAGATTCAGGATGAAAGCTTTGGATACAGAGAACAGCGTCTCAATTGAAAAGTTGCCCCCGAGTGAATTCACCAAATCCTTCGCTCCGGAAAATGCTTCATTTTGGAAATAATTTAGGAAAGAAACACCCGGTATGTAAGCTGAAATAAAATTGGAAAAATTATAAATTTCAGTTATTAAGAGCGGAGCAAAAAGATAAAATAAACCGGCGAGTATGGAAAGCGAGACGGCATATAAAACCACAATTCCAAAAACTCTATTAAATCTTATTTTCTTAAAATAAGGAACAGCTGATTCCACAAAAGATGCAAGTACAATAGAAGTGAGCACGACAAGAAGTAAGTCCCGTAAAAACCATACCAAAAATACAGAGAGACCAACAAGAACCACCCGGATCATCGTACCGGTAGTTATAGAAATGGAAGTAGCATTAGGGTTCTTTTCAAACATAGAATCATGATAACATAAAAGTATCTCTAGGCAAAAGAACTAAAACTTCAACATTTTCAAAAACTTCTCTTTTTCTTTAAAAGGTCCAATAAGCGCTAAATTGAGCTTCTCGTTTTTAAAAATATCTTTCGCCATAGCTTGGATTTGGCTCGCCGTGACTTTGCGTATTTCTTTGGCTTTTTCCTCCGCAGTTAAAATTTCTCTTTTCAAAAGTTCCTGTCCGCCGTGAAAGTTAGCGATGTCGTCGCTTGATTCCAGAGTCAGCTTCATGTTGCCTATCAGACATTCTTTGACTTTATTCAGCTCCTCGGGAGTCACTTTGAATTTTTTCAATTTTCTGCATTCTTCGAGAACCGCGTAAATCACTTCATCAATTCTTTTATTATCCACTCCGGCGGAAATTTGGAAAAATCCGTGGTCGGTATAAGCATCGTTATATGCGCGCACATAGTAGCCCACGCCCATCTCTTCGCGAAGCTTCACAAAAAGCCGCGAGCTCATTCCCCCGCCGAGCACCCCGCCGAGCACAGAAAGAACCGCGCTCTTTTTGTTAAAAAGTCCGTAGGTGCGCACACCCAGCACAAAATGCGTCTGGTCTGTTTCCTTGAACTTCACTAGTGCTTCCGGCTTCTTCTGTATTTCTTTAACTTTTATTTTTGAACCTTTCTTGCCCCTCTTCACAATGCCAAAAATTTTATTCACTTCGCTCATTACTTCTTTCTCGGTAACCTTCCCCGCCACCGCGAGCACCGTGGCTTCCGGCAGATAGTGAGAATTTTTATATGAAACAAAATCATCGCGCTTCATATTTAAAATATTTTCCTTGGTGCCGGCGATGTTCCAGCCAGCCGGAGTATCTCCATAGAGCAGCTTCATCATCAGATCCTGCACATGGCGGTTAGGCATATCTTCGTACATATTTATTTCCTCGATAATCACGCCTTTCTCCCTCTCCATCTCCGCATTAGGAAAAGTGGAATTCAAGTACACGTCCGACACAATATCAAAAATCTGTTTGAAATGCCGAGCATCGGACTTGGCATAATACCCGGTGTATTCCTGCGCCGTAAAAGCATTGTACTGGCTGCCGAGAGCATCCAGTTCCTTTGAAATATCGACGGCTTTGGGCCGTTTGGTCGTACCCTTGAAGCACATATGCTCCAAAAAATGCGAAATGCCATTCACTTTTTTCTCCTCATATTTCGAACCTGCTTCCACTAATACCAAGACAGTCACAGTAGGATTGTCTTTCATCGGCACCGTGATAACCCGCAGCCCGTTATGCAAAACTTTTTTTGAGAATTTCATTTATATACTAATCTTGGAATTTATATAATTTTTCAGTTCCGCTACCGGTATTCTCTCCTGCTCTCCTGTATCGCGGTCGCGTACGGTAACTGTGTTGTCTGTGAGGGTATCAAAGTCCACCACGATGCAAAACGGCGTGCCTATTTCGTCCTGCCTGCGATAGCGCTTGCCTATGTTGCCATTGTCGTCCCATGCCACTCTACCAAACTCGGCCTTAAGCGGCGCGAATACTTTCGTGTTGGCATATTCTACAAGTTCAGGTTTGTTTTTAAGCAAAGGAGATACGGCACAGATAACCGGAGCGATGCTCGGCTTAAATTTTAAATATGAACGGACTTCGCCATCTTTTTGGTCTTCGGCATAAACAGAAACAATCAGCGCGAGCACCGCGCGATCGACGCCAAAAGTCGGCTCGATGACATGCGGAACTATTTTTTCTCCCATTTCTTCATCAATATAATCAAGTTTGTGATTTTTCAAGTCAAAATCCGTCCTGTAAGCCAGGCCGAAAAGTTCTTTTTTACCGAAAGGATAGTCAAACTCGAAATCTATAGTGCGGCTGGAATAATGCGCCCTGTCCTCAGCCGGCACTTCCAATTCATGCACTCTCTTAATATCGATACCGATCTCCTGCATCCATTCGGTCATCTCATCTTTCCAATATTCAAAATATTTTTCCCAAGTCCCCTGCCGCACAAAATATTCTATCTCCATCTGCTCAAATTCTCGCTGGCGGAAAAGAAAATCACGAGGCGTGATTTCATTTCTGAAAGCCTTGCCGATCTGCGCCATGCCGAAAGGCAGCCTCGGGTGAAAAGCATCCACTGTGTTTTTGAAATTCACAAACATTCCTTGAGCTGTCTCTGGACGCAAATAGACAGTCGCAGCAGAATCTTCCATTGCGCCTATTTTTGTGGCGAACATCATATTAAACTGTCTCATACTCCCTAGTTTGCCTTCGCATTCCGGACATTTTTTTATATCCGAAAGCTGATCAGCGCGAAATCTTTTTTTGCATTTCTCGCATTCTATAAGCGGATCGGAGAATCCAGCCACATGCCCGCTCGCCTCCCAGACCTTGCTGTTCATTAGTATCGCCGCATCGACGCCGTACATATCCCTCCGGCCATCGACGAATTTTTTCCACCATGCCTGCTTGATATTATTCTTCAAAGCCACTCCGAAATGCCCCCAGTCGAAAGTGCCTCCGAGTCCCCCATAAATTTCCGAACCCTGAAAAACAAAACCGCGCCTTTTACAAAGCGAGACTATTTTTTCCATTAAATCATTCTGTGTCTCTTTGATATTTTCTTTTTTCATAATTTATTCCACTACCGTGCCTCCATCCGCAGGGAATAGAGGATCGCTATCGAGCGAAGTGCGAAGCGAGCCCTTGGTCGCTCGCACATCTACATTAGCAAAATCATCATGCCCAGTCAAAACTGCATCTCGCACCAAAACCGGGATAGTTCCGACTTGAGAAAGCGAAGGAGAAAAGGAAACCTGAAAAGAAACACTGCGGTCGGCTGTAGTGATGCCGGTCCCTTTCGGAATCCTGCCCGCATTCCAGACGATTTCTCTTGTGGAAGCGTTGTAAGTCAGGTCTTCCAGAGGAGGCGATATCGTGCCGACAAAACGAATCCACGGAGGCAAAGAAGAGCGCACGACTCCTTTCGAAATATTGTTGGCTGTATTGGACAGAGACCACTGGATAGTATAAGTCGTTTCCTGTTCAACTTTCGGCGGCACCGGGCCTTTGTTTGTAAAAGGTCCCGAATAATAAAGCGCTTTACCTGCGAGCCCAATGTCAGAAATAATCCGCACAACTCCCGAATCAGAATTATTTAAGTTGGTAGTTGCATAACCGGATATAGACTGCTTGCCGGATACAGAAATCTCTATGTTGATAGAAGGGTCGGAAAGCATGCCTTCTGTAGCAGAAAATAACGGCATCGGGGACAAGGAAAAATTTACAGTCCCAGAATCCCCGGGGTTTATCTCTCCAAATGCCTCAATATAATTTTTATCCCACGTTATCACGTCAGTCGCTGAGTTGTAAAAGCCTCTTTGTGAATTTATCGTTTTACGATTGACCGCATTTCCCAGAATCTTTGCGGTAATGGATAAATCATTTACTTTTGTATCTAAATTATTCTTCCATTCTATCTGTCCTTGGATTGTATTTTTCCCAGGAATGGCATACTCGCTTTGGTGCACTCCGTTAACCAAAAGCCTTGCTTCAATAAAAGGTTTTTTTATGACAACTACGTGCGAGATCGCATTGAAAACAACATCAATCATAGACTTGTCAGTGCTGGACTGCGAACCGCTTGTTATATGGAAAAATTTTTCTTCTCCGTCAGCGACATCAACCATTTTCCCGGTGATAGAAATATTGCGTACCGCTCCGGGAGCCATATCCCCCAGACTCCAGACATTGTTTCCGAGCGTAGGCGCCGGAGTTGATGAAAGAAATTGGAAACCGACCGGGTAATCAAGCTTGAGGAGTATTTTAGAGGCGGATTTTGTGGCGTTCAGCGTCTCTTTGATATTGAGAGTAATATCTTGATTCGAACTTATGACCATCGGAGCATCTATGGTGAGGTTTAGCGGGGTAGAATTTATAGTCACATCATAAAATTTTTCTTTAACGAAAATAGAATTGGATCCCTCCACGCGGTACTCCAGAGTTATTTTTATCGGACGCACCGTTCCCTGTTGCCCAAAGAGAACTATTTTCAAACTTTCATTGCGTACCGCTCCGGCCGGAATCGTGCCCAAGGTCTGGCGGAATCTCTCCGTTGCTGCCGAAGACGCGACTTGTGAGCTAGCAGAATTTTTTGGATATTCCAAAACGAGGTCGACTAAATCTAGTGAAGAGCTATTTTTATTCGTAATCCCGACAACCAGCGAGAGTTCTTCCCCGCCGGCCACGAAGTTGTTTCCGACTATGGAAATAACAATGTTGTCATTAGAGACAGTATTTCCGCCGGCAAAAAAAACATACGAGGCGTACGCCAGCGTCAAAATAAAAAAAACTAATGAAAAATAAAAAAAGTTCTTAAATATAGAAGTTCTCATAAAAAATCTGTCCTGATACGGGACATGCGGCCCGGCATCCTTAGAGCTGGACTCCCATGCCTCCGGTATGTCCTTTCTGTCTAAATGCGTAAAGCTGTCTCTGTGTTCTATCTTTGTTTGATAACTTTTACTAAAAAGTTTGCCTTTGAGTTCTTCTATTCTGTTTAGTTTATCCCCGTCGTTCGCCATTATATGAGTATATCATAAATGCGTCTCTTTTAGAGCCTTATTTATCTGGGTGAGCACTTTGCTTCTATCCTTAGAAATCTCAAACACTAAATTTTCCTCGAATGGAGACTTGGTCAAATTGTCCGATATCTCATGTTCTCCTATATAACCTAAATTGTTCAATATCCGCAAGACAATGATAGCTTCAATATTCAGTAAATCTTCTTTTGTTTTGCTTTTCTCTAGAATAGACAAACCGTTTAGCACATCATTAAACAAAGCCTCGTTTGGCTCGACGCCGGCGAGCAGTCTTTTTAACAAGCGGGCAACATTTGCAAAAACTTCAAATGTTTCCGGCGTTTTCGTAATTTTTTCTAGTATATTTGTCTTTGAGGCGCTGGTGACTCGGAAAATATTTTTACCCTGAACAAGGTCAATTTTCAGATAAGCAAAATCCTGCAAAACAAAACGCAGTTTCGAAGATATTTTACGCACCCCCTGTGCGGTGGCATAAACCATTCCCAGATCGCGCGTAAAAATATGAAAATATTTCCCCGCTTCCCCCTGATTTACGCTTCCCAATATTATTCCTTCGGTGTGATGAATGTGATGCATGGCTGACTATTCTATCTGCCTATTTTATCATGAAATTTTTTAGTTTTGAAATTATTGGCGTCGCAGTTTCATCGTTGATATCCTCCGGTTTTATTTTGCATTTAGCGAAAATTTGCTTTTCGATTTCTTTGGCACAAATAATCAGTCTTTCTCGTTCGTCTTCTTCAGCTTTGGTTTTAAGTTTGTAGCGACTCTTTGATTCAATCATGCGTTCATCAAAAGAAACTACACCACAAGGACTGACTCGCCAATCCGCATAATTTATTATTTTAATAACAAAGTCTTTATTTTCTTTATAATCACAAGCGTATTTAAAGCTAATTTTGTTCACAAGTCCTATTATTTTTTTAGACACACCAATTTCTTCCATGATTTTCCCGTGAGCTTTTTCTTCATCATTTCCGTATTTTTTTACGAACTCATCTTTTACATTTTGCCAATATTCCAACCCCTCCGGTTCCAATGATTCCGGCATAAACTCAAAATTTGATTTGATAATATTACCCATATCATGCAGCAAGCAAACCGTGATTATTTCTTCTTTCGGCACAAATCCCTCAAAATTGTCGCAGATGAGAGTTGCCACAGCTGCCACGCGAAGCATGTGCATCTCCAATACAGGCATTATTTTGTATATCTTGTATATTGTTTCCACTGGAAGTGCCATTTTATCGCTAGGTGCTAGGTTTAATTCTTTTCTTTTGTCTTGGATGGAGCGCATAAATTCGCGATAATCCCCTTCGGCTTTGAGCTCCGGAGTAATTGTGGTATCAAGCGCGACTTCAGCTTCAAGATTTTTGTTTTGCTTTACCTCTTTCACATTCAGCTCATCTTTTACGAGTTCAATATATTCTTTGCTCAAATCAAAATTTTTCACTTCAAGTTTTGAAAGTGTTTGACGCACAGGCAATATTGCTTTCTGTCTTTCTTTTAGCCCTAAACTCACAATATTCCTAACTATTCTCATATTCTCAAGAATACCAGAATGAATTTTGCCTGCCTTCGGCCATTCAGCTAAATGCACACTTTCTACATCATCTTTGGTTTTTAACTTAAGCCAAATATCTTCTGCCGTAAAAGGCGCAAAGGGTGCCAGAATTTTTGCCAAGCTTTTCAAAACAAAATACAAAGTTTGTTTAGCGTCTTTGTCGTCATTTTTAATTCTCTCGCGCGAGCGGCGCAAGTACCATGTCGAAAGGTCGCCGATAAAATCCCGCATTCCACGCACCGGCTCAAGCAATTTGTAACTATCCAAATTTTCCGTGCTGAGCTTCACAAGTTCATCAAGCCTTGCCAAAATCCAAACATCCAAAATATTTTTTGATTTAAGCTTGTCATTTTTTTCTAAATTCTTGTCACGGTACAACTCATAAAACGCCAGTACATTGTAAAGCAGGCCGAAAACTTGGCTGTGAAGCAGCTGCACAGTTTTTTCATCAAAATTTTTCGATTCGCCGGGCTGATTAACCGAATACATCCAAAGCCGAAGCGTGTCCACCCCGTATTTCTCCATCATGATCCACGGGTCGACGACGTTGCCGATAGATTTGGACATTTTTTTGCCATTAGCATCGAGCAAGTGTCCGAGACAGATCACATTTTTGTAAGCCTTCCCCCGCCCCATCAAAATTCCGACAGCGTGCAGAGTATAAAACCAGCCGCGAGTCTGATCTACTGCTTCGCATATGAAATCAGCTGGATATAAAATCTGCTGAGACTTTTTATTTCCTGCCCCGTACCAAGCTTGCTTTGGTGTGGGGTCAAACGGATAATGATCCTGCGCGAAAGGCATTGCGCCAGAATCAAACCAGACATCCATGACTTCTTTTGTGCGTATGAGATCGCCGCCACATTTGCAAGAAAGCTTTATTTCATCAATGAAAGGCTTGTGTAAATCTAATTCATAATTTTCATTATGCGGAAGCGGCACAAAATTAAATTCTTTGATTTCTGCATTTTTGAGAGAAACGAGCGGGTCATTCTCGCTCGACAAATCGCTAAAGGACAAACCTTTTGCCAGAAAGCTAAGCGCTCGCGTCGCTCCCTCATGTCCGACAATGAGAATATTTTTGCCTGAATATTTTTTTTCTAAATCATAAATAAAATCTCCGACTCTTTTAATCACTTGAGCGAAGCTCTCCCCTTCCGGCAAAACTTCCCCTGGATTATCTAAGTAATCTACATTGTAATATTTCTTAAACACAACCCTTTCTTTGCCGTCAAAAAGAGAGCTGACTTCCCACTCCCTTGCGCGTTCATCATAAACAACATTCTCGAGCGGAAATTTAATATTTTCACAAACTACTTGTGTTGTTTGTTTGGCTCTTTTTAAAGTAGAAGAAATTACAACATCTATTTTGTGGTTGAAATTTTTGATACTTTTTTTTATCTGATCCCTTCCTATCTCAGTCAGCGCGGCACTTTCCTGCAATTCCCTATAATGAAAATCATTTACATTATTATCCGCTTGCCCGTGCCGCATAGCAAAATATTTATTGCCGGACTTTTTTGTTTTTTCTTTCAAGTCCTCAATACTTCCGACGACCTCAGTTTTTTTGCAGTCCGTGCATATCCATACCGGCAAAGGTGTGCCCCAGTACCGTTCGCGCGATATCGCCCAATCTTTTATCTCTTTGAGCCATTCGCCAAACCTGCCCTCGCGGATATATTCCGGCTCCCAATTTATTTTTTTATTTTCGCTGATGAGCTCTTTTTTGATTTTTGGATCCGACATTCGGATATACCAAGAATCCCGCGCGTAATATATGAGCGCGGTTTTGCATCGCCAGCAATGCGGATATGAGTGTTTGTAATTTTCCTGTTTGAAAAATAAGTTTCTTTTCTTTAAGTCGTCAATTATATCCACCGCAAGCGTCGGCTTGCCGTTCGGGTCCGTTTCCCGCACAAATCTGCCCTCCAAAAACCCTGTGCCTTTTATAAATTTACCCTCAAGATTCACCAAATGATGCTTCGGCAAGCCAACTTCCGTTCCAAGCGCGAAGTCATCTTGTCCGTACATGACGGCCGTGTGAACAATGCCTGTACCGTCCTGAGTGTTTACAAAATCCGCTGCATATACCTTGAAAGCTTTTCCCAATTTCGGTTTTTCACTTTCAGAAATACCATCCGCAAGAAAAGAAAAAAGCGGTTCGTATTCTAAACCAATTAAATCTTTACTATAAAATTCATCTTTTACTTTAATTGTTTCTGAAGTAAATAATTTTGGAATTAAATCCGAAGCTATAATATAAAGATCGTTGGCAGTCTGAATCCAAGAATATTTAATGTCTTTACCCACAGCCAAAGCAACATTCCCTGGCAAGGTCCAAGGTGTCGTTGTCCAAGCCAATATATACGTATCCTTAAATTTTTCTCCTTTCACTTTAAATTTCACATAAACAGACAAATCTTTCACATCTTCATACCCCTGCGCGAGCTCGTGCGAAGAAAGAGCTGTGCCGCATCTCGGGCACCATGGCACGACTTTGTAATCCTTGAAAAGTAATTTCTGGTCATTAACTTTTTTCAGCACATTCCATACGGATTCAATGTAATCATTTTCATAAGTGACAAACGGCTTATCCTGATCCACCCAGTAACCAATGCGCTTCGTAAATTTATTCCATACATCCAAATATTCCCAGACGGACTCTTTGCATTCTTTGTTGAATTTTTCTATACCGTACTCTTCAATCGCTTTTTTAGAATTCAGCCCAAGTTTTTTTTCCACCTGAAGTTCCACCGGCAGACCATGCGTGTCCCACCCGCCCTTTCGGCGCACATGAAAACCCTGCATCGTTTTGTACCGCGGAATCGCGTCCTTGAAAGCGCGAGCCTCCAAGTGGTGTATCCCCGGTTTCCCATTCGCCGTCGGCGGACCTTCGTAGAAAATAAATTCTTTTCCCTTCTTCGTCTGGTCCAAAGACTTTTCAAAAATTTTATTTTCTTTCCAAAACTCCAAAACCGCTTCTTCGCGCTTTGCTGCATCACTCTTTAAATTTTTATTTTCTTCGTTCATATAAATAAAAAAACCCGTCCTCGTACAACAATTCAAAATTGCTATACAAGGACGAGTTTCTCACCCGTGGTACCACCTTTGTTGCTTCTCATTTACTGGGTTCTACATACTAGCAAGAACGGTTCTAGCTAGTGTTCTTCCCAAAGCTCAGGGGTGATGTCCCCTTCAACGCTTGTATATATAATATAACACATACTAAAAGCAATACAACAACGACATATTACGCTTCCACGATAGCCTTGAATCCACCATAAGCAAAACGCTTCATGTCGAAAGGCATCGGCATGTGTTCATACTTCTTTTTGTTTTCCGGACTGTTCATCTCTGCCATTACTTTTTTGTTCACGGCATCGCGGTGCGCGCGGGACTTGTAGATAATAAAAGAAAGAGCGAAGATACTGACGTTTAGGAATATCTTGTTTATTTTTTGAGACATCGAAAGTGGGTAAACCTAAAAGATTTACAGAAACACCTTTATAGCTGAATTTTTTCCTTCCTTGCATATTCACAATTATATACCCTGCAGCTAATCTACGCCATGGCGTAGATGTGTATATTTGTGCACATTAAGACTTTTAAAGTTGCTTCCGCAAACCCAGCTTTTCAAGCCTCGATGTTATCCCGCCTCTTTTGCGGCCGAATTTTTGCATTAGGTTTTCTATTTTCGCGCCTTCGGAAAATGATTTCGCCAATTCTTCGTCTTGCTCTACGCTCCAGGGGCGATAGGCGTTTGGATGTTTCTCTCTTATTTCGGAAAATCCGTTCTTTTCAGCCGAACTTGGGAGCCGAGCTCCCAAGTTCGGCTCTTTCACCTTCCCTCCGCACACAACTACAAAATTCTCATGCATTTTTTTGAGTTCGGCTGCGCCGATGTTGCCGAAAACTTGCACGGCTTCGGCGGATTTAATTTTAAAATCAACATCTTTTTTCAAAATCTCCGGATGTACCTTGAGAGCGTGTTCATTTATGCCGAGCAGGTACAGCCCCGAGAGCCGGCGCACTCGCGAGAGCGCCACATAGCCCTGCCCGAATTCAAACACTTGCGACAGGTCCATCACCGCCGCGTCCATGCTCATGCCCTGACTCTTGTGCACAGTTATCGCCCAAGCGAGACGGAGCGGAACTTGGGTTATCTGCGCGCGGATTTTGCCGTTTTCTTCAACTGTCCAATCCATGGGCGTTATGACTATATTGTGTCCGCTTTTGGTTTTAATAATCGGGTATCCACTGAATTCTTCGTAGTCCACAATTGTACCGAGTGTGCCGTTCACGAACCTTTCTTTCGGATTATTTTTGGTGCACATCACCACCGCGCCGATTTTTAGCTCTAATTTCTCCGGCGACAGGCAGCCTTTTTTTAGCACTTCCACTAATTTATCATTTCCACTTGATAGCATCTCAAAACATTTCACTTCTTCTTCCAGTTTCGCCAACTCTAAATTATTTACCTGATCGACATTTATATTGTGCGAAAAAAGCTTGGTAATATGCATAGTCTCTTCAGGCATATCATCATGATCGATCTTTCGCGCGACTATGTGCGCTTTATGCTCTGCTTTTATATTATTCGCACGTATAGCCGAGAGCACTGAAAGGAAATCCGAGTCGTCTTGGCGGTGTTGTTCGTTCAAATAGCAGACAACTGGCCTCGAGCGCTCCCATGCTCCCCCTTCGTAGGCGAAAATTGGTTTGCTTTTAGAATTACTCATGAGTGAACTTTGTTTCTCGTGTGTAAATTCTCTTTTTATAATCGGCGGCAGCTGAAAAAAATCTCCGACGAGAACGATTTGTATTCCGCCGAAGGCCTCACCCTTTTGTTTTATTTCCCGGCAAACCATATCTACCATATCGAGCATGCCCGTGGAAAGCATGGATATCTCATCTATAATTAAAACCTTGGTGCGATGCACACGCTTGGCGATGTATTCGCTCGAAGCAATTTTATCCAAATCATATTTATCAAGTTTTGTCTTGATGCCTATGCCACTCCAGGAATGAATCGTCATGCCGCCGATGTGCGTCGCGGCGATGCCCGTCGAAGCGGTAATCGCCGGCTCTACTTCGCAATCCCGCAAGTAATTTACGAAATTGTTTATCGTATGCGTCTTGCCCGCGCCCGGCTCGCCGGTCAGGAAAACATTCGCGCCGGTTTTTAAAATATTTAAAGCCTGAGTCTGAGTCATTCAAACATTCTACTACATTTTATCCGGGGCTTTAATACCGAGGAGGTGTAAGCCGGTTTTCATGACAAAGGAAAATGCATAAGTCAGCGCGATTTTGTAGCCGGAAGATTCGTCTTTTTTATCTACAATCAAATTGTTGCCGTAGAAACTATTGAACGCGCGGGCGATTTCTATTAAATAGTTGGCAATATAGTGCGGTTCATATTCTTTTGCCGAACGCAGGACGATCTCAGGAAATTTGTACAACAATTTTTCCACTTCAAAAATTTCCTCGGGAAAAGCATGCGGGTCGGGCAGGATATTTTCTTTGGCGGCCTTTTCTAAGATGGACTTCGCGCGGGCATGCGAATATTGCAGGTATGGGCCGGAGTCCCCTTCGGAAGAAATCGAGCTTTCGAAATCATAAATGATGTCCCCGCCGGTTGATTGTTTGAGTATTGAATATTTTATCGCCGACACGGCGACATCCGCAGCAATTTTTTCTTGATCTACAATGGAAAATTCTCTATCCGTCATCTTTTCTAAGATGCTATCTCGAACATCATTCAAGAGAGACTCACCGGTTATGACATTGCCCTTTCTGGAGCTCATTTTTCCTGCGGTGAAACGCATCATGCCGTGGGAAATATGCTTCATCTTTGATGCATGCTCGGGGCTGATGAGGGAAACAGCTTTGGTAACCACTCGCATATAATCCATTTGTTCGTTCGCAGTCACAATGATGGAAAGATCCAAATCAGGCGCCTTTTCAAATTTTTGTTCGGTCAGCCCTAGCTCTTTTGTCTCATAAGTAGGCAGGCCTTGCGAGGTTATGAAAACTCTGGTGTGCAGCTTCGGGTCGTGCTTTTCCGCCTTGAAGACAATGGCTCCGTCCGATTCTTCAAAAATCGTTCCTTTTCCATCAGGACCTGCGGCTTTGCCGACATTCGCTAGAACAATATCCTTGCCGACTAGCGCCATCTGGCTCTCCAAAAAGTAAAAATCAAATTCTGTGCCGAGCATCTCATACAAATCCTGAAAAGCGTCCATGGTCACTTTGAAGCCCCAATCATAAGTCTCGTTTATTTGTTCATCGCTTTTGCTGTAGATTTTTTTATTTATTTCATCTATTTTTGCTTTGGCTCCAGGATCATTTTCATACGCTTCCGAACCGGCGGCGTAGGCTTTGCCGATAAAAATAGCCTGCCTGCTGGTAGATTCGTTTCGAACGAGATATTCTTTCGGATTTTCTAGGAGCATGTAAATAGCCTTGGCCACATGCAGCCCGACATCGCCCTGATAATTCGCGCGAGTTACCTCTGCGCCGGAGTGTTCGAGAATCCGCGCGATGGATTCGCCGATGGCGTTGGTCATCAGGTGGCCGATGTGAAACGGCTTGAAAGGGTTCGGATCGGTAAACTCGATCATTATTTTTTGGTCTTTGAGAGTGCCGTTCTGTCCGATGTTCTCCCCTGTGTTCACTATACCCTCGATGCTGTGAGCGAAAAATTTTCTCGATAAATGAAAATTTATGAACCCCGCGCCGGCAACCGTGATTTCTTTTATTTCTGAAATTGCGCTCTGCGCCAGCTGAAGCTTGGCAACTATTTTTTCCGCCAGTTCCTTTGGATTGGTTTTGATTTTTTTTGCGCCCGCCATTGCTACATTTGTGGAATAGTCCCCGTTCTTTAAATCTTCCGGATGCTCAACTATGAACTCAACATCTGTTATTTTCAGATCCTTGAGCGCACCTTTTATTAATTTTTTTATTTTTTCTTGCATTCTATTTTTTGCCTGTACTTCCAAACCTTCCTTCCCCACGCGCAGACTCACTCAACTTTTTGACTTCTTTTAACTTCCCTATTTTGACCGGCAGAATGACCAGCTGGGAAACCTTGTCGCCTACCTCAAAAGTATAACTCTTATCGGACAAATTTACCAAAAGAGTATTGTATTCTCCCCGATACCCCGCATCATACACTCCGCCCATATGAGCCAGCCCCGCGTTGGAAATGCTGCCTTTATCCATAATAATTCCCGCGTAGCCGATAGGAAACTCCAGCGCAAAACCGTGCCAGAACCGATGATGCTCGCCGGGCTTTACCGTCACGGTTTCCATAGAATATAAATCCATACCTACATCCCCCGGATGATGGTAAGTCGGCAATTTCGCGTTTTCTTTTAATTTTTTTATTTTTATCTGCATTCGGCTTTTACTTGCAAGAAGTCGAAGAAATCGGCTTGGTGATGAGCTTGGAAGCTCCAGCGCTGTCCACGCACCAATATCCTTTTTCGTCACTCGTTTCTATCAGTGTGGCAGAAATAGCCCAGGCTTTGGAGCTGCTGTAGCAAACAACTGATGACTCGACTTTTTTCAAAGCTTCCTTGACTGCAGTGATGCTAGGCGCCATCATTTTATCGCTGAATATGGTCCCGGCCGCTTCGCAGCTGCCGGAATTTGATTTGCCGTAAGAACCTTTGGAGTCGTAATAAAGCTCGGCGGATGCCCGCATGTTAGAGAGATTTGCTTTGATAGAAGCGTTGGCTCCCTTGTTTCTGGCTACATCCAGAACTGTGCCCCCTATTTCGTCCAGGCTTTTCGCGCCGGAGGGCGCTTCGATGACTACCGGCTTGTTGATGTCTGAAATCTTAAGATTCACAACTACATTTACCTGTTTGTCTTTCATGTGTTCTGCATCATCCGAAGGCACCACGCGAAACCGGTATTCGGCCATGGCTGGGAAACCTTTATCGTCCGTCCACAATGTCACAAAAATATTCTTTTGATAGTAATCAAAGACTGCATCGAATTCCGAGCTCTTTAGATACTCGACAAGGCTGGCATCTTCAAATAAATAATTTTTTGTTTCAGTCTTTTGCGCTTCAGCTAAAAGTTTTTCATAGAAAGGCAAAATTGCTTCCTTCTTCATATCGAGCTCGTAGCGGTACAAAGTGCGGCCATCTATTTTTTCCGCGGAAGGCCTCTTTTTGAACGATATCAGTTTCTCTTCGTCGGCAAACTTTACTGCCGTATGCAAAAGTTTTACGACTTCGGCACGAAACTCTTTGTAAGATTCTTCCTGCTCGGAAAGATCCCCCGTGATAGACGAAAGCGGGCTGTAAGAAGAATCTCCCTCTTCTTCGGGATTTACCTTTACCCAGACCCCTTTTGCATTAGAAAACATTCCGAGGAACAAGCTTGGTATATTGTTTATTTTGAAATAATAATCTTTGTCTTTTTTAAGAACATCAGCATTGACCTTGTACTGCAAATCGCCGAAGTCTCCGTTCGCATCTAGATTGAAAGCCCAGTCTGGGGAAGCTCCCGGCTGCCAGTCAGCCTTGGCACTCACCGTCAGATCTACCTTCATTTCTCCGGGAAGAGACGCCACTTGTTCCGCTAAAGTCGCAAGAAGGGGCTTCGGCGGAGCGGAAGAAAGGTAAAAGTAAGATTCGCTGTCTTTGGTGAAAGTGACCTTCTTCCCTTCTATGGGAGTACTCTCTTCGGAGAAGCTGTACCCGCGGCGAATCTGGGAAATAGCATCTGTGGTTTCAAACGCAATTTCTAGAGTAAAATTTTTACCGCCGTCAGTGGTTTTGTAGTTGTACGGGCTGGAAGTGGCTGGATCCTCTGTGGAAAAATCACCGTAATTATATAAATCATTACTTTTTTTAAGTTTACCAAGAGTGTCGGGGTATGCTGTGCTGTATCGAAGTGCGGACAAAATACTCTGTGCATTCTTGCTTCTATCTACATCATTTTGATATTTTTTAAGAAAGTCCTCGTCGCGCTCAAAGATAAAAGGCACAGCATCCTTATCGCGCGGGCCGACACTAAGAGAGCCGGAAGCGGAATAAGAGGAAGAATTTATGGACTCTGATTTAGCCAATATGCCCGACAATAAAGTCGCCTCCGTATACATCACGGCCGGAGAAAACGGACCTACTTTGTTGATAAATGCATATATGCCGCCAGCAACCAAAACGCACGCCACTAGAGTTATTATCGTGAGCACTAAGGGATGGCGCTTCGGAGTCTTTGGAGTCTCTTCCTGGGTAATCGGCATACTATTCTGGCTATTCTGAATATTCTTGGGAGCCATCGGGACAACAGAAGGGCCGGGGCCGGGAAGAGAAGCAAGCGAGGCGAAGGCTTCGGAAATGTCGGATACACTCCATCCGACGCCTGCAAGATTTTTCTCGATTATATCCCGAGATACGCCCTTTGCCTGCAGGGCTTTTATATAAGAAACCATTTCGCTATTGATCATATGGGTTAAGTATATGCTCCTTTGCCTTAAAACTAAAGGAGGTGTGTTGATAAATTTATTTGATTTAGTAAAACCACCTACTTGGTTATAATTTTTTTGATCTTTTTATAAATTTCTTTATGTATGTTCTCCCTAGTATCAATAACCCCATTTCTAGTACATTCTATTTTTATCCAGCCCTTTTGAGTCTTTGCCAGCCATAATGCGCTCTTTCTAGAATTTTCTAGAAAATTTACATCTTTTTCATGAACATCGGCCTTTTTTTCTTTTTTCTTGCCGAGATAAGCTCTGTGTGTTTCTCTATTCCTCTTTTCTATGAGTTCCAGAACTATAGGAATAGGCACGGAGAGATAAAAAACCGCGTCCGGCTTTGGGATTTTAAAAACTCCATACTCCATCTCAGCCAGCCATTGCAAGAAACTCTCTCTTTTTTTTGTATTAGCGATTTTGCCGCCCTGATGAATTTGGTTCGCGCTCGCATACCTGTTCGCAACGACAATGTTTCCCGCGGATAACCATTTTTTTATTTTATCTGCTGATTCAAAGCGATCTGCCGCGTATAGCACAGAAGCAATCTTCGGGTGTATCTTAACGAAATTATAATATTGCTCAGACAAGCAGTGCCCGATGAACTTTCCAAAAAAATTAGAATAGTACTCCGGAAAATCAACAACTTTTACCTTGCGTCCTTCCTTCTTTAAATGTTTTATCAAAAGGTCTATCTGTGTAGCCTTGCCAGACCCGTCCGTGCCGTCTATTACGATGAGTTTTCCTTTTTTTGCCATATAGAAAATATAGCAGAAAAAAGATGAAAAGTAACTACGGACACAAAAATTTTAAATCAGTTTCTTCGTCGATTTTTTTACTAATTTTGTTAGGCAGCCAATCGATAACTGCCTCGCCGGTGATAGATACAATACATTTCACAATATGCCCGCCGAAACATTTATATTCTTCATCGGAAAATACTCCGTGCGCATGAACCATCGCCTCGCCTTCCGCCCACGCGACATTACCGTTCACAGACACTATCTCTATATTGCCCGTATTAAATACTTTATTAAAATATTTTTTCATTGCTACATCAAAATAACTGAGCTCAACCTCGGCGCATGCGCCGATTATGGAAAAATTAAATGACGCATCCTTTTTTTGCGCAAAAGATTTCAAAATGCTCAGACACTCTTCGCCTTTGTCTACCCTGACGACGCTTTTATTTTGCGAATCGAGAATAATTTGCATTATTTTTTATACAAAACTTTTTGGTATCGGAAACTTTTTAGCCAGCGCTTTTATTTCTTTGTGCACTGCTTCTTTTATTTCTTTATCATCTTTATTCCTTAAAACTTTTATCATCAGCTCGGCGACGCGCTTGCATTCTTTCTCTTTGAAACCTCGCGTAGTTATCGCCGGCGTGCCGAAGCGAATGCCGGAAGGATCGAGCGGTTTTCGTGTGTCTCCTGCGATCGAATTCATATTTAAAGTCATGCCGACTTCGTCGAGCACTGTCTGCGCTTCCTTACCGGTAACTCCGAGCGAACCGAACACATCGGCGAGTATCAAATGGTTATCCGTGCCGCCGCCGATCATTCTGACTTTATGTTCTCGCAAAACTTCCGCCATGGCTTTGGCGTTTTTGAGCACCTGCGCGGCGTATTTTTTGTATTTCGGCATCATGGCTTCGCCGAAAGCGACAGCTTTCGCGGCGATAGTATGCATATGCGGACCACCTTGAATACCCGGAAAAATTGATTTGTCGATTTTTTTCGCGAGCTCCTCGTTTTCTCTGGTTAAAATTATTCCTCCTCTCGGTCCGCGGAGAGTCTTGTGCGTGGTTGAAGTGATTATGTCGAATCCGTCATCAAAAGGATTGCGCAGAACACCCGCGGCGATGAGCCCGGCGATGTGCGCCATGTCGGCCATGGTGATAGCTCCTACCTCTTTCGCGATATCCACGAACTTTTTGTAATCAAGCGTCCTCGGATAAGCAGAGAAACCGGCAAGAATTATTTTCGGTTTTTGTTCAATCGCTACCCGGCGCAGTTCCTCGTAATCAATCTCTCCCGTATCAGGATTTTTCATCTTGTAAGTGACGAATTTGTAGATCTTGGCCGGAAGGGTCATCGGATGCCCGTGCGTGAGGTGCCCGCCATGGGATAAATCCATGCCCAAAACCGTATCTCCCGGGGCAAGCAGCGCGGCATATACGGCTAAGTTTGCGGGAGCGCCGGAATGCGGCTGAACATTGGCAAACTTGCAGTTGAATAATTTGCAAATGCGTTCGATGGCAAGGCGTTCGATCTGGTCGGTAAAATCCTGCCCGCCGTAATAGCGCCGGCCAGGGTAACCTTCGGAATATTTGTTGGTAAACACGGAACCATTCGCCGTAAGCACATCCTCGGAAACATAGTTTTCCGATGGAATGAGCTCGAGCCCTTCCCTCTGCCTTTTTTCTTCGCCCTTTATTAATTTTTCTACTAGTTTGTCTTTCATATTTATAATATAACAGATTACTTTTGAAAAGAAAACAACTCGCTTTTTCCGTCGGATTTTATGATTATTGTACCTAATAAATCGGTTCTGAAAATTTTTATGCCGAAAGAAGCCAGAGTACTCAGGGTGTCTGGATGCGGGTGGCCATAATTGTTGTCTTTACTATTGGATATGAGCGCATATTTGGGAGCAACAGATTTTACAAAGTCATTCGAGGTGGAAGTCCGCGAGCCATGATGCCCGACTTTTAAGATGGTGCTTGCAAGATTTGTTTTTGAATCTTGCTTGGAGTTTTCTAGAATTATTTTCTCTGTAACCGAAGTGCTGTCGCCTGTGAGCATGATGGAAGTCTTGCCGTAAGAAAGTTTTGCCACAATTGAACCGTCGTTTGAAGACCAAAGCGAGACATCTCTGTCCGGAAATAAAATATCAATCACTGCTCCCCCGCCGATGTGTAATCTCATTCCTCTTTTTGCCAAGATATCCGGAATATTTTTATTTTTTATTTCTGCTTCTAAATTCTGATAAGTTTTTGAATCATTAAAAGTGCCGGACTCAAAAACTGCGCCCACTTTGTATGTCTTCAAAATATCTTCAAAGCCGCCGATGTGGTCTAGGTCTGGATTGGTGACAATAATCGCATCTATGCTTCGGTCAAAAGGAGACATTACACGCGCGAGCTGGCTCATAATTTTTCTCGGCGGTCCGCCGTCCACCAATATCTGCGTACCAGTTGGAGACTCGATGAAGAGTGCATCCCCCTGCCCGACATCTAGCATGGCAAAAGTAAGTCTTTTGTTAGAATTCCTGAAATCCTGATAGAAAAGAAAGATAGTCGCGACTAAAAGAAGTAAAGTAAAAGCAGGTAAAAAATGCTTCTTGCGATTGTGAAACATGATATACTTATTATATGAAAAAATTTGAAGAAACAAAATTTAATATTGGAGTATTGAAGGGAATCTCGGCAAAAAATATCGAGGAACATTTGAAACTTTATGCGGGTTATGTGAAAAATGCCAATCTGGTAACGGAAAAAATCGGCGAATTAATGGCGGATCCGGAGAAAAATGCTTATGTGATTGGAGAATTGGGCAGAAGATTTAGTTTCGAATTTAACGGCATTCGAAATCATGAATATTATTTCTCATCGCTCGAAGGAGGAGAAAAAAAGTTGCCGGCAAATTCAAAATTAAAAGCGGCGATAGAAGCGCAAGCGCCTTCTTTTGACGCATGGCTGACTGGCTTTAAGCTTTTAGCGATGACTCGCGGCGTGGGTTGGGCGGTTTTAGGCTACGACAAAAAGACAGAGCAATTTTTGCACATATGGATAGACGAACAGCACTTGGGGCAACTGAACGGCGTGGAATGGATACTGGGAATCGATATGTGGGAACACGCATTCGTCTACGACTTCCCTACTTCGGAAAAGAAAAAATATGTGGAAGCTTTTTTTGAGAATTTGAATTGGGAAGTTATTGAAAATAATTTTGTTAAAGCAAAATAAAAAAGGCACCCTGAGTATTTCTACCCAGGGTGTTTGATTTCGATATTCCTTAAAAATTTAGGATGTTATGCGCCTTAAACGTCGCAAAGCTGGACGGCTTGGCGAAGTCCGGTGAGAGCATCACGTGTTGGAATAAACTCGTGACCGACGAAACCCGTGTACCCAATCTCGACCAGCTTCCGCATGATGGGTGGATAGTTGATCTCCTGGTTGTCGTCGAGTTCCGCTCGTCCAGGATTACCCGCCGTGTGGATGTGACCGATCACATCCTTGCATTCTTCAAGACGGCGAATCACATCACCGTTCATGATCTGCACGTGGTAGATGTCGAACAACAACTTGACGCGTGGGGAGCCGACCCGACGGACAATGTGCGCCACATAGTCGATGTCATCTCCCTGATAACCGGGATGTCCCTTCATCGGATGCGAACTGTCGCGTGTATTGAGCTGCTCGAGGCAGATCGTAACACCCTTCTTCTCGGCATGAATGGCCATCTTCTTGAGTCCTGCGACGCAGTTGTCAGCTCCCTTCTCAAGAGAGATCTCACCACTGTTCGCATTTTCGGCGTTCCTCCATTTGTAGCCAGTGAAGGCAATCACGCTGGGGACGTTCGCTGCGGCGCAGTCGTCAATCATCTTGGTCGTAACGGCAATGACCTCAGGTTGATAGGCTAGATTGTTCAGTCCCTTCATGAATGGCGCACCGGGCATCCCATTGGCCGCGATTGCACATGTCAGACCGTGCTTCTTGATCGTGTCAAACTCCGCGGGGCCGCAGATTTCGACCGACTTGCAACCGAGTCTCTTCGCATTCAGGCACGTCTTTTCGATGTCCCACTTTTCCTCGGAGACGTTGAAGCACCAGAAAACAGCGGAGTGATTAATTCTTCCTTTGAGTTTCATTTTTTTAATCGTGTTTATTTTTTACTAACTACATCATTTCAAAGATCATTAAAAATGATCCCGAAACTTGGCTAGACAATCGGTCTCGCCCACTTCCGGAACAGCCGGAAATGTGTAGTTTGGAACCTTCCATTTAACATCTTTCTAGCAGGCATCACCCGCATTGTCAATGAAGAATTTTTTGATACTTCTGCCGAAAAGCTTATATATAAAATAGACATAGATTAAAAGTGTCAGAATGAGAGAAAAATTCGGGATGGAAAATGCAGCAAAGGGCAGATTGGCGAAGAAATTTATTACTGCGAGTTCGTAGTGGAGAAATAAATATGAGATAAAGCCTAGGGGTGCGGCTAAAATGTAGGAAATTAGTCCGATAAAGCCGGTCAGAAAACCTAGAAGCATCGTAAATGGAATCAGAGGCAGAATTAAAATGTTCGCCGGCAAGGCGACGATGGAGAGATTGCCCATTTTGTAGAGAATAAACGGCAAAACGAAAATATAGACCGCGCAGGTGACGGAAACTATGTCCCGCAGTTTGAAGTGAGGTGTGACCCACAGAAAATATTTTTCAATTTTCGGAGTAAAAAATATTAGGGCGATAGTGGCAATGAAAGAAAGCTGGAATGAAACATCAAAAGCAAGGACAAATGGATTTAGTAAGATCATAAACACTCCGGCAAGGAGAAGCGCTCGCGTGACATCGTAATTTCTACCTGTCGCGCGGGCTATGAGTGCCAAAGTCGCCATCACTCCCGCCCGAATTGCCGTCGAGCTCGCGCCGGTCATCAAAATGAAAAGCAGAATCGTAAAAATACCCGCGCCTATGCCAAAATTTAAGGGCACATAAGGCACCTTGGAAAATAATTTCATAATCCACTCCGCAATAATCGTGATATTGTATCCGGAGAGAGCGACTATATGTATCGTGCCGGTATTTATGAAGCTTTGCCGCAATTCGTCGCTAAAAGCTGCCTTCTCCCCCAAAATAAGACCGCCCATAAGGAGCGATTCGGGACTTTGCACCGCTAGATTCATTTTCTCTAAAAACTTTTCTTTGATATCAAACAGCGCGCTTCTGATAAAATTACCATTCCCCCTAGAAACTATTTCAATACTCGGATAACTCATCACATAAAAAATCCCATCTTTGCGTAAGTAATTTATGTAATCAAATTCTTTACCTTGATCAGTAATGAAATTCTCCGGCTTTTCTAATTTACCCTCAAAATTTATCTCATCGCCGTATTTATAATCTTCGCCGAACTCCGTGGAAATGAGTATTTTAGGTCGTATTTTAAGGACGGTCCTTATCTCGACAGTTAACTTTTGATTATTTTCTCTTATATCCGGTGCGTCTGCAATAACACCTGTCATAGATACTTCTCGGCCAACTTGTGATTCATAGATACTAGGCGCCGGAGTATCTACTGCATGAAATCTAAAAATTCCCAGACAAAATGCGAATATAAAAATAGAAGATATAATTCCCCAATTATTTTTTGAAACTAAACTAAAAAATAAAAACAAACTAAAAGCAATTACGCCAAACAAAACAACTAAATAGAAATCCGCAGACAAAAAAGACCGCAAAAGGACTCCAAATATAAAACCGAAACAAATTGAGTGAAAAATTCTGTCCCGCATGTGGACGAAATTATTAAAAACTTACTATTTAATTACCGGTTTCAGCATTTTCTTTTTCCATCAAATATAACATAGTTGCTTCAAGATCAAACTTCCAGTCCCCGCCCTCTCGAATAAAAACCATGTCTTGAACCTCTGTTTTTCCCGCAGTTACTGCCGTGAAATTGGCCAAAATATTCAAACCTGATTTGGAAATCTTATTTACAGTAAACGAGCTGGCGCGCGGAAGTTTGGCTGAAGCCAGGAAAGCGGCAGTTTTTACAGATGCATGTTTTATGATAAGGGCTTTGTTGGCGGTAAGATACCCTTCACGCATATCTCCGCTAAGAATAGCTTCTACTTTGACAACATCCGGATTGGAAGCTGGATTTGCCGGAGGAGTAACTGGAGTAACATTTTGACTTCCTTCCTTGCTAAGAGGCGAGGTTTCTGCTTTATTTTCCGTTTTTGGTTTATTAAAATAAATGTAAGCTCCCCAGCCTGCTCCGGCTAAAACGGCAAGTATAATCAAGAAAAGAAAAATTTTTTTCCATGCGGGAGATTTCTCCTTGGCAATAAAAGTCGGCTGTACCCTTTGAGGATTCGTAAAGCTGGATACTGGCTGAATAGTCGGATTTAGAGACGGAGACGAGTAAGCGGGTCTTGGAGACTGTGGAACGGCGGAAGGTTTGGGAGCAGGTGCAGGCGACAAAACAGCAAAGCCTTCTTCCACATCGGCGTTATCCCAGCCGTTCTCCATGAGAGAACTTTTGATTTGTTCTCGGCTGACATTATTTTTTAACTGCTGCTTTACATAATCCAATAATTGCTGATTGACCATCTGTAAATTATATCATCACTAGAGTATTAAACAATGCGCATTTACTTTTTAAGTTCTACAGGCGAGCCTTCGGCGAAGCTGGTAGCTATTAAGTCCGCCCTGTCATTGTATTTGTCTTCGTTGTGCCCTTTTACGTAAGTCCATTTGGGTTTGAGTTCTTGCGCTAGCTTATACAGTTCTTCCCAAAGTTCTTTGTTCAAAACTGGCTTCTTAGCAGCATTGCGCCAATTATTTTTCTGCCAATTGAAAATCCATTCGGTGATACCCAGTATCACATATTTTGAATCAGAAACAATCTCTATTGCACTCTCCGCTAGGTCTTGCCTAGCGGAGATATATTTCAAAGCTTCTATCGGCGCAGTCAGTTCCATCTGATTGTTTGTTGCATGGTTTGCACTTCCGCCAATTTCAAAAACTTTATTCCCCATCAAGAAAACAGCGCCCCAGCCGGCCTTGCCTGGATTCCCCTTTGCCGCTCCGTCTGTGTAAATTATAATTTTATCTTTCATATAATATCCTCGATTCTTAATCTTAACTCTTCTCTGCCCCTAAATCTAGACAAGTCGAAAGTGGCAAGCAGATTTACATTCAGCCCCTCTCTCAAAGTGTTTTTAAATGAATCAATGCCGGAGAAAAAAGAAACCGCTTTTGCTTTTTTATATCTATCGCTCGCATCGGAAAAAACAATTTCCAAATGTTCTCCTGAGCCGTTCTTACCAAACTTTTTGATATTGTCTATCTTCACATTTTCAAAAAGAAAAACAGGCTTTGGATTTCCAAAACCAAAAGGTTCGAGTTTTTCTAATTCACGCCAGTTTTTCATATGAATATTTTCTAGAATTAATTTCATATCGTGATTGGCCACGCTATCGGCCTTCTCTCGTTTTACTTTTTTAAAATTCTTAGACAGCGCCTCTTCTAAGAAATGAATCTTATCAGTATGCACGGTGAAACCGCCAGCCAGCTCATGCCCGCCGAATTCCAAGAAAGATTCGCTCGTTTCTCGCATAAGCTCGACTACAGAAACCGAGCCGTCGCTGCGGCAAGAGCCCTTGATACATTCGTTTTCATCCTTGCCCCAGACAAAAACGGGCTTCTTGTGTAGATCGCAAATTTTTCCGGCCACCAGCCCGAGAATTCCGACTCGCCAAGCCGGATTTCCAATGACTATGACCTCGGTGTCTTCGCGTTTCTCGAATTTTTTATTCACCTCGCGCATTATGCCGGTAACTATTGTTTTTCTTTCATCATTTATTTTAGTCAAATGGTCCGCGAGAACTCCTCCCTGCACTTCATCCTCAGTCGCCAGCAACTCAAAAGCCCTCATCGGGTTGTCCATTCTGGAAGCGGCGTTCAATCTGGGTGTGACCATGAAACCTATATCGTCCGGTGATAAATATCTCTGGTCAATATTCATTTTCGCCAGAAGTTTTTGCAATCCAGGACGAGGAGATTTCCGGAGAACCTTCATTCCAAAGCAGGCAATCGCCCGATTCTCTCCCGTGAGCGGAACCATGTCCGAAAGCGTCGCCAAACCTGCCATATCTAGCATCCATTTCTCCGCACCTTCTTTAACTTTGAAATATTCGTTGTATTTTTTTAAAAATCCCTGCACAAATTTAAAAGCAACTCCCGCCCCGCAGAGCATTTTCTCCGGATATTCATCCGTCTTTGGATTCAAAATTGCATAAGCTCTAGGCAAAACTTCCGGCGGAAGATGGTGGTCAGTAATTATCACATCAATGCCGTTCACTTCTGCTTGCGCAACTTCTGTCACGGCCGTGATGCCTAAGTCTACAGTAATCAAAAGCTTGACCCCCGACTTGGCGAAGCCTTTGATGGCTTCGAGATTGAGCCCGTAACCCTCGCTGTTTCTCTGCGGAATATACACTTCATAATTTTTGTAATTTATCAGCGCGAACAGGTCGTTTAAAATCACCGCGCCCGGAATGCCGTCGCAGTCATAGTCCGCGTAAATAACTATTTTTTGGCTGGCCTCTACCGCTTCATAGAGCCGGACACAGGCTTTTTCCATATCGCGCATCAAAAAAGGATCATGCAAATCCCGCTTGTAATCCGGGCTCAAAAAAATATCCGCCTGCGCTTCATCGGTGATTCCTCTCTTTTCTAGAAGATTTCGGAGGAGTTCTGAAAATTTTTGCATAGCCAATCTTAGCATAATTTGTTAGAATATTCTTATGGAAAATTGCATTTTTTGCAAAATAATTAATAAAGAAATTCCAGCTAATATAGTATACGAAGATAAAAATTTTCTAGCTTTTTTAGATATCAGACCTTTAGCCAGAGGTCATACTCAAATAATACCAAAAACACACTACAGATGGGTTTGGGATGTGCCAAATATCGGAGAATTTTTTGAAGTTGCAAAAAAAATAGCTTTAGCTCAAAAGAAAGCGTTCAACGCAGACATCGTTCGCTCTCAAATTTATGGCGAAGAAATACCTCATGCTCATATATGGGTGTGGCCAGAAATTGTTGGTGATGAAAAAGATTTAAAAGGAAACGCCGAAAAAATTATTTCTTCGATTCAATAAGCGGCAGAAGGGCTGGGAGCTCTTTGCCGGCTAGAAATTCCAGAGTTGCCCCGCCGGCTAGACTAACATGGGAATAGTCTTCTAAATTTGCATATTTACGGGCGACATCTATCGTGTCTCCCCCGGCAATAATCGTATCCCTCTTATTCTCTTTGTTGTTTTTCATCGCGGCGAGTATCGCTTCCGAACCTTTAGTAAATCTTTTATCTTCAAACTTGCCCATCGGCCCGCCCAAGAAAACAGTTTTGGAATTTTTGATTATTTCGGAAAAGTTTTTGCACGTCTCGGGA
>CALRHG010000001.1 GCA_943359365.1 Candidatus Nomurabacteria bacterium | reverse complement strand
GAAAGTTCTATCGGATAAAATTCTCCATATTTATAAACATTTCCCATTTTGTCTTTATAAGGAATGCTGTTCATCTGCTCAATAATTTTCGGCACTAATTCTTCGTATTCTTCCTTGGTGTACTGCTTATTAAAAATACAATAGCTCGCATTGCGCAATCCCACACATCCGAAAAGATGTTTCGAAGAATGGCAGTGCTGGGTGTACCTGACATCCTGATTTTTAACCGAAAAAACTCCGAAAAAATTGAGCTGGGATTGATCTATAGTGGCCGATTCGTAGCTCTCGGAAGTCTCACCCGTCATCACGATGTCGTAGCATTCTTTGTCATCGGCAATAAAATCGCAATATCTGCAGTTTTCAGAAGCTTTGGCGACAAAACAGTCTTTCACATTTTTACAATATGAAATGACATCCCCGACGACATTGTCGGTGTTTCGAAAATTGTGTAAATATTTACGCGGATATTTTAAAATAAAATCTTCATATTCTTTTTTAGCTTTTTCTGTTCCGGAAAATGTATCAAGCCGATAGCTTTTTAAAATCTTCTCATATTCTTCTTTTGAATATTCTTTGTTCCGGAAATGATATTTTTTATTTCGCAGCCCCATACACATAAAACAATTATTACAATCCCAGCAATCGTATACAAATTGCGAATCCAAACAATTTAAACAAAATCGCGCATATTTAACTTGATACGATGAACTTGTGATATAACACTCGTAAAGCCATTCGCTTTTCGTCCTGATATTCATGCAGTCCATCATATCCTTGCCGGCGAGTATGAAAAAACTGTACATGACATTTTCCACATACCAGCCGGAAAAACACATATAGCAATTCTTGGCGAACCACCAGTCTTGAGTATACTCGCAATTCACGCTGGCAATACCGTCGTCATTTACTACAGACATGACCGGCACCTTGCCTACTAGTTCCCGAAACTGCGTAAAAAATGGTTTTGAAAAATCATAGTCAACCGCGAAACTTTTCGCGTCCCATTTATCGCTCCACCAACATTTGTTGCAGTAAATAGTTATGCCGGAATCTGGGGCGTAAAGAGAAACAATAGACTTCGCGCAAGAATCGCATTTTCGGGAATACAAAGTAAAAGTATTTCGCCAAGCATTCCGCCGCTGCCGTCGGCATTCCGGACAAAAAGTCGGCGCCGGCACCTTAATCTTTTCATAAAATCCAAAATCATCCGGCTCGATGACGAAATTATTTTTACAATTTTGGCATTTTTTAGTTTCACTTTGCATATTTTTCTATTCTATAATTCTATAGAATTGTAGAATGCGTCACTAAAATAATTAATTTTCCTCTTTGCTTTCCTCCTCTAAATTCTTCGCCGCGATATTTATTGAATTACTGACTTCGCTATAGTCCGGTAATTCTTCTATCGATTTTACGCCCATGTAAGATAAAAGTTCAAAGCTTGGCTTGTAGATATATCGCCTGTTGTCTTTTGGATCCGTAATTTTTTCCACCAGCCCGCGGATGGATAGCGCCCTTAAGGTGAAGCTTGAATTTACACCTCTTATATAGTCTATCTCTCCCCTGCTTGCTCCGTTTTTGTACAGCACAATGGACAATGTCTCAAGACTTGCCTTGGAAAGTTCTTTATTTAGTTCTTCTTTTTGTAAATTCTCAATCAATTCCGAAAGCTCTGGCGCTGTGCCAAGCATTATATCTGTGCCTTTTTCCATCAGCACTATTCCCCTGCTTTTCAAATTTTCTTTTAATTTTTCCAGTCCAGAATTTATTTCCTCCTCCCCCGCCTTCAAAACTTCCGCCAGTTTTTTTCGCGACATCGGCTCTCCTTTCCAAAATAATATTGCTTCTATTTTTGATTCTAAATTCATACTTTTGTCGCTTCCAGCGGTTCAACCGCTGGAAGCTGTTGTTTTTCCATAATAATGTCTCCCCCGTCAATCTCCTGCACAGCGTCGAGAACTCCCTGTCTGACAAGCTCCAGCAACGCCAAAAATCCGACTATCGCTGTTACTTTTTCTTCGCGAGTGACTATTTTGCCATGCAAATCTTTGAAGCTCATTTTGATTGAACTTTTAATTCTCTCCGTCAAGTTGTTTATCATTTCTTCAATGCTGATAACCTTGCGCACTTCGACTTCCGGCAAGAAAACCTTTTTGGGCATGGAGCCGAGAACATTTTTGGCAAAACCCATCATGCTGTCTTTGGTTATCTGCTCATCAGGTAAAAATACAATCGTGTCCGCTTTTCGTTCAAGTGGCGCGAAAATTATTTTTTCGCCGAACATATTTTTCACATTGCCTCCGAGCTTGGTGAAAAATTCATATAGACGCAATCTTTCTTCTAAGCTTTTTATATCCCCTTCTTCCTCCGAAGTCAGGCTCAAATTAGGCAGTAAAGATTTAGACTTTATGAGAATCAAAGTCGAAGCCACCAGAACAAAGCTCGCAATTTCCGCTGAGCTCAAGCCGCCGAGTTTGTTCATGTGATTCAAATAGTCTTCCGTCACCGCCGCGAGCGATACATCATTTATATGAAGCTTGCGCTTTTCCACCAGTTCCAAAAGAACTCCAAACGGACCCTCGAAACCGGTTGTTTTTATAGTATAAACATTATTTTCCACCTTTATATACTATCACCCCGTAGTAGATTTTGGAAATGAAGAAACCCCTGCTTGGCAAGCCAAGCAGGGGTTGTCGAAGATAGATATTAAACGTCTTCTATCTCTTCTTTTTCTCTGGGTCGACATAAATACCCCAAAGAGATGAATCCAAAAAGAAGCCCTAGAAGCAGAGTCGCTACTTGGACAGTCATCGATTCCTGTCGAACGGAGTGTTCTCCCTGTGGAGGGAAAAACCTACTTAGGACAGCGATGGCTCCCGCAAACCCGTGGAAGATTAATGCAGTCCACCAAGGTCCTGAAAGAAGGAAAGTGAATCCCATAATGACAAGAACCACAAGGATTCCGCGCATTATTAGAATTTCTCTTTCAACTGCGTCCATGTTTCTGATACTTTTCATAGTAAGTTCTTTCTTCAGATGTTGCGCCGCTTTTTGATTAGAACCGCCATGGTTCCAAGTGGTTAGATCTTTCCAACTCAGTTAAATCAAAGAGCAGCTTTTTTAAAAGTTATATCACACAGCATAAGTTAAAGCTATCCATTAAACTTTGAATAAATTAAGTGTTCGGGTATACTAAAAAATATGAAATCAAGAGGGGTTCGCCTATCAAAATATGTCGTCCCGATAGAATATGACATAGAGCTAAAGCCTGATTTGGATAATTTCACTTTTGAGGGAGTTGAGACCATAACTCTCGATATTTTGAAGCCGACTAAAGTGCTTACTCTGCACTCGAAAGAGATAGAAGTAATAACAGTTCGCTCGGGCGAGCTGTTTGGTAAGGTTTCTTACAACGAAAAATCCGAAACTGTCTCGTTTGCTTTTCCAAAAAATATCCAAAAAGGCAAAACAAGGTTAAACCTTGTTTTTAAAGGAATACTAAATGACAAAATGCGCGGGTTTTATAGAAGTAAATATTCAGTTGGAGAAAAAGAATACCACATGGCGACCACGCAATTCGAAGCGACCGATGCGCGCCGAGCCTTCCCCTGTTTCGACGAGCCGGCGCAAAAAGCCGTCTTTCATGTCTCGCTAATTGTTCCAAAGGGCAAAACGGCTATTTCAAATACTTTGCCGGTTTCAGTCGCGGAGCATGAATCAGAATTTCAAATTGTAAAATTTTCTCCCACGCCGATAATGTCCACCTACCTCCTCGCGTTTATCATCGGAGACTTTGAATACATCGAATCAAAAACGAAACATGGCGTACAAGTGAGAGTCTTTACCACGCCGGGGAAAAAGCATCAGGCGAAATTCGCCCTCGACTGCGCGGTGAAAACTTTGGATTTCTATGATGATTATTTTGACATCCCCTACCCTCTGCCAATTTTAGATATGATCGCCATTCCGGACTTTACGGCTGGCGCGATGGAAAATTGGGGCGCAATCACTTACCGCGAGTCCGCGCTCTTGGTGGACGAAGATCATTCGTCGATCGGCAACAAGCAATGGGTGGCGCTGGTCATCGCCCATGAGATAGCGCACCAATGGTTCGGCAACTTAGTGACGATGGAATGGTGGACGCATCTGTGGCTGAACGAAGGCTTCGCCTCATATATAGAGTACCTCGCAGTCGACAAGCTTTTTCCAAGATGGGACATCTGGACGCAGTTTTCCACAAATGAACTCGGCACGGCTCTGCGCTTAGACGCCCTTCTCCATACTCACCCGATTGAAATCCCCGTACATCACCCTGATGAAATCGGCGAAATTTTTGATGAAGTTTCCTATTCCAAAGGCGCGTCTGTCATCCGCATGCTGGCGGACTATTTGGGCGAAAAAGATTTCCGCGACGGCTTGCGCCACTATTTGAAAAAGCACAGTTACAAAAACACCGAGACTTTTCACCTTTGGGAAGCGTTTGAGAAAGTCTCCAAAAAGCCGGTAGAAAAAATGATGCGTAACTGGACAGGCAAAGGCGGATATCCTGTCGTGAAAGCGAGTTTAATAAAGGGAAAAATAAATTTCTCGCAAAATAGATTCTTCGCGAGCCCGATATCGGCAAAAGCGGCAAAAGATAAAACTAAATGGGAGATCCCAATAACTTTCAAAAAAAATAAAGTAAATTTTGGCGAAGCGGGATTTTATAGGACTGCTTATTCTCACGAACTCCTCAAAAAATTAAGAACACCGATAGAAAAGATGTCGCTTTCCGCCCGCGACAGACTCGGAATTATCAGAGACCTTTTTGCATTGGCGGAGGCGGGCACAATCCCGACCACGGACGCGCTCGAATTTTTGACTGCATATAAAAAAGAAAACAATTACAGCGTATGGCTAGAACTTGCGATGGGGCTGGGAAGACTCGAACAAATCCTATCGAAAGAGAAAATCAAATCAGAATTAGACGAGCTTGTCCTTGAACTCTTCTCCCCTGTTTTCGCAAGACTCGGTTGGAGCCCGAAACGAAACGAATTGCATTCCGACACCCTTCTGCGTTCGCTTGTCCTCTCCAAGCTCGGGCGAGCTGGACACGCAGAAGTTTTGGCTATGGCGAAGAAAAAATTTGCAGCAGGCAAAATAAATCCGGACATCAGGGGTGCAGTGTATGCCACGGTGGCGACGCACGGCGGAGAAAAAGAATACCGAACCTTTATGGCGAGGTACAAAGCGGAAAAACTACACGAAGAGAAAAATAGGCTCGGCGTAGCGCTCGGAGATTTCCGGAGTCCAGAATTATTAAAGCGTACCTGCGAATTCGCGCTTTCCCACAATGTCCGCAAGCAAGACACGATAGGCATACTTTCTTCCGTAGGAGCAAATCCTCTAGGCCGCGACATCTGGCTCTCCTTTGTGCAAAAAAATTGGAAAACCCTTGTCGCGAGATATGGCGATGGCGGGCACACGCTCGCGAGACTAGTCAAAGCCATCGCCGGTAGCGCCGAAGAAAAACACTTCAAACAATATAAAAAATTCTTCACTACTCACGAAGCCCCCGGAGCCAAGCGAGCGGTCCAGCAAGTAATTGAGCACCTCGAAGGTAATGTCGCTTGGCTGAAAAGAGATGGGAAGAAAATTGAAAAGTTTTTGAAAAATAATAGTGTATAATTAAGGTTATGAAAACCGTAAACGGACGAACAACGAAATACGAAATCGATGACATGTTTTTGAAGCGGCACTCCCCTCGGGCTATGTCGGGCGAAAAAGTTTCGACGGAAGAACTCATGACTCTTTTTGAGGCGGCGCGATGGGCGCCTTCGGCTTACAATATCCAGCCTTGGCGATTTGTTTATGCCATGCGCGAGACGCCGGAATTCGAAAATATTTTTTCCTGCCTTGTGGACTTCAACAAATCTTGGTGCGTGAATGCGGGAGCTTTGATCGTCACTCTTTCCGCAAAAAACAGCGTGAGCCCAAAGGGCGAAACTAAGCCAAACGTCACCCACTCTTTCGACACGGGAGCCGCCTGGGAAAATTTTGCCCTGCAAGCTTTGAAGATTGGACTCGTGGCGCACGGCATGTCCGGCTTTGATTTCAAAAAAGCTGCGGAATTGCTTGGCGTACCCGAAGACTACAACGTGGAAATGATGATAGCCGTCGGCAGACCCGGCAAAGTAGAAAACTTGCCGGAAGGACTCCGAGCAATGGAGACGCCAAATGATCGTAGACCCCTCGAAGAGACTATTTTTAAAGGGAAATTTGGGAATAAGTAATTTCCCTTTTACTATTGCCATAAGCTAATTTTCATGATATAGTGCAAAGCGAATCGGCTCACTTCCCCTTCTTCGAGTCGACCAAGGAGTACATTTACATTGTGAAAAAGAAAAAGATTTTGCACTTCAGTATCAACGGATTCCCAGGGGTGGGAAAAACCGAAATACTGATAGGGCTTTTAACATCAAGATTAAGGGTTCACTTCATCCCGAGATACACTACTCGGGAGAGGCGTCCCGGCGAGGAAGACTCGCCGGAATACAGATTCGTCAGCGAAAATGAATTCGCTGTACTAAGAAAAGGGGGATTCTTTATAAAAAGGACAATTCGCCGTGTGGAATCAGAAGATGGCAAATTTCACTTCACGGCGATTATAAAGAAGATTTTCTGGCCGGAACCCCCCGAGGGCACCCAGCTGATAGTCTCCTTTTTCGGAAGGAGCGCCTTCCTCATACGAAGGTATACCCCGGAGATGAAACTAGTCTTCATCTCGCATCACAGCATCAAGAGCGGCTTGACTGAAATCAAGATGCGGGTCGCCGAACGCTGTCGGAGGCATGGAAAAAAGTTCTATGCCAAGTGGCGCCAGATTAATCGCTGGTACCAACAGGAAATCTGGACGAAATATGACCACGTCGTGTACAACGACGGCACAACACCAAGAAAGTGTGTTGAAGAAATCATAGCCTTGGCGGAACGGGAAATGTCCGAATTATCCATGGCTGTTTAGTGACCTACAAAACTCTTGATTCTATCAAGGTTGGTAGGTCAAAAGTTCCCAGGATGTGCGTCCTGGCTGATGAGCTCCCGCCTCCGTCTGAAACTTCGGACGGGCAGGCAAAGAGCAAAAACTTAAATAATATATGACCGATTTAAATTACGAAAAAAAGAAAATTCTAGATATAGTAAATGAAAATGATGAGATTGTGGACTCCAGGTCCAGAGTCGAAATCCACCGTCTTGGCCTGCTCCACAGAGAAATACAGGTATGGATGTTCGATGAAAATAAAAATGTTTTCTTCCAAAAAATGGGTCTGCATAAAAAATCCGCCGGTCTTTTAGACGCCACTGTCGGCGGACATGTAGATAAATATGAGTCGTATCTGGAGGCGGCGGTTCGTGAAACCAAGGAAGAAACAGGCATTTCCGTATCGCCTTCGGACTTGATATTCCTGCAAAAATTCAAAGTCTCAGACCGCGTAGGAGACGGCCTAGGAAGCACGATTAACAACTTTATCACCTCAGTATACATATATAAAAAACCAATCAAGGAGCAAGAAATCAAAAAAGAGATTGGAATACCTGGCGGCGGATTTCAAAAATTATCCTATGATTTTTTGTGCAATGTCCCAAAGGAGCACAAGAAAATGATTATAAATTTCATGTTAACTAAAGAAGTTCCAGAAGTTTTAGGCTATTTAAGAACATGGAAAAATTAATTTTAAAAAAAATCGCCGTATTGAATGAGGTCAGTATGCGAGCCTTAAAGGATGAAAACAATACATCGATTATCAAGAAATTCGCGGAAGAAAGCGTAAAGATTTTAAATGCTGATTTCGTCTTCGCTTTCGGCAAATCGAAAGGCAGTAACAAATTCGAAATCGTATATCAAAGCCGGGATATTCCTTTTAATCCGTTCATGCCCCAAAAAAAGGGCGGGTATTCTGCAACAGACAAAAGAGGAGACATCTTGTTTGACCGTAGTGTAAAGAATGAGAATTATGAATCAAATATCACGAACCATTTTAAAAGTTACATCATAATCCCCGTCCGCTACGGCGAGCACACCTTCGGCAGCATCGTCTTGTGCTATAAAAATCGGCATGATTTTACGGAAGAAGAATTGGTCTTGGCGGAAACGATAGAAAACATGGCGTCTTGCGCCGTCAATACTAATTGGCTCATAGAAAAGGAACAAAAGTCCCTAGCCTTGGCGGAAAAACAAAAAGCCACGGAGATCCTTTTGTCACAAGAGAAACTAAAAACAGAATTCATCGCCAACGCGACACACGAGCTGCGGACTCCGCTCGCCATCATGAAAGGCAACGTGGACCTGGCACTCATGGAGAAAAGAAATTTGAAATTAGCGGAAAAAACTTTAAAAGACGTAAATACTGAAATAAATATTTTGTCAGAGATTCTGAAGGATATGGCTCTGCTGACCGCTGCAAGCGAAAATGTGGAACATGTAATAAAGCCGGTGCGGATAGATATAGCGGAGCTAGTGAACGACTTGGCTCGAAGGCTCAAAAGCATTGCGGGAGAGAAAAACATAAAAATTAAACTAAAGAATGAAAAAGCTAGAGATTTGTTCGTCGCCGGAGAAGAGAAATATCTGGAGAAATTATTCCTGAATCTTATAAAAAACGCCATTACCTACGGAAAGAAGAACGGAAATATAACTATTGAACTTTATCAGGAGAAAAAATCTGTAAAAATAAAAATAACTGATGACGGCATAGGAATATCAAAAGAAGATTTGCCGAAAATATTCGATCGATTTTACAGGGGCGACAAGGCCCACACTCACAGATCTGATGGGAACCATTCCGGACTGGGACTCGCAATATCAAAATGGGCTGCCGAAATACACGGCGGGACGATAGAAGCAGAGAGCGTTTTTGGTAAAAGTAGCACTTTCACCGTAACGCTGCCAAGACTAAAAAACTAATGAGCTCTTAATGCCGTATTGTCAACTATCCTATTATTAGGATCATAAAGATACGCGCTAGAATCTATCGCCTGGCTCACCTCCACCTTTGGCTCTACGTCCCTTACATTATTTCCATAGCCCAAAGTAAGATAAAGAAAGGGCAAAGCGAATATTATTATCAAACTCCATAGTAGATTTTCATTCATATTAATTAAAATGTTAAAAAATTAATAAATCGACCTTTGTATAAAACTTTAATATAAATTTAATATTGTAGTCCTATAGTAATCCCTATCCCAAAATAAGTCAAGCTGAAAAGCCCTTTTTGGTGTATAACCTGTGGAAAACTTAATATAGATTTAATATTTAAGCTAGTTTCTATTCTTTGATAGTGTACCCAACGCCGCGCACAGTATGAACAAGCGCCTTCTTCTGCCCTTTGTCGATCTTATTTCTCAAGTAGCGTATATGCACATTCAGTTCATGATTCTCTTCTTTGAAATCCTGACCCCAGGCCTCGCGGATAAGCTCGTCTCTGGTTATCGCTCCCCCTTTCTGCCGCAGCAAGGTGTCTAGAATCCTATACTCCTTTGGAGTCAGAGCGATTCTTTTCCCTGCCCTAGTGACCTCGTGCGCCTTTGTATCCATAACCAGGTCTCCTACTTTGTATATAAGAGTATCGGTTACTTTAGGCCTTCGGAGCAACGCTCGAATCCGCGCAAAAAGCTCATTCATCTCGAATGGCTTCAACAGATAGTCGTCCGCTCCCACATCCAGCCCGTGAATTTTGTCTTCGAGAAGACCTAAAGCTGTCAGCATGATAATGGGAGTATGGATCTGGCGGTTGCGCAATTCTCGGCAAACTTCCTTGCCGTCTTTTTTAGGAAGCATCAGATCGAGGATAATAAGCCCGTAGCTGTTCTTTAGAGCTTTCTCTAGCCCCTTTTTCCCGTCCAAGGCTGTGTCCACAGTATAGCCCTGTTTCGTAAGAGCTTTTTTTAATATATCTACGAGCTTCTGCTCGTCCTCTATGACTAAAATATTCATAGTTAGTATACTAATACTTTTTTGATATTTTTTCAAGCCCCTCCTACCCCATATTAAAATGACATTATCATATATTAAATTTATATTAAAAGTTATACACAGTTTATTAACAAAAAAGTAATAAAAGGGGCTAAAAAATATTGACAAGAATATTCAAAAAAAGTTATTATTAAGTTATTATTAAAATTGTATTAAGTTTATAGGAAAATTTCTATAACAAAGTCGCTTGATACATTCTCAAATTAACTAATAAAATAAAAAATGTTAAAAACAAGAGAAGTATTAGAAATGTGCAGGAGATGTTATGTGTTTAAGTATGACAACAAGTGGCATTTCGAGAAGCCGGAACATCTGCGAGATAGAGATCCGGATGAAAGGATCCCTGTGCGGTTCTCTCAGTGCTCCGCTTGTATTGAAGAAGCTCTTGCAATATACGACATGGAGTATATATAAACCGGATGAACCACCACGCAAAAAAAATTCTGAAAGAATATAAAACTAAAGCAGGTTTATACAAAGAATTCACCAGTGCGGTAAATTTTCTTTTGGAGGACATACTGAAAAAGGGAGGATATAAATGTTATATGTACTCCCGACTGAAACAAGCCGAAAGCCTGAGGGAAAAGATCGAGCGGAAACTTTTAAAAGGGAAAATATATATAAAACTGGAAGACATAAAAGATATCGCCGGGGTAAGAGTGATCTTTTACACGGGAAACGACAGAAGAAAATTTATCGGAAGACTGCAAAAAGAATTTAAAAACTCGCTTAAGATAGAGAAGACTAAAAAAGTATCCGGATATCAAGCTATCCACGCAGTCTTATATTTAGGAAAAGAAAGACTGAAACTATCCGAGTATAATGCGTTTGATGGCTTGGAATGCGAAGTGCAGCTTTGCCTGATATTAGAGCATGCCTGGGCGGAGATCGAGCATGACATTTTATATAAAGAAAACTGGGGATTTAAAGAGCTCGACAGAGTTCATTACCTTTTTATGAAAGAACAGATGCAAAAAATTATGAAAAATTACATAAACAAAGCCTCGACCGAACTCGAGCGCATGGTGCTCAAATTTAAAAAATTAAAACGCGACAATAAAAACTCGCAATTTCAGCTAAAAAATTTTCCCGGCAGAGCTAAACTTGCGCAATATTAAATAAATTAGACCTAATTTCGCTATTTACCCATTCGTACGAATAAGACAATAGAAAAAGCCTGCCCCGTACCGAGCTTGCTCTGGTTCGGGGTTATCCACACCTCGGCAGTTACTTTACTTGACTAAAGTACTTTAGTTTGCTAAAGTATCGGAATGAGTAAAGGAATGAATGACAAAACAAGAGTAAAGACAGTCAAAATGGTCCAGCAGATTGGACCTGTTATTGACTGGAATGCGAGAATAAACAAGCAATTTGTTGCCGGTATTTTAGAATTGAAAAGCCCCGACGAGGCAAAGCTTTTTCTGCGTGACCTAATGACCGAAGCCGAAATCAAAGAATTCGCCAATCGTCTCGAAGCTGCAACACTCCTTTCCAAAGATGTGCAATACAACGCCATCAGCGAAAGTACTGGTCTTTCTTCCGCCACTATCGCCCGCATAGCTAAGTGGCTCAAAGGTTCGCTTGGCGGATACCGTTTGATTTTGAATAGATTAGCAAGCCATCATAGTAACTCTTCCAAACTTAGCAAAGGGTTGCTTTTGAGCTCGTAATTTTTTAATTATTTTTCGAAACTAACCCCTTCCTAAGTTTGTTTAGGAAGGGGTTTTGCGTTGTACCGAGACAATGCTTGGCCGACACTCACCAAAAGAGTGTAGTTAGTTCTTTGGAAGGAAAAAGTTATGACTGAAAAACCTGAATGCGAAAAATCGCCCACAGGAAAACACGAGTGGGAAAGAGTTGAAGAAGATCGTATCACTTGGCCTAGGGGTGACTGGGGATGCGTCCCCGGAGATTATTGCAAACACTGCGAAATAAATAGGCGCACAGGAAAACGTCTAGACGAAATCTGAATCACGTCTTGCCAACGCAAAAAATTAGAGCGGTGTTTGTTCGGAAGAACGACCCGCCTTTTTTATTTGTAAATTTCCTTAAAATAATATACAATCTGTGCATGAAATTAATCACCCCTTATTGTGCGGATTTTGGGAAACCAAACATTATTATCAAGCATTTTCCGGACAATGAGTCTTATGTTTTAATTCCTGAGATTGAGAAGCTGAAAGGCGAACCTGTCCGAATATATCACAGGCTCTACCCTGAGCAAGACAAGAGAATATTTGAGTTAATGCTCATTTTATCTCGCCTGCAGAAAGAAACAAAAGATATCGAGCTTTTCGCGCCTTACCTCCCCTATGCCCGCCAAGACAAAGAAAAAAAAGCCGGAGAAGCCGTCAGCGCGGATTTGCTTTGCGGACTTTTGAAATCTTTCGGCGTGAAAAAATTAATCACTTACGATTGCCACTTCTTGTCCAAGCCGGGAGATTTCGAGCGAGAAGGGCTCGCGATAGAAAACAGATCCGCCGGACCGGAGCTTTACGCTTACGCAAAAAAATGGTTCGGTAAAAAAAATGATGAATTTGTCGTAGTGTCGCCCGACGAAGGTTCTTCATATTTTACGGAAAATGCCAAAGGACAGCTGAGCCATTCACTTAAAAAAGTGCGCGGCGATAGCAAAGAAAATGGCACAGATACCGGAATCCACGCCGAGATAGCCACGATGGAAGGAGAAATAGATGTTGAAGGAAAAAATGTCTGCATCTTGGACGACATTATTTCTACCGGTGGGACGATTGTCCGCGCGATAGACCATTTGAAAGCTCGCGGAGCGAAGAAAATAATCGTCGGAGCGACGCACGGAGTCTTCGCCGGCCACAGAATCGCGGATAAAATACTAAATAATTCCTGCAACAAACTTTTCATCACCAACGCAATCCTGATCAAAGATGCATCTTTTGATACGCAGGTGGAAGTCCTCGAGATTCCAAATAATTAAATGGTTAAAAAACGCCCTTATATTATTTTAAGATGGGCGCAAACGGCTGACGGCTTTATTGACCGAAAACGAGTTTTCGGCAGTTTGGAAAAAGCTCTGCAAATAAGCGACAAGAAGGACAAAATAGCGACGCATAAATTGAGAAGCGAAGTGGATGCCATCATGGTAGGCACTAATACTGCGCTCCTCGACAATCCGCGCCTGACGACGCGCGAGGTAAAAGGTAAAAATCCCCTTCGAATAACCATCGACCGAAATTTAAAAATACCTAAAAATTTTAATTTGCTGGATAAAAGTACGCCCACAATAATTTTCACCGCCAAAAGCACACGCTCTGAGCGAAATTTGGAATTCGTAAAAATAAATTTCAAAAAAAACACACTTTCGCAGATTCTGAAAGAGCTTTACAAAAGAAATATCCAGTCACTCCTCGTAGAAGGCGGAGCGGAGCTTCTAAACAGCTTTATTAAAAATAATTTATATGACGAAACACAAGTCTTTACATCAAAAAAGAAAATTAAAGACGGCGTCAAAGCGCCGGTTCTAAAGCTTGTCTAAATCGAGCAGCACATGCCCCATTTTGTTGCGCTTGGTCAAAAGGTAATCTTTGTTGTATTCGTTTGATTTTATTTCTATCGGAACATTTTCCACGATTTCTAGCCCGTAGCCCACGAGTCCGGCTCGTTTTTTAGGATTGTTCGTCAAAAGTCTTATCTTAGAGACGCCCAAATCCCGCAAGATCTGCGCTCCTATGCCATAATCCCGTTCGTCCATCTTGAAACCAAGTTTCAAATTTGCTTCCACGGTGTCGAGGCCCTGCTCTTGGAGCTTGTAAGCTTTCAATTTATTCAACAAGCCGATTCCCCTGCCCTCCTGATTCATATATACAATCACGCCTTTGCCTTCACGAGAAATTTTCTCCATAGCCACATGGAGCTGCGGTCCGCAATCACACCTGAAAGATCCGAAAACATCTCCGGTAATGCAGGAAGAATGCACGCGTACCAATACAGGCTCGTCTTTTTTCCATTTGCCTTTTACTAAAGCCAAATTTTCTTCGCCGTTGTCTTTGCGACTATAAGCATACAAATCAAAGTCTCCCCATTTGGTCGGCAGTTTTACCTGCACTTCTTTTTTTACGAGAGTCTCTTTTTGAAGTCTGTAGCGAATTAAATCTTCAATGCTGATTATTTTTAATTTAAACTTTTGCGCAATTTTAAATAATTCTGGAAGCCGCGCCATCGTGCCGTCTTTGTTCATAATCTCTACGAGAATCCCCGCCGGTTCCATGCCCGCCAAATTTGAAAGGTCAACAGCCGCTTCAGTATGCCCGGCTCTGCGGAGCACTCCGCCGCCTTTCGCCTGAATAGGAAAAATGTGCCCTGGACGTCCGAGATCTTGAGGCTTTATGGAAGGATCAATCAAGGCCTGTATCGTCTTCGCTCGGTCGTGCGCAGAAATACCGGTGGTGCAGCCATGACCCAGCAAATCCACCGAAACAGTAAAGGAAGTGGACTGAAGAGAAGTATTTTTAGAAGACATCATCGGAAGCTCAAGCTCTTCGCATCGCTCGGGTGGAAGAGCGGCACACACAAGTCCGCGGCCGTGGATTGCCATAAAATTTATTATCTCTGGAGTCGCATTTTGTGCCGCCGTGATAAAATCTCCTTCGTTCTCGCGATTGGCATCGTCTACCACAATTACAACTTTTCCAGATTTTATATCAGCAATAGCATCTTGTATAGAATTTAACTTGTATTCGGTTTTTTTAATTTTCTTCATAATTCTACTTTATTAAAGCAAGTTCTAACGCCGCCAACGCCGCTTCACCGCCGACATGAAATCTTTTTTTTGCCTGCGCGAGATTGTTCATGGTTAGAATACCGAAACCAACGGGAATATCATCTTCGAGCATTACTTCCAAAACTCCTTCCTGCGCCATTTTGCAGACATAATCAAAATGCGGAGTCTCCCCGCGAATCACGCACCCAATCGCCACCAGAAAATCATATTTGCCTGACTGGGCCAATTTATGAAGCGCAAAAGGAATTTCAACAGCTCCAGCAACATGAACCACTCTTATATTTTTATCTAGCATTTTGCATTTTTTCAAAGCCGCCAGTGCGCTTTCCAAAAGCTTGCTAGTGATTTCACCATTCCATCTTGCGACAACAATGCAAACTTTGAGCCTGGATCCATTCAGATATATAATTTTTTTATTTTTTATTTGCATACGCGTATTTAGCCAGTATATCAAATTCTAAATTTACTTCTTCTCCTTTATTTTTATATTTCAAATTCGTATGCGCGAGTGTGTATGGAATAATTTTCACGATAAAAGAATTTCGCAAAACTTTTGCCACAGTCAAGCTGATGCCTTCTACTGCAACTGAACCCTTATAAACAAGAAGTTTCATTAACTGTTTTGCGGGAATTTTAATGCTAAACACCCGCGAATTCCCTTCTTTTTTTATATCAAGAATTTCTCCCTTACCGTCTATATGCCCCAAAACTATGTGCCCGTCGAGCTTGTCATTCATTCGCATTGACTGCTCTAAGTTCACTATATCACCTTTCTTCAAAGAGCCCAGATTCGAGAGCTTTAATGTTTCCGGAATGTATTCGAAAGAAATATTTTTGCCTGTTTTTTTGACAGTTGAGCAAACACCATTGACCGTGATGCTTTCGCCCAATTTTATTTTTCCTAAATTATTCTGAATTTCAACCACAAAGCTGCCGCCCTGCGTCTTGATATTTTTTATTTTTGAAGTTTTTTTTATTATGCCTGTGAACATATAATTAAATCTTTTTTAATCTGCGCGATTAATTCTTCTTCAGAATCGAATTTTTTATATTCTCGCAGAAATTTATTTATTTCGAGAGTGACTTCGCGCCCATAAGCGTCTCCCGCGTATTCCAAAAGATGCGCTTCTACTTTGCCGCTTGGGTTGATAAGAATACCAGATTTATATTTTTTTTTATCTAAAATTGCAGTGCCGGAATACACCCCAGCCGTAGGCAGTTTTGCGCCTCCGGTTTCCAAGTTTACAGTCGGAAAACCCAATTTCCTGCCGTACCCGTCGCCTTTTACTACTTTCCCAGCAATTAAATTATTCAGAGAGTCTTTCATCAATTCTTTCCATGTCTCTAGGAAACATGCAGGCCTCGCGAATATTTTTTAGTCCCAAAAGCTGCATCGTTATACGCTCGGCGCCAAAGGCAAATCCGCCTTCGGGTGGCACCCCGTACTTGAAGGCCTCCAAGAACATTTTTATTTTCTTCGGATCCATGTTCCAGATTTTTACATGTTCCATCAGCTGGTCGTATTTGTTTATCCTGCGGCCGCCGGAGAGCCATTCAAGACCTCGGCAAAGTAAGTCCATGCCGTGGTTGAATTCCGGAACTTCAGGATTTGGATATACATAAAAAGGCTTTTTGCGCGTCGGATAGCCGTAAACGAACACAAAGTCCGAACCGGTTTCTTTTTTGACGATTTCGCATAGTTCCCGCTCGTCCTGCGGATTTAAATCTTTCTCGCCCCGCACATCGCGCTTGTATTCTTTGAAAATTTTCTCTTGCGCTTCCGTCAAGGAAAAAGTTGGCGTTTTTTCTATCATGACCGGAAGTTCGGCTTTGAGAAGCTTAAGCTCCGCTCCGTTTCTTTTTGTTACTTCTTCTAAAATAAATTTCACCGTGCCTTCCGCCATGTCTTTCACATCTTCCCAGCCGTCAATGAATGCCATTTCAGCGTCGAGCGAGACGACTTCTGTCAAATGCCGCGTAGTCGCGCTTGGCTCTGCGCGAAAAATTTTGTTCACAGAGAAAACTCTCTCAAAGGCGCTCATGACTATTTGCTTGTAGAGCTGAGGAGACTGCGTCAAAAAAGCTTTTTTATCAAAATAATTAACTTGAAAAACTTCGCTTCCCCCTTCGGCAACTGCGGGTGTGATAGACGGCGCCTGGAATTCAAAAAACATATTTTTCTTCATAAATTCCCGGAAAGCATCGATAATAGTCTCCTGCACTTTGAAAACCGCCTGTACTTTCGGATGGCGCAAAACCAGAGCGCGATTATCAAGCTCGGTCGTCAATTCCAAATTATATCCGTCCAAAGACATATCGAAAGGCAAAGGCTCCGCCGGCGCCAAAACTTCCACGCCGGTAATTTCGAGCTCTATGTCCCCGTTCATCGCTCCCGCTTTCACATTTTTCGGCGGACGAGCATTCACCTTGCCAGTAATTTTCAAAACCCATTCCAGACGAACTTCTTTTACTTTTTCAATTACATCTGCATGAGAAGGCAGAGCCACGCACTGCACCTTTCCGGTCATATCCCGCATATCAAAAAAAACCATTTTCCCCTGATCCCGCCGCACATCCACCCAGCCGGCAATAATCACCTCTTTTCCGACATTATCCTTTAAATCTTTGATATATATTCTGTTTCGCATAGTGGATTTATTCTAGCATAAATTAAAAATAAAAATAGCCAGCGGGTCCCATTCGGAACGCGCGCTGGCTACTTCTCACTTCTTCGGAAAGGGAGAGATGAGAAGTTTAATTCTGAGTCTCACCTCGCTCACCTCCTTTCGATTTGTTGATGGTTATTGTTTATAGTTTTGCTTGATTTTCTTTTTTTCTTTTTACTCCTTTCTTTTTTTTCCATCTGGGGCTGATTCTGAAAGCAACCTCCAAATGTTCTTTATGGCATTGTGCCATATGATCTCGGAAGAAAGCTTCTTCCGCCGGTGTACGAGTACCGTCTGGGTTTGGCATAATTTTTCAACGAACAATTGCTTGGGAACATTTCCACACCCTTTAACGAAAAACACCAGTCTTTCGAAAGGCTGGTGTTTAGGTTGTAAAGTTTGTTTCGAGAGTTTTTACAGCGCAAATATCAGCCTTCCAAGACTTGGACTAAAGCTGAAAAAGAAATATCTATTTGCTTGTATATTTTTATTCACGAGAAGAGTATATCAAAGCCCCAAAAAAATGCAAGCGAAAATAAAAAAACCAGCAACTTTTTCCTCCTTTTCGGGTGTTGCTGGTTTTTGAGAATTTAATCAGATTTCCCAATCTGTTGCCGGATTACGCCGGACGCACTTCCATTTTCAGGAAGTTTTGAAGTAAAGCCGAACCATGCTCAGTAAAGAGTGATTCGGGATGAAACTGCACCCCTATAACATTTGAGTGTTTTTTGCTTTCGACACTCATGATTGTGCCGTCTTCACTCCGAGCAGTTATGATAAGTGTTCCTCGCGGAATACTTTTTTCCACAATCGCCAAAGAGTGATATCGGCAAACTTTGATCGGACTTAGGATTCCCTGAAAAATTCCCACACCATTATGGGTTACCGAGGAAACCTTGCCGTGCATGATTGCGCTGCTTTTTTCAACTTCCGCTCCACAATTAAGCCCTATCGCTTGATGTCCGAGACACACTCCCAGAATGGGAATATGTATCTTGAAGTATTCAATCACTTCCTGAAAGAGCGGAACATCTTTCGGATGCCCCGGTCCAGGCGAAAGGACAATATGAGTTGGGTTATACCGTTTTATCTCGTCCAAACTAGCGTCAGTTCTCAAAACTATAACTGAAGCGCCAAGTTTTTCTAAGAACACCACAAGGTTGTAAGTAAAAGAATCATAATGATCCAACACCACAACCCGCATTTGATTTCTTTTATACATAATTAACCTTTCATATCGCGAAGAGATTTTTCAATACCCATCGCTTTGATTTCAGTTTCCCGATATTCTGACTGCGGGTCAGAATCGTAAACGATTCCGGCGCCGACTTGCCAATGCAATGTATCTTCCAGAAGCAGAGCGCTTCGGATGAAGATGCATGTATAGAGCGACTGATCGGTTAACCAACCGAAAGTCCCGCCATACACTCCTCTCTGTGAAGACTCAAACTCCGAGATGATCTGCTGTGCCCGAACTTTCGGACATCCAGATAATGTCCCTGCTGGCGATACGCCAAAAAGAGCATCAAGCGGATGGACCTCTGGACGAAGCTCACCCTGAACTTCTGACCCGATATGCATGATATATTTGAAATACTCCGCCTGCATAAGCTTAGTAACCTCAATCGAATTTGCTTCACAAAATTTACCCATGTCGTTGCGTGCTAGATCGACAAGCATGCGATGTTCGGCTGTTTCTTTTTCGTCGCAGAGCATGGCTTTTTCGATTTGATTGTCTTCTTCCGGAGTTGCTCCGCGTTTTTTCGTCCCCGCGAGAGGCCGAATGGTCATCTTTCGATGATGAATGTTCACCATAATTTCCGGAGACGCTCCGATGAGAACTGCGTTTTTGCAATTTTCATCAAGACGCATATGGAATAAATACGGCGAAGGATTGTTTCTGCGCAAAGCTCTATAGAACGAGAGCCCGTTACCTTGAAATGGAACCGAAAGGCGACGTGACAGTACCACTTGGAAGATATCCCCCGCGAGGATATGTCGTTTCGCTTTCACAACCATTTCTTTGAATTCATCTTCCGACAGAGTGGACTTGATAGAATCAAGATCAGCTGTATCAGAAGGAATAGGGATTGTAGAAGAATCAGAGACAAACTGCTTCATCTCTTTGATAATACAACATCCCTTCTTGTAACCTTCCTCAGCACTGAGCGCCGTCGGAACGTTCACAACGTAATGCAATTGATTTTCTTGATGATCAAAAACGATGACACAATCAAAAAAATACAATGCAACGACCGGCAAACCGAATGGATCTATCGAATGTGGCTTCACCGTATCTTCTATAAAGCTGGTAACTTCATAGTTGATGGGACCGATAGCTCCACCAATGAATGGCAGATATTCGTGCGTAAGCGGGCAATTATTTCGAAGCATTTCCTTGACTGGAGACAAGCTTTCTTTTTCCCGCATGGTGACAAACGGCCGACCGTAAGGGCAGAGAAAAGAATATCGTCCTTTCTTGCCGTCGTGAATTGCGCTTTCGAGCAAACAGGCTGGAAGCGCACTTTTTTGAAGTACCGCATTGTAAACCAAGAGCGGATCAGGAAGCTTTTTACCCGAGACAGTACTAATGAGTGTCGCGACTGCGCGATTGTCCTTGATTGCTGCCTCGCGGTTTTTGCTGAATATTTCTAATTTTGAGTTTTGCATCTTTTTCCTTTCATTGTTTACAGAATATTTCTAAGAGCAAAGAGACTGAGCGAATGTTTCGAGGTTTGTGCCAACCAAGACCGCATCTGCCCCTTTGCTAATATCTTGTGCTGTTTTGAGATTGCTCGCTTGGCAGAGCCAAACATCAGGACAGAGAACTCGAACATCTTCAAAAGATTTTCGTGGACTTTCTTTTCTGCCAGAGATAAGCGCACGCATATCTCGTGAATTCCATACACATTTAAGACCATCGGGAATTTTGAGTAATTCTTCTACGGTGTATGGTTCGATGAGACATTTGTCTTGATGAATGTTCGGCATTCGTCCAACCATTAAGACGTAATCTGCGCCCATTAAAAGAGCGCGTTTTACATCTTCATCGGTCTCGTGAAAACCTTTTGCTAGAATTGGTTTCTTTGTGCGAGAACGGGCTTTTGCAATTAGTTCAAACGATCCTCCCCACCATTCGTGCGTGTGAATAGATATCCAATCGCCGACGGAAACTGCAATCTCGAAAAGTTCATCCCAACTCTTTTCTGAGACGAAATTCGGTGATTTTGGTTTAACCTCAGCGATTATCATTGTGTCGTTGTACATCTTACTCCTTCGTTCTTCCTATTTAATTTTCAAGGAACCATATTTCAGAATCACTAGATAAGGTAGACTCCGGCACCTGAGAATTTTTGTATGAGTTTTCACAAACTTTTTTTGCCCATGACAGACAAAAAAAGCGCTCTCGCGCTTCTTAATAGATTCCTTATTTATATAGGTAAAAAGAAATCAACAAAACAGCGCAAGAACTATATTTTCTGCGCTCCACCAAGATTTTTTTAATTTAAATTTTGTTTTCATTGTTTTGTTTAATTTTAATAATGGATGGGTGCCGACTGCATAACAATCGACACCCACCAAAAAATTATTTTATCTCCTTTCTTTCTGCGCTCTTTGCCTTGAGCGCAATTAGTTCTCTCTTAGCTACTTCCCAGTCAAGAGTTCTTCTTGGCCCCCAATCGGCCACACCCACAGGACCCCTTTTTCTTATATGAGCCCTAATTTCATCATCGGAAACTTGAATCTCTGCCATAAATCCTTTCTAAAGAACATCAAATCTCTTGTATCTATGTACTAGTACATGATAACAGGACAAAAAAATAATGCAAATTGCATCTGTGGACAACTCTTCGTTTTGATTTCCTGCTATTTATTTCCGAGTTTCTTCAACATCAGATGAAACCCGCCGTTTTTGTTGCGAAGTTCGCGAGAACCGCGGGTGACTGTGCTTATTCCTAGACCTAAATCCCCTGCTATGGACCTGTGAGTCTCGCCCTTATCTATCTTTTTTACTATTTGCCAGCGCAAAGCCATAGTCTCGAATTCCGCCGGAGTCAGAATATCCTTTAGAAATTCCGCCATAAAATTTTTATCTCCGTGAATTTTGGAGAAAATTTCTACCAGCTCATGCTTATATTCCGGAATTTTTTTATTTTTGTGTTTCATGGCTAGTACACTTGAACCCCGATTTTCTCCCGCACTTCAGCCATTTTCGCTGAAGCGACTTTTTTAGCTTTTTCTCCGCCAGCTTTGAGTATTGCTAGCGCTTTGGGAATATCTTTTTCGAATGCTTTTCGCTTTTCTCGCAGCGGCGCGATGAATTTTTCCAAATCTTCGATAAGAAGCTCTTTTAGTTCTTTATATTTTCCTGTTTTACTTTTATAAATCGGATCGAGTTCTACCGCAGAACGAATCAGGCTATGTATCGCGTAAACATTCTTTGGGACTCCTTCGCTAGAATCCGTGACAATACTCATCACCGCTTTTTTTATTTCTTCATATTCGGCGAAAAGCGGAATGGTGTTGCCGTAGCTCTTGCTCATTTTGCGCCCGTCAGTTCCCGGCACTACTGCTACAGCATCCATAATCAAGGGCTCTGGTATTTTGAAAGTCTGACCTCCTTGGCCGTAAATTCTATTAAATTTTTCCGCTGTATCGCGGGAAATTTCCACATGCTGCCTTTGATCCTGCCCCACCGGCACGACATCCGGACTATACAATAAAATATCAGCCGCTTGAAGCATTGGGTAATTGAAAGTTCCCACAACTATTTCTTTATTCTTTGCCTCGGCATCTTTGAAAGCGTGTGCCCGCATCAGATATGGCATCGTTGTGATAGTGTCAAAAATCCAGCAGAGCTCTGTATGCTCTGAAACATCGCTCTGCTTAAAAAGGGTTACTTTTTTGGGATCAAGGCCAACGGCAAGATAATCTAAAAGCAGGTTAGTAATATTTTCTTTCATTTCTTTCGGATTTTGCAGAGAATGCAATGCGTGATAGTCGGCTATAAAAATATAACAATCGTAGGTTTCGGATAAATCAACAAACTGCTTCATTGCCCCAAAATAGTTGCCGATATGAGCTCTTCCGGAAGATTGGATGCCTGACAATATTACTTTTTTACTCATACGGAATATATTAGCATATTTGTCCCCATTTTAGTAACAGTTTTACGCACTTAGTGAGTTTGACAATTTTTTCACTATGCTAGAATGGGCACTATGGCAAAACCGGACACAAAAGTAGTTAAAAAAAATAAAGTAAGTAACTTGCGTATCCCGCCGCAAAGCATCGAGTCTGAGCAGGCGGTCTTGGGCTCAATCATGCTCCGCAAGGACGCGATGCACGAAGTTGAAGACATGGTCACTCCGGATTCTTTTTACGTGGAAAAACACAAAATGATTTTTCAGGCAATGCTCGACCTCGCAAATAAAAACGAGCCGATAGACATGCTTTCACTCTCCACCAAGCTTGGCGAGAAAAAAATACTTGATAACATAGGAGGCAATGTGTACCTCGCGGAGATCGTAAATGTAGTTCCCTCTTCGACCAACATCAAGCACTATGCGGATATCGTACAGAAAAAATATGTTCTGCGAAGCTTGATCGAGGCAGCAGACTTCGTCTCAGAACTAGCATTTGAAGAAGGTGATGATCATATGGATGACATTTTAGACATGGCGGAGAAAAAAGTTTTTTCCGTAGTATCCTCTCCAAAAAATCAAAAATTTGTAAACTTGAAGGACGCTCTGCCGGAAGCCTATGAGCGATTAGAAAAATTGCACGAAAACAAAGGCATGCTTCGCGGACTGCCGACGGGATTCAAAGACTTGGACAACATGCTCTCCGGTTTGCAAAAGTCCGATTTAGTTATTCTCGCGGCAAGGCCGAGTATGGGTAAAACCACCATGGCGCTCGACATCGCTCGCATGTCCGCGACGACTCATGATAAATCAGTTGTCATATTCTCCCTGGAAATGTCTTCCCAGCAATTGGTGGACAGAATGCTTTCAGCTGAAAGCCGAGTGAACGCTTGGAACCTTCGCACAGGCCGGCTTTCTTCGGATAAAGAATTCGCCCAGCTTCGTGATTCGCTTGATAAACTCGCCAAGGCGAAAATTTATATTGACGACCAGCCCGGAAATTCCATAGTCAGAATGAAAGCGCTCTCTCGCCGTCTGAAAGCGGAAAAAGGTCTCGACCTGATCGTCGTCGACTACTTGCAGCTCATGACGACTTCTAAAAATTATGATTCGATGGTCAACCAAGTGACGGAAATTTCCAGATCATTAAAAAGTCTCGCCAAAGAGCTCGATGTGCCGGTGCTCGCCCTTTCCCAGCTCTCCCGCGCAGTCGAATCTCGCGGCGGCAAGCCAAGACTCTCTGACCTGCGCGACTCCGGCTCCATCGAGCAGGATGCGGATGTGGTGATGTTCCTGCACCGAGACGACAAAGGAAAAGACGAATCAGAAAAAACCAACATTGTTGAAATTTTGATTGAAAAACACCGCAATGGACCGACCGGAAAAATTGATCTTTATTTTGATGAGAAAACTACAACTTTCCAAAATCTAGAGAAAAGCAACATCAGTGATTTTGCTCCAGCTAGAGTCAAGGGAGATTTGGATGAATTCTAATGTGTTAGAATGAGGGCATGGACATTATAGACAAATTGACAGAAGTTTTTAAAGAATTTCCCGGCATTGGCGAACGGCAGGCTCGGCGCTTCGTCTACTTTTTGATGCACAAAAGCCCGGCGTATGCGGAAAATTTGTCCGGCCTGATGTCTGATTTAAAAAAGGAAATAGCACAATGCCGAGAATGTTTCAGATTTTTTATTTTGGACAGACAAAAAGAAAAGTTGTGCGACATATGCGCAAACGCAAACACAGACTCCTCCATCCTGATGATTGTCGAAAAAGATTCTGATTTAGAATCGGTGAAAAAAAGCCGAGTATATCACGGTAAATATTTTGTTCTGGGTGGACTGGTGCCGATTGTCGAGAAAAATACCAAAAGTAGAATTAGAATCGAGGAGTTAAAACAAAAAATATCGAAAGCAGAAGGACTAAAAGAAATAATCCTGGCATTTTCCCTAAGCCCGCAGGGCGACCATACTGACACCTATGTCCGCGAACAGCTAAAAAGCATAGCCGAAAAATCCAGCATAAAAATTTCCTCACTAGGCAAAGGCCTCTCTACCGGAACCGAGCTCGAATATTCAGACAACGACACTCTCAAAAATGCGTTAAAAAATAGGCAGTAGTTTATTTTATAGAAGTAATCTTAACCTTAAAGAAAGGCTGGCGGTGGCCGTTGCGGCGCAAATAGCGAGACTTTTGCTTGTATTTTACAACTAGGATTTTTCTTGCGCGGCCTATTTCCACAATTTCTGCGTCCACCTTGGCGCCAGTGATATACGGAGTGCCAATAGTAGTGTTTTTACCGTCATCGACGAGCAGGACTTTATCGAAAGCAATCTTATCCCCCTTCTGATATTCTCCGGTTATTTTCTCAATAGAAACAAGGCTCCCTTCGGAGACTTTGTATTGCTTGCCGCCTGTTTGTATAACTGCGAATTCCGCTGTATTCATATTGTTGTATACTATATGAAATTTCACAAAAAGGCAACCCCGCACCAAAGCCAGCTTGGTACGGGGCAAGGTCTCTGCTATAATACCTATATGCAATCAAAAATCATAGAGAGGTATTTTTTCTTCGGACTGCTAGCGGCGACCTTTGTTTTCACTTTCTTAATTTTCCGCCCTTTTTGGGTAGTCCTCGTGCTGGGAACTTGTTTTTCTATCGTCCTCTTTCCCATATATGAATGGTTCGAGAAAAAGGGTTTGCCAAACTGGCTTTCATCGTTTATAACCGTGCTTCTTTTTATAATAGTACTTTGCGGTCCGCTTTTAGGCATCGGTACGATAGTTTTCAAACAAAGCCAAAATCTTTACAACCAGATAGTCATAGATAATAAAGGCACCGGTCCGCTCATGAGTTCTATAGAAACTCAAATAAACAATATCTTGCCGGATGGTCTAAATTTCGACATTAATGAAAAAATGACGGAATTTGTTTCTTACTTTTCAAACAACATAGCTAGCATATTCACCACCACAGTCACTGCTTTCGTTTCCTTCGTACTGATGCTCTTAATAATCTTCTATGTCCTAAAAGACGGAGCACATTGGAGAAAAGCCATTATTGCGCTTTCCCCGCTCGGAGACAAAGACGACGAAAAAATAATTCATAGGCTGGCACAAGCTGTAAACGGAGTCATTAAAGGATCCCTTTTTATAGCTCTGATTCAGGGTGCCTTGATGGGGCTTGGTTTATGGATGTTTGGTATTCAAAATGCCGCCCTTTGGGGTGTGGTAGCGGCTATCACATCTCTCATACCAACTTTGGGAACTTCCTTGGTCTCAGTTCCGGCGATTATTTTCCTTTTTGCCACAGGACAGACTGGGGCTGCTGTCGGCCTCCTGATCTGGGCGGGCGTTATGGTGGGAATGATCGACAATTTACTGGGTCCTTACGTCGTCGGCAAAAAAATAAATATATCCTCGCTTCTGATTCTTTTTTCAGTGCTCGGCGGAATTGCGCTTTTAGGCCCAGTTGGTGTTTTGGTAGGACCTTTAGCCATAAGCTTGCTCTATACCCTTCTCTCCATTTACAGAAATGAATTCAGGCAAAATACACAATAAAATATCACTGTATAATACCCTCACGCGGAAAAAAGAAACCTTCTCCCCTATCAGCAAAAAAGAAGTTTTGTTTTATAGTTGCGGACCGACCGTGTACAACTATCCGCACATCGGCAATTATCGCGCGTACATTTTCGCCGACACTTTGAAGCGGGTTTTGCTATACGAAGGCTATAAAGTAAAGCACATAATGAACTTGACGGATGTCGATGATAAAACAATCCGCGATTCGCAGAAAAATAACCAGACGCTTAAAGATTTTACCGAGTTCTACACCAAAGAATTTTTAAAAGATATAAAATATCTCAATATCATAGAGCCTAAGAAATTCACCAAGGCCACTGACTACGTAGACGAGATGGTGGATATGACAAAAAAACTTTTAAAGAAAGGCTTGGCTTACAAGAGCGATGATGGATCGGTTTATTTTAATATCAAAAAATTCGAAAATTATGGCAAGCTCTCCGGCTTGATTTTGGAAAATCAAAAAGAAAATGCCCAAGGAAGAATGGGCAGAATAAAAAAAGACGAATACGGCAAGGACAATGCGCAAGACTTCGCGCTGTGGAAGGCGTGGGATGAAGCCGACGGAGATGTCTTTTGGGAAACGGAACTTGGCAAAGGACGCCCCGGCTGGCATATAGAGTGTTCGGCGATGTCTATGGCGACTTTGGGCAAGCAAATAGACATCCATACCGGAGGCGTGGACAACATATTCCCCCACCACGAAAACGAAATAGCTCAGTCCGAAGCCGCGACCGGCAAGCAATTCGTGAAATACTGGATGCATAACGAATGGGTGCTGGTGGATCAGAAAAAAATGTCGAAGTCAGACAAGAATTTTTATACCCTTAGAGACCTCTTGGATAAAGGCATAGACCCCGTAGCCTATAGATTTTGGCTACTTATGGCAAACTACCGCACCCGCGTAAACTTCGTCCTGGAAGCCCTGGAGGGCGCAGAAACGGCCCTAAAACGCCTTTATAATCTATACCTAGAATTGGGCGCAGATACAGGCAGAGTAAACCTAGAATACCAGCAAAAATTCAAAGATTTTATAAATGATGATCTAGACACGCCAAGAGCGCTAGCTCTTTTGTGGGATGTCATCAAAGATGAAAATATTTCCAAAGCCGATAAAAAAGCCACTGTGCTGGATTTTGATAAAGTGCTAGGACTAGGCTTCGAGAATATCAAGGTAGAAAAAATGCCGGAAGAATTGAAGAAACTATCTAGAGAACGAGAGGCCGCACGCCAAAATAGAGACTTTAAAACATCTGACGAACTAAGAAAAAAAATCAACACTTTGGGTTATGAAGTAAAAGACACAGAAGAAGGACAAAGAATTTATAAAATCTAGGCAAGACCTAGCACAAGAAATCGTTATCTAAGATTTCCGCATATGCTAGAATTTTAGATACAAAAATGAGCAAGGACTCCCTTGCTCATTTTTAATTAGAATAACTTTCCGCCTATAATAGCACTATCTTTGTCCGGCCGGATTAATATAACTCTTCCTTCGCTATCGGGTACGCCAAGGGTCAGCACTTCGGAATCAAACGGGCCGATCCGCCTCGGCGGGAAATTTACCACGCCTAGAACTATTTTTCCCAACAATTCTTCTTTTTGATACAACGCCACTATCTGCGCGGAGGAATTTTTTATGCCGACTTCTGATCCGAAATCTATTTTGAGTTTGTACGCGGGCTTTTTCGCTTCCGGAAAATCATTCACTTCGATTATTTTCCCTACTCTAATGTCGAGCTTCTGAAAGTCTTCGATGGTTGCCATATAATTTTATTTTTTTAGTTTGATAATTCGACTCTAGCAGCGAAATTAAATTTTTAGGATCGGACAATGCCGGGGTAAAATTTAGTTCGCCCCCCAGATTATACTTGTTCGCTAATTCATAGGTAAGCCGAAGAGCGGAATAATCTTCAATTGCCACTCCGACGGAGTCATATAGGGTAATTTCTGTATCGCTGTCGCGTCCGTTTTTTTTGCCCGTGAAAAGTTCATGCAGCTCGGCATACACTTTTTTCTTGCCTTCTTTTTTACTGAATCGCTGAATTTCACCCTCTATGATGCACTGGTCGAAATATTCTACCGCTATTTTACCTCGAGACAATATCGAGAATTCTAGTTCCGTCTTGCCGACAGTATCGCCTCCGAGCGCATTGATATGTACGCCGGATTTTATCCAGTCATTTTTCAGCACATCCACTTGCGCCTTGCAGGCCGTGCAAGTCGTTATTATGTCCGCTCCTTTAACCGCCGCCTCGACATCTGCACAGCGCGTCAATTTAAAAGAACTATTTTTCATATTCTTTTCAAATTTATCCATCGCGCGAGAATCAACGTCGAAATACCTGACTTCTTTTATATCTCGCACCAATTTTAGCGCGGCAACCAAAAACTCACTCTGCGCGCCCGTGCCTATAATTGCGTGCACTTTGGCGTTCTTCTTTGCCATTGAATCCGTCGCCAAAGCCGTCGTCGCTGCGGTGCGCAAAGCTGTTAATATTGTCATTTCCGAAAACATCAATGGATACCCGGTATCTATGCGACTAAGCTGGCCGGTAGCGACTACGGTCATGAGCCCAGTTTGTGGATTTTTTGGGTGGCAGTTTACGTACTTGAATGTGTAATACTTGCTATCGCATATTGGCATCAGCTCCAGCACTCCGCCCGGCACCTGCATCGAAGGGCGAGGAATTTTGTTAAACTCCTGCCATCGGGAAAAGTCTTCTTTTAAAACTTTCATTAGATCTTTTAGATAATTTTCTATTCCTCCATGCGTTTTGATTAGTTCGGTCAATATTTCTTCAGTTATTATTTTCATATATTAATTAGTTTATTAGACATTCAGCTTTGAGAGACTAGTTAAGAAATAAAAAGCCCCTTCTTCGTCGGGGCCGCTTGAATGTATTGAATAAGAAATTTAATATACCCCGACTGCTATTTAGGCATCGGTGCGGGAGAAACTGTGTAAAATTTGAAAAATTTTGTGTTCATGACTGTCTTTTAAGTATATACTTATGCAGAAATGCTGTCAACCTTGTGTCGTTTAAAAATTTTCTTGCGGTAGATCAAGTAAACTTCTGCTAAATTTGCAAGCATTAAGTAAAGCGGAAATGCGTAAATGGAGAAAGTCCAGTTTTTGATTATGAGCAAAGCCAAAAAATTGTTTACTATACCGCCAAAATATGTCGTACTTGATTCTGTCTCGGGAAATTTCCATGTTTTAACAAATGTTGGAATAAAAGCGAGCAAATCGCTCGCAAGCGCGAAGAAAATAGATACTGGTAAATTTTGGCTGGTAACGTAAACAATCAACGCAACTAATGATAACAAACCGCACACTAGATCAAACCGCTGAATTTTCCAAAAAGCGTTTCTCTTAAATATCGAAAAAATGATAACCAAAAGAGATCCGAACCCCGCCATAAAAATCGGAGTTGCGGCTAATCCGGCTCCGGCTCGAATCATAAAAAAGAAACCAAGAAAGGGGGCAATTGTCCATATGGACCAAGAAATTAAATTCGGCCTGGTGCCGCCTCGAAAAATAGTCCTAATATACCAAATAGAATAAAATAGATTTATAGCGACTCCCACCAAAACAATTTCTTCAGGCAACATATTATATCCCCTCTTTTTTGAGTTCTTCTATTATTTCGCGTGATTTTCGAGAAAGTTTTGATGGAAGTTTGATGTTGAGTTTGATCAGAAGATCGCCGCGTTTAGATTTAGAAACTGGAACGCCCTTGCCGCGTACACGGAGAATTTCATTTATGCCCACGCCTTCCGGAATCGTCACTTCAATTTGTCCGTCAAGAGTCTCTATCGGATATTCCGTGCCGAGAAGTGCATCAGAAAGTTTCAAATTCAAATTCATCACCAGGTCATGCCCATCGCGCTTGAAAACCGGATGCGGAGCCACATTTATTTTTATATATAAGTCCCCCGTAGTGCCCTTGGACACCGCTTCACCAAAGCCTGTCATGCGGATCATTTCGCCGTCGCGTATACCAGCTGGAATGACTATGGAGACTTCTTCCTCTCGGCGCATTACGCCCTTGCCTTTGCATGTGTCGCAAATTTCTTTCGGCACTTCGCCCGCGCCGAGGCAGTGTTCGCAGACTTTTGTGCTCGCAATATTTCCAAAAATTGTTCTTTTGGATTCGCGGATTTTGCCCTGCCCGTTGCAGGTCTTGCAAGTCTCCATTTTTGTTCCCGCTTTCGCGCCGGAGCCATGGCAAGTCATACAGCTAGAAGTTTTAGTAATTAAAATTTTTCTATTTATACCGAAAATGGAATCTGAGAAAGAAATGGAAATCTCTGTCGAAATGTCTCGGCCTCGGCGTGCTTCCCTTCTGCCTCCTCCCCCGCCGCCGAAGAAATCACTGAAAATATCATTTAAGTTTCCAAAATCAAACTCCGCACCGCCGCCATTCTGAAAGCCAGAAAAGTCGAATCCGCCAAAGCCTCCTTGCTGCTGACCGTAGCCTCCGCCAGCCCCCATGTTTTCAAAACCCGACCCAAATTGGTCATATTTTGAGCGTTTAGAGTCGTCTGAAAGCACCTGATAGGCCTCGTTTACCTGCTTGAATTTCTTCTCATCGCCTTCTTTTTTGTCAGGGTGATACTTGTGCGCCAACTTGTAAAAAGCCTTCTTTATCTCGTCTTTTGACGCGCCTTTATTTACTCCTAATGTTTCGTAGTAATCTTTGCTCATATTTTTATATTATCAAATTTTTTAAAAAAAATCAAAAAATTTAGATCATCGGCTCAGCTTCTCCCGACGCTTTTGGTCGGGACTCCGACCCCTCGGGCGTCGGAGTTGTTTCGTCTCCGGTTTTTCCCTTTCCCTTCCCTTCAATAATAGCTTTTTCTTCTGAACTGCGGATAATCGTCGCTTCTTCTTCGAGAATAAGTTTCTGCGCGTCGCCTTTTGGTATGGAATATTTTCGGTGCGAAGCGTCGATAATTTCTTGTCGGTACGAAGGATGATTCGGCGGAAGCACGCGGAGCGTCTCGGCGGAAAACGGATCGTAAGATTCGCCGTCAATCGTCATCTTGATATAAAATTCGGTGACCGCGAGGTTAATCATATCTTTCACATCGAAGAGTGGAGCGAATTCCGGCTTTAATTTCACCGCATCCTCACCGCCGATACGGAAGGTAATAATACTACCGCAGTTACCGAGCACCGCTTGATGCACTTTGGTAATAATCTGCCCGACATATTGGTGCGCCATGGTGAGGTTAAGACCGTATTTTCGCGCCTCCGACAAAATGTTTTCGAAAGTCTGCGTCACTACGTTTTGGAACTCGTCGACATATATATAGAAATCCTTTCGCGCTGACTCCGGCATGGCGGCGCGCTCCATGCCCGCCTGCTTGATCTTCGTGAGAAATATGGACCCCAAGAATGAAGAATTTTCTTCGCCGAGGCGACCCTTTGAAAGATTAATCAGAATAATTTTCTGTTCGTTCATGAGCTTGCTAATATCAATCTTGTTTTGCTTCTGACCGAAAATATTTCTTAAGAGCGGGTCAGAGAGAAATTGCCCGAGTTTGTTGACGAGCGGAATGATGGCGTCGGTGTCGAATTTCTCCGACCAGTCAGCGAATTCGATTGCAAAGAATCTTTTCACCATGTCGTCCGTAATGTATTCCACTACTTTCTGCCTGTAATTTCTGTCTGTCAGCATCGAGATCATGCCGCGCATGGTCGCATGCGGATAGTCGAGAAGCGCTAGACAAGTAAAACGAAAGACGTGTTCGAGGCGGGGCGTCCAGTTCGCTCCGAATTGTTTTTGAAAAACTTCGATGAGACCCTGAGTTAGTTGGAATTTAAATAATGGGTCGACGTTGGAGAGCGGATTGAAAGATGCCGGAAAATCAAGATCGGTAGGGTCAATAATACAGACATCTTCGATGCGCTCTTTTGGAATGTATTCCAGCATCGCTTCGATGACATCGCCGTGCGGATCAATTAGACAGAGTCCGTGTTTGTATGAAATATCTTGTCGGAGCATCAATTCTAGAAGCTTTGTCTTGCCGACTCCGGACTTTCCGATGATATACAGGTGGCGCCTGCGGTCTACGCGCTTGATGCCGAAAATGAATTTTTTTTCTTCGAGAGAAGCAACGTAATTCGTCCGCCCGATAAAAGAAACTTCCTCCGGTTTAACCTTTCCAAAAACCGGGAGTTCCGGAGGTGGAGGCCCGTATTTGATTATTTGCACTCGATTCGGCTTGGGCATATGCTTGAAAATTAGTATATAAAGTATATCATAAAAGCATGCGCTTAAATAGATTTATTGGAAAATACGACTTGTCGAAAAATGAGATAGAAATCATAGACCCAAAAACAATCAAGCAAATACGGGCTGTTTTGAGGCTAGAAATTGGTGATAAAATTATACTTTCAGACGGGAAGGGTCAAGAAGCAGAAGTAACTTTGGAATTTTTATCTTCAGAAAAAATTACAGGCACAGTAGTTAAAAACTTTCGAGCAAGGACTACCCTTGCTGGAAAAATAGTCAATCTTTATTTAGCGATTCTGAAAAAGGAAAATTTTGAACTGGCAGTGCAGAAAGCTGTAGAATGCGGAGTATCTAAAATTATTCCGGTAATTACCGAACGCACGATAAAAACCGGATTAAATATTCCTCGCTTGGAAAAAATAATTCTAGAAGCAAGCGAGCAATGCGGGCGAAGCATTGTGCCCACACTCTCCCCTATTTTGGATTTCAAAGATGCGATTTTTGGTGCAGAAGGCGAAAAAATTATTTTTCACTTGGGTGGAAAAGAATATGCGCCCGACAAAAATGCTAAAGAAATCAGCATTTTTGTCGGGCCGGAAGGCGGGTTCACAGAGAATGAAATAAAATTAGCGAAAGATTCCAGCTTCACTGTAGCCTCCCTAGGTGCACTTACTCTTCGCGGCGAAACTGCAGCGATCGTGGGAACTTATAGAGCAGTGCATGGGATTTAGTACCCCATAGGTCTTGCCTCTGGGGTTAATAAACCTCCTGCTGATAACATTTCTCACAATACACGATCTCCATTCTATCTGGGGAATAATTGGTTATAATCTCCTTTTTGCACTTCGCGCAATTGCGATTCCAGAATTTATACGGCCCTCGGCGGAGGATACGGTCTTGGTGACGGCAATAGAAACATTTTCGCGGTATTGGAATATTCATTTTGCGGTAAAATAAAAGTTCCTGAGCGATTATTTTATAATTCCTATTGCAATCTATACACCTTAAAATTTCGCTGGTAATCGAATCCTGAATATCTTTTATATTATCCGGAATATTTTCCGGTGTCATTGTCTCCTTTCCTTCCGTCTTTTGTATATCATCTTCCCAGCGAAAACCTTGTGCTAGCGCTTCTTCTTTCGCAAGTGGAAACCTGTCCTCTGCAATAGTTTCATTGTAAGCAAAAGGGGCAAGCTCTACCGGGATGATCAATCCGTATAAGTCTTTTTCTTTTAACTCTTCGATAATTTTTGCGCGCAGTCTTTCGTACTCTTCTTTTGTATATTGTTTGTTAAAAATATAATATTGCGCATTCTTTAGCCCGTCGCAAGCAATGCAACTCTTGCAATTTTTGATAAAAAATCCGTACAAAATATCGCTGCAATTTTCCGCACCGTATGTGCCTATAATATTACTCGAAAGGCCGGTAGCCACTACTTCGAGCATTCGCTCCGACTTTGTGCCATAACCTATGGTGCCAATAGAATCTTTGGCCTCTTTTGAAGAAAAAAGATAACGGCAATCTTCCGCTCCTGTAACTTCAAAAGAATCCTTGACATTCTTGCATTCAAACAGATAATCCCCGGTTGAGTTGACAGTCTTGAGGTTGTTGTTCTCCCGCATCGGAAAATTAAGAACAAATTTTTCAAATTCTTTTTTGAATTCCTGAATTTTTTCGTAAGACCCCAGAATTTCGTTCACTTTTTTCTTGTACTCGTCCGGCGGTATCGGCTGATTTAAAAAATAATACGACTTGGTGTTTAAGTTAACGCAACCGAAACAATTTATTACGCCCCGGCAATTCACAAGAAAAGCTGAATCCACTGAGCCGGTGACATTCTTGCCAAAAAGTATCCCTGCGGACTGTTGCACATTTACGCATTCGTAGCACCGCTCAAGATGGGTACCGAAATATATATCCGAAGCATCTTTTCCGTGCCTGACGCCTCTCGAATATAACAAATCTTCCGATGGGCTTGTATTAAAAACCAGATAGCAATTTTTCAGACCGCCAGCCATATTTACATATTCACTATTTAAATTTTTTCCGTCCGCCGCGTTGAGATACAATGTGATCTTAGGAACCTTTTTTAATAACTCGCCAAATTGTTCTAAAAAAGGTCTGTTTTCGTCATAATCCATAGCATATTCTTTCGGATCCCATTTTTCAGAATAAAAACAATCGTAACAATAAACAGTGTAAGGGGCTTTGGGGTTGAACATGGAAACAATACTCTTTTCACAAAGAGCGCATTTGCGCCCGGAATAAAGCGTCGTTTCATTGCGAAACATCGCGCGCATTTTAAAGCGACAATCCGGGCAGACTTTGGGCGGCGGAACTTTCATCTTTTCGTAAAAACCTAGATCGTCTTTATCTAAAGTGAAACCCTGTTTGCATTTTTTACATTCTTGATTCATTTTTCTTTTCTTTATTTAATCTATAAAAAACTGATTTTTTATCGTTCATCAGCGTTTCGTAGCTTCCCTCTTCGACCGCTTGTCCTCTCTCCATCACGGCGATATTGTCAGTATACTTCAAAGTTCCCAAGCGGTGGGCGATAATTAAGAAAGTTTTATCTTTGCCGTATTCGCCCAGGAGCTTCTCCATTATTTTGCCTTCAGTCTCCGAATCAAGCGAGGAAGTCGCTTCATCTAAAATAATAATCGGCGCATTTTTGTAAATCGCGCGGGCAATCCCAAGGCGCTGGCGTTCGCCGCCGGAAAGCATATATCCTTTTTCGCCTATCAGAGCGTCAAGGCCTTCGGGAAGTTTATTAATTACTTTATCTAGTTCAGAAATTTTTACTGCCATATCTAAAAGGTCTTTATTTTCGGGACGCATCATCGTAATATTTTCCCGCAAAGAAAGATTGAAAAGCTCCGTCTCTTGCAGAACGACTGTAATATTGCCTAGCGTTTCATTATGAGAAATTGAATAATAATTCTTCATATTATTTTCTTTCCCTATTTTAAATTCTCCTTCCTTGAGCGCATACAATCCCAAGATAATTTTTGCGAGCGTGGATTTGCCCGAACCGGATATTCCGGCAATACCTGTCTTAGTATTTCTGTTTAGTATTAAATTAAAATTATTGAGGCCTTTTTGCCCTGAGCCATAATCCATCACCGCATTTTTTATTTCAATCTTGTTCCAGTCTTTCGGGAAACTTTCGTTGCCTGTTTTTATGAATTCAGTTTCTTTGAATATGGGCATCATCTGGCTAATATCTGACCGAAAATCTATCATATCAGAATGCAAATCAGTAATCTCTTCCAGTGACTTTCGGAATTTATCATTATAGTAACTATACAGTACAAGCATCATTCCGAGAGTTATTGTGTGAGAAATTACTGAGGAACCAAGTAAAAGAAGGAAAATTCCTAGACTGACGCCGTTTAAAATCTGAAAAAAGCGCCATTTTAAATTAGTAGCATTTGTCTTTTTTATTGCAATATCGCGCGAAAGAGTTTCTTTATCTAGAACACGCCCCGCTATCGCCTCCTCCCCGCCAAGAGCTTTTATAGAAAGCATGTTACTTGCCCCTTCCATATATGCGCCGCTGGCCTTTTGATTCATCTCATTAAATTCATTGCTGAAAGCAAAAACTTTCTTGCTAAAAGTAAATTCTATATAGAAAAAGAGTGCGCCGTAAATCAAAATAAGCGCGACAAATTTTATATCTGTGAATAAAAAAAATATGATTGCGCCGGCAATGTTGACAAAGGTTTTTAATAAATCCTTGCTGAACAACTTGAGCAGATTTCGTACCCCATCCGCGCCGGTAAAAATCCTCTGAAGCTTGTTGCCGGTATTTTCTTTGTTGTGCCATTCCAAAGAAAATTCAGTCAACCGCTCAAATCCCCAGACTCTGGCTCTGGTGCGAGTATGAAATCCTGTTCTATTTAAAATATTTTTGCTTTTTAATCGAATGAGCGAAGCTATTATGTATGTAACGCTTAGAAAAATGACATAAGAATAAAAAATTGAAAGCGACTGTCCGTCTTTATACGAATTAAAGAAATCTAAAATTTTTCCTAAAACAAATACTGGTATAAAATCATAAAAGAAAATTACCAAAAGAATAAAGAATGCGAAAATAAATTTCGGCTTATCTTTATCTAAAAAATACCAAAAGGCCTTTATCGTATCCAGCCACGAAAAGTTTTTTGTTTTTGTTTCTTTTTTCATTCTATAATTCTATAGAATTTTAGAATAGATTTTACTCTAAAATTTTTCTTAAGACGTCTTCCGGAACTTCTTTTGGCTTTTTAGGAACTGGGGTTGGCGCAGGAGTCTCTTCCCCTCCTTTTGGAGGAGGAGTGGCTTTAGCTGGAGTGGTGATTTTCTCCGCAATCAAATTCTTCAATTTATTCATGTCCTCATGGCTCGCAGCGCGGTCTTTTGATTGCGTAGGTTCTTTGATTTTATTTTTGAGAGCATCAAGTGAAATCGGCTCCGGCGCTTTTACTGGGGGTACAGGCGGCACAATTTCTTTTTTTGGTTCCGGCACCGGGATAGGCTTTTCTACCTCGGCTTTCAGTGTTTCATTTAAAATTTCTCTTAAGGCTATATTGTCTTTTGCTGGGGGCTTTTTAGGGATAACTACTTTTGGCGGAATTGGTGGAGGGGTAGCGATATTTGCTTTGGCTATAATCGGCGCGGGAGCGGGCTTGACGACCAAACCACCAAGCGAACCTGCTGGTTTAGCGGACTTGAAGACTTTTTTAATAGCTCCGACGATACTAGGCTTATTTACTCTTTCCGGAAAGCGATTTGCTGTTTCGCTTTTCGCATCTTTGCCTTGATCTTTTCGTTCGAATTCTATGCCCAGATCAGCCAATGGTTTGAAAAAAGTAGACTCATCGTACTTGATCTGGTCTTCTCTTCCCTTTTCAACTTTTACTTCGCCGGATTTTATTTTCGCAATGCATTCTTTACAGTACACTGGGCGCCCCGGCTCCGGCTTGAACGGCACCGTCGTTTCTTTTTTACAGAGCGAGCATACTGTGGGAAATTTCTCCAGGGCTCCGGATCCGCTCGAGGTGTCATCACCGAGAGACATTCCGCTCCAGTCGTTGATTTCCCTTTCTACCACTTCCCTCGGCCGGCAATAAAGCGCGCGTGAAGAGCGGATAACTTCATCTTCAACTTTTTTATCGCCGGACTTTACCAGCTGAGGCAAAGTTTTACAGGAAAAAGGGCGGGAGGTCACGCCGTCTATCATTAGTTTTATATAAATCTTGTAGTTTGGCAGGTTTAATATGTCTAGCGGAGTAAATTCCGGCTCGAATTCACTTTCCAAAAATTCCGCATCGTCGGCGCCAACTCTGAAAACTATCGTCGTGCCCACGTTGCCGAAAACTGCGTCGCGCACCGCCGAACTTTTGTCCACCACCAGCTGGGCTGTATATTGGTGCGCCACCGTCAGGTTCAATCTGTATTTACGAGCCTCCGAAAGAATGCCAGCAAAAGCGTCCGTCACGAAATTTTGGAATTCGTCGACGAAAAGATAAAAGTCTCGGCGCTGTTCTTCCGGAATACGCACACGCTCCATGGCCGCCAGCTGAATTTTAGTGATGATCATGCCTCCGAGCAGTCCAGAGTTGTCTTCGCCGATGCGCCCCTTGGAAACGTTTACCAAGAAAATCTTGCCGTCGTTCATCATGTCGAAAATATTTATCGTGCTCTTCGACTGGCCGACGACATTTCGAATTATGCTTGTAGAGAGAAACTGCCCGACTTTGTTTTGAATCGGCGCGATGGCTTCGTTTCGGAATTTATCCTGCCAAGCTTCATACTCGTGCACCCAGAAAGCTTTGATGACAGGGTCTTTCAAATTGGAAATTATTTTCTGGCGATAATCTTTGTCCACAAGCATGCGCGGAATGCCGAGGAGTGTGGTGCCCGGAGTGTCCAGAAGGGCGAGAATTGCATTGTTCAAAATATATTCCATGCGGGCGCTCCAAGCGTTCGCCCAAATTTTCGTGAAAATTCCCATGAGGCCGGACGCCACCAAATGCTTGTACTGAGGATCGATCAATTCGAGAACATTGAATCCAATATGGTGCTCGGCGTCAGCGGGGTTGAAATAAACGACGTCCTTGATGCGTTCCGGTGGAATAGCCGAGAGAACCGCTTCGACATTTTCTCCGTGCGGGTCCACCATGCAGACTCCGTCGCCGTTTCGAATGTTCTGGATAATCATATTAAACATCAGCACGGATTTACCGGTACCGGACTTTCCGAGCATGTAAACATGCTGGCGCCTGTCTTTGCGCTTGATGCCAAAAAGCTGATTCTTGTCCCGATATGTCGTAATCCCAATATATGTCAGGTCTTTATTGAAAGGTATTTCGGGTAATTCCATACAACACTATTTTACAATAAAATAGCCGAAACTAAAAGCCCCTCAAGAATAGTCCACTAGCCCTTTGAAGATAAATCTATTTATCGTCCAATTTTTTATACAAAGTGCCGGTAATAATCAAAATCACTAGCCCGATTATAAATGGATACCAAGGATTGATATCTAGAAATCCAAACTCTTTCATGAGCCCTTTCAAGCCTTCGTGCAAAGATATAACGCCGAAAAGTATCAAAACCCCAAAGGTAATGGGATACCTAGCCAAAACCGCCTGCGTTCTCGGCGCCATCATGTTGTTTATTTTCTGCGATAACCCCTCGACATGCTTCAATATATCTACGTGTATTTCTTTTTTGTCTTGTTCGTTCATTTGGGTATTATAACAAGAAAATGGAGTTTTGGGATAATAATCTTATTTTCCCAAATCTGATCTCTGCAGAGGGCTCTGTATTGATGGCGGGGTCATGTCAATCGCGCCAAATTGCTTCTCGTAATTTTGCACTTGTACATTTAGCCAAGTTGAGATGCTTTTCATTACTTGAGGAGTAGTCGCAAAAGAATCCAAATTGTTTCCTGAGGTTAGAGCAAAAGAAAAAATTTCTTTGCCATAGCCGCCAATAGCTCCGTCAATAAACTTCTTTGGCAGCTGGTTCATGTCTACTTTCGTTGGGTCAATCATAATAATTTTATTTGTATTAATAATTTATTTTGTTTCGTCCTTTGGCTTATCTCCCTCTTTGAATTCCGCGTCTTTTACTTCCGCTGGCTGTTCTTCCGGTGGTTTTGGGGATTGGGGCGTGGCTCCGGCTTTCGCCATCGCTTCACCTATTTTAGACATTTCAGCAGAAAGCTCTTCCGTCGCTTTTTTGATTGTTTCTATGTCATTGCCACCCGCACCGGCTGGCAAATCTTTCGCGCCCCGAAGCGCAGCAATTTTCAAATTAACACTTTCTTTTAACTCCGCCGGAATTTTTGCTTCGTTATCCTTCAATGCTTTCTCTGCGGTGTAAATGATCATTTCGGCGGTATTTCTAATATCTATACCTTCTTTTTTCTTTTTGTCTTCCGTCGCATGTAGCTCCGCGTCCTGCTGCATTTTTTTGATGTCTTCGTCTTTCAGGCCGGAGCTTGCTTCTATTTTAATCGACTGCGATTTGCCGGAAGCCTTATCTTTCGCCGCGACATTCAAGATGCCGTTCGCGTCCACATCGAAGGAAACTTCAATTTGCGGCATACCGCGAGGAGCTGGCGGAACGCCATCCAAGATAAATCGTCCGAGGGAACGGTTGTCCGAAGCCATCGGGCGCTCGCCTTGCACAATATGAATTTCCACTGAAGTCTGATTATCAGCCGCGGTAGAAAATGTCTGCGACTTACTGGAAGGAATTGTTGTATTTCTTTCAACCAATTTTGTCGCAACGCCTCCCAAAGTTTCAATACCCAAGGAAAGCGGAATAACATCGAGCAAGAGAACATCACGCACATCTCCAGCCAGCACGCCGGCCTGCACCGCCGCGCCGAGCGCCACCACTTCGTCCGGATTGATGGACATGTTCGGCTCCTTGCCAAAAAGTTCCTTTACTGCCTGCACAATCCTCGGCATTCTGGTCTGCCCGCCGACCATGATGATTTCATTTATTTCGTTCATCTTGAAAGGCGAAGCCGCGAGAGCTCTTTTGGTAATTTCAATAGAGCGATCAATTAATTCTTTAGTCAAAGATTCCAAAGTAGCGCGGGACATTTTCATGAGCAAATGCTTCGGACCGCCGGCATCGGAAGTGATAAACGGAATATTTATTTCTGCCTCCATCGTCGTCGAAAGTTCATGCTTGGCTTTTTCTGCCGCCTCGCGAAGCCTCTGATGCGCGAGCGGGTCTTTGGTCACATCTATGCCTGACTCTTTTTTGTATTGCTCTGCAATCCACTTCACGATTATTCGGTCTATGTCGCCTCCACCTAAGTGGCTGTCTCCATCTATAGACTTCACTTCGATAACATCACTGCCGATTTCCAGCACAGACACGTCGAAAGTTCCCCCGCCGAAGTCATAGACCACTATTTTTTCATTTTTCTTTTTATCAAAACCGTAGGCAAGCGCAGCTGCTGTCGGCTCGTTGATGATTCGCTTTACATCCAGCCCCGCGATAGCTCCCGCGTCCTTGGTTGCTTTACGCTGCGAGTCGTTGAAGTACGCCGGCACGGTGATGACAGCCTCAGTAATTTTTTCTCCAAGCTTTGCTTCCACATCCGCTTTTATTTTCTGCAAAATCATCGCCGAAACTTCTTCTGGTCGATAAAATTTATCCAGCATTTTTACTTTCACTCCGCCGCCATCGCCCTGTTCGATTTTAAATGCCGCTGTTCCGCGATCTTTCTGCACTTCCGGATCATCAAAACGATGACCCATGAATCTTTTAATTTCCGCAATAGTATTTTCCGGATTAGTAATAGCTTGTCTGCGAGCCAAAAGCCCGACAATACGGTCGCCATTTTTCGCCGTCGCCACCACCGAAGGAGTGGTCCGGTTGCCCTCGATATTTTCCACAATTTTCGGAACCCCTCCTTCAATGATAGCTACCGCCGAATTCGTCGTACCCAAGTCTATACCTATAATTTTTGCCATATGTTTATTGGTTAATTTAATAATTTACTTATATTTCGTGACCACTAAAAACTTGTATAATTAGAGTATATATGATAGCCTATAAACATGTCAAGCAGGAAAGACTATTCGAACAAAATTTTAAAGATTTTAGGCGAAAAAAGTGCTGTTTCTTTGCCGGAAATTAAAGAACAAATCACCACCCCCAGCCCCCTCCTCCACAAGGAGGGGAGCAAAAATTCATATGCCGTAACTCGCTCTCTAAAAGGCCTCAAAGAAGCAGGATTGATAGAGCATGTCTCCTCTCCGCAAAATGAATACGCCCGCCTGACCAAAGAAGGCAGAAAAAAAGTACATAGTTTAAAATTAGATAGCGATACAACACTCGTAAACACCACTTGGGACGGATTTTGGAGAATTATTTTGCTCGATCTGCCGGAGAACAGAAAAAGCGAGCGCGAGAGCCTACGCTACCTACTAAAGAAAGCCGGTTTCGTCTGCCTGAAAAATTCCGCGTGGATCTCCCCTTTCCCTTTTGAACATCTGTTCACGAATATAAAAAAAGATCTCGGTCTCACCACCGAGATGATGATCATAGTCACCGAATTCGTAGACGAAGAAACGAAAAAGTTTTTATTTGAGACTTTTGGAAAGTAAATTACCTAATTTTTACGACCGTTAGAGTTAGGTAATTTCTCTATTTACCCATTCGTACGAATTAGCCAATCAATAAACCTCTTGTTGATAACACTTTTCACAATAAACGATTTCTGGTCGGTCTGGAGCATACGAAGTTTTAATTTCTTTATCACATTTTGCACACTTTCTGTCATAAACAGCAATAGGGTTCAATAATTTCAGGCGCGCACGGTCTCGGCACAAAGGGCACTGTCGCGGAATCGGCAAATTCATTTGCCGCAAAAAGTCTAGCTCCTTTTGTATAATTTGGTAATTTTTTACGCAACCTGAGCATCTTAAAATCGCATTTAAAATATCGTCTTTGACATCTTTGATATGGATAGGTATTTCCATAGTCGCCTCTTTGTATTCATGAGAATCCTGTTCGCGCCATTTCAAACCCTGAAGAACCGCTTCCTCTTTAGTCTTCGGAAACCATTCATAAGCTGTCGATTCGTTGTAACACCAAGGCGAAAATTCTGCCGGCAGCATTTCCCCATATTTATATATTCTTCCCTTGTTGTCTTTGAAAGGCATATCTACCATGTGCTGCTTTATTTTTGGAATTAGCTTCTCGTATTCCTCTTTGGTGTATTGTTTGTTTAAAATACAATATTCGGATTTTATCAGGTTGGTACAGCCGAACGAATTCCTAGAATGATGGCAACCGAAACAGTATTCAATATTGAGATTAAAATAATTCCACGCGCTGAATTTAACGCTACTCGAATCGAGTCCGCACCAGCCGCATTCGTACATCAACTCGGAATTATCACCAAACAGCGTCCAATCATACGAAGAAGACGCAGGCCCGTTTTTCAAAAATTGGCAGTAACGCAAATCTAGCCCGTTTGCGAGCATGTGCGAATCGTGTACATTTTTGGAATTAGAAATATATTCTCCAGAAACATTTACATTTTTTAATCCATGAAAATGCTTTCTAGGCTCCTTCTTCATAAATTCTTCCACCTGCAGCTTGAAAGCTTGCACATTTGCCAGTATGCCAAAATCAAATTCTTTCAACTTTTTCTGATATTCTTCTTTTGTGTACTGTTTATTGAAAATGCAGTATTGTTTCATTCGCAAATTGATACAGCCTACGCAATCCGAACACCCGACTAAATCACGCGAAAACCAAACACCATGGCATTCGGTGCAGTCTTGTGAAAAAAATACTTGGTAGCATTTGTTGATATTTACGGAGCTATAACAAAGTTCTGAGTGATTTAAAAAGGAACAATCAAAGCATTGCTTGGCATCAACAACGGTGTTCAGATAAGCACTATTCTCTCCTGTGGTAATGCGAAAACAAAGATAACAGTCTTTGCATTCCGATGCCGCATTGCAATAGTCACTGCGAAGCATCGTGGAGTATTCCGTAGCCAAAGAAGCGTGCGGAATTTCGATCATTAATTCCCTAAATTGCTCTAAGAAAGGCTTGTTCCAATCTATATCCCTACCGTAAGTTTTCGGATCCCACTTGTCGCTCCACCATATATCCTGGCGGTAGACTTTGTACGGGGAATCCGGGTGATATGTACTCAAAATTGAGTCTCCGCTAAAATCACATTTTCTTTTGTAAAATATGCGGTACCCCTGCCAGTTTAACCGGCGCAGCATTCTGCATTGCGGGCACCAAGTCGGCGGAGGTACTTTGATTTTTTCGTAAAATCCAAAATCGTCCGGTTCTATTACGAAATCTTTTTTACAATTTTGGCAGTTTTTTATTTCGGTTTTCATAATTTCATTCTAATATTCTATAGAATTATAGAATAGACTTAGTACACTTCTTGGTTATAACACTTCTCGCAGTAAACTTTCCCAGCGAATTCCGGCGGATAGCAAGTTTCGAATTCATTTTTGCATTCAGCCTTCATGCATTTTCTGTGCCATAGTTCCCTCTTTGGTCGCAGGTCGAAACGGCGTTTATAGCGACAATTGGGGCACTTTCGCGGAAGAGAAATATTTTCTTTTTTGTAAAACAATAGCTCATTCTTAGTGATATTGTAATTTTTGGAGCAGCTTGCGCAGGCAAAGATTTCGCTTAAATAAGAGTCCGGCACATCTTCTATTTTGTCCGGAATTTTTGCAGCAGAAATAGTTTCTCTGCTAAAAGTTCCCAGAACATTATTCTCCCAATGCCAGCCTTTGGCTAAAACTTCTTCTTTAGTCAGGGGCATATACAAATTGCCTTGCGTCTCGTTGTAATACACCGGCGCGATTTCTGGAGGGAAAAATTCTCCATACTCCCCTGTTTTTTTCATGTGCTCGATAATTTTTTCCCTCAGAGATTCATAGTCGGCTTTGCTATATTTTTTATTGAAAATAAGATACTCGCCTTTTTTCACCGAGACACAGCCGAAAAGATTTTGGCTGTTTTGGCAGGTGTCGGAATATTGCACATTCATGTTGTCATAACATAGATGACAAAATTGACAGTTGCTCACTCTCGTACAACCCTGCAGCTCATAGCAAAGTTCAGTAGTATTTAGCCCCACATGGTAAAGATCCATACAGTTTTTAGCATCGATGGCTCCATATATGTACTTGCTGTCTTCTACCCTTGTAACCTCAAAAGATTGTTTTACATTTTTGCAGTCATAAAGAAGGTTGCCAAGAGAATCCACATTCCTCTCGCTTATGACATAACGATGGATAGCATTTTGCTCTATCATATCCTGAAATTCTTTTTCTAGGCCTTGCCGGGTTGCAAAAGAAGACATTTCGTATTCTTTCATCTTAATTAGATATTCTTCTCGAGAATATTGTTTATTTTTAAAAACATAACTTTTATTGCGCAAATTAGTCGACATAAAACAGTTGTTGCAGCCGCGGCAATCGTAGCAATATAAACAATTAGAGCAATCTTTTAGAAAGATGCCGTACTGGCATTGATAGGATGTTCGGGAGTCAGTAACCTCATATAAACGTTCCCCTTTTTCATAAATAAAACTGCAATCCATGCAATCCCGAGAATTTTCCATAATCCAAGTACTGTACATAATGTTTTCCCCGTCAAAAGTGGAGAAAGAAAGATAAACATTTTTATTATTTCCGGAGTGGTTTGTGTATTCGGAATTTACGCTATTTTTATTTAATAGAGCCATGCGGGGAACCTCATGTTGTAACTCTGAGAACTGTTCAAAAAACGGTCTAGAAAAATCAAAATCTCTTCCGTAAGAAGTAAAATCCCAGCCGTCGCCCCACCAGCAATCGTGACAATAGACTTTGTAAGGCTTATTTGGAGAGTAAATAGTTACTGTGGACTTCCCGCACAAATCGCAATTCCTCCGATACAAATTCCGCTCGTTTCGCCAAGCATATCGGCGATGCTGGCGGCACTTAAAGCATAGGATTGGAGCCGGTACTTTTATTTTTTCATAGAAATTGAAATCTTCAGCTTCGATTGTGAAGTCTTGTTTGCAATTCTGACAATTTTTGGTTTCTTTTTTCATTCTATAATTCTATAGAATATTAGAATAGACTTTTACTCTTTAAGCTCGTAAACATTCACCCTCGCCGGACGCAGAATACGCTCGCCGAGCTTGTAGCCTTTTTGAATGACGCTAGCGACTGTGTGGTCGAGTTCTTTTTTGTCTGTCACAACCATTTCCACCGGCTCGTGAATATTCGGATCAAATCGTTCGCCGACAACGCCCACACCTTTGACTCCGTATTCTTCGAAGATGGTATTCATCTGCCCGTAAATGTATTCCACACCCTTCCGCCAATTTTCGTCTACTTTCTCCCAAGACTCTTTGTTGGCAAAAGCCATGTTGAAACTGTCGATAACTCCTAAAAATTTCGCAAGTATCCGCTCGCGCATGGCTTCCGAAACCATTGCCTTTCTGTCCTCCTCATTTTTTTTGTAATTAGCAAAATCCGCCCGCTCTTTCTGCCAGCCGGTCAAATATTCTTCCTTCTCCTTTTTAGCCGTCTTCAAATCCTCCCGCAATTTCTTGAGAGTCTTCTTCAAGTCCTCCTCGCCGTCTTCGTTGAATTCGAATTCAACAACTTCCTCTTCCGAAGCTATATTTTCAGGTTCTTTTTTAATTTCTTCATCAGACATAAATTCATATTAACATAAAAAAATCCCTCTTGAAAGAGGGATTTTTTGTTATCTCTTTGACCATTGTGGCGCCTTGCGAGCTTTTTTGAGTCCGAATTTGCGTCTTTCTTTCGCTCTTGGGTCGCGTTTTAGGAATCCTAGAGTTTTCAAACTTCCGCGTAATTCTATATCGGAGAGGACGAGCGCTCGGGAGAGACCATGACGGATCGCTTCGGCTTGGCTGTGCACTCCGCCGCCCATGACATGAACTTCCACGCTCCACTTTTTGGTAGAGCCAGTCGGCAAACCTTTGACCATCGGATCTAGAATCAGTCGGCGTTCGCCTTCTGTTTTGAAATATTCTTTCGCTTCTTTGCCGTTCACGACAAAATTCGCCTTGCTCGCCTCCGTTATTCGCACGCGCGCAGTCGAAGTCTTTCTTCGTCCCACAGCCTCTATGTATTTTTCTTTTGTTTCTTTATCCATTCTGTTTTCTTTTTAAAATTAATCTTCTATTTTTAAATTCTTCAGCATTGTTCGGCGCAATTTATTTCCCGGAAGCATCTGGTGAACTGAAAGCCTGATAAGCTCTTTCAAGCCCATCTTCTCGGCTGTTTCTGTGCCTTTGATGGTGCGAAGCCCGCCTGGAATGCCTGAATATCGAGTGTGGTAAATGTGCTCCAACTTTTTAGGCGTTATGCGAAGCTTGGAAGCATTGACGACTTTGACCGGAGAACCGGAATAGTGATTACGCTCGAAAGAAGCCTTGGTCTTACCCATGAGAGAAACTGCCACTTCTGTGGCTACCCTGCCGAGAGTTCGTCCGCTTGCGTCTATGGTTTTAATTGTTGTTGCTGTTTTTGTCATTGTATTCTGATACTAAATCATTTATCTAAATTACACAAATTCGATTATCGCCATAGGCGCGCCGTCGGATTTTCTCGAACCCAATTTTATGACTCGGGTATATCCGCCTTTTCGGTCTTTGTATTTCGGAGCAATGACATCAAAAAGCTTTTTGACTTCCGGTCGGCGGTTTGCCAGCTTGGAAATTATATTTCTCCTCGTCGCCGCGTCTCCCTTTTTCGCGCCGGTCACCAATTTCTCGATGAAAGGGCGAAGCTCTTTGGCTTTGGGCTCGGTGGTCTTGATTTTTCCGCGTATGATTAAATTGAGTGCGAGAATATTGATGAGCGCCTTGCGAACTTTCCTGACTCTGCCGAATTTTCTTTTGTTATTTCCGTGTCTCATAAAATATTAGTCTTTTAAATTAAGGCCAAACTTGCTTAACACTTTTTTGATTTCAGAAATTCCCTTCTCGCCGATGCCTTCGACTTCGAGCAAATCTTCTCTCTTCTTTCGTGCAAGCCCGCCCAATGTGCGAATATTCGCGCCAGTCAAAGCGTTGAGAGTTCTCGTGGAAAGATCAAGGCCGTCAGTTCGAGTTTTCAAAACATCTGCAAAAGCATCTCCCTTCTTGGCATCATCTGCCTCTTCAGCTTTTTCTTCGCCCTTCTTTTCTTTTTCAACTTTCACTTCCTCTTCCGGCTCTTTAAAATCAATCACCGCTTTCAGCTGATTGATCATGATGGCGATAGAATTTGAAAGCGCTTCGCGCGGAGAGAGGGTGCCGTCTGTCTCGATAGAGATGCGAAGACGATTGTGGTTGGTCTTGTCGCCGACACGCATGTTTTCAACTTCGTAGGAAACTCGACGGATAGGCGTGAAAATAGCATCGACGGCGATAGTGCCGACATCAACTTTTTCTTTTTGAAAAGCCTCTTTGGAAATAAAGCCTAGTCCTTTCTCAATCCTCATTTCAATATTTAAATTCACTTTGCCGGTAACTTCCGCGATATGAAGCTCAGGATTCAAAATTTCCACCTGTCCGCCGGTTTTTATATTTTCCGCAGTAACTTCCTTCGGACCTTTGACTGAAAGGGTGACTGTCTGAGGCTCATCTGAGAGCATCTTGAAACGGGTCTTTTTCAAATTTAAAATCATCACAATCACATCTTCTTTGATTCCATCGAGAGTTTGGAATTCGTGGCTGACGCCGTCAATTTTTATGGAGGTGATAGAGGCGCCCGGAAGCGAAGAGAGAATAATTCTTCGCAAACTGTTTCCCAGAGTATGACCATACCCCGGATAGAGACCATCTATTTCAAACACTCCCTTATTTCCCTCTTCCACTACGACTCTAGGCTTCGAAGGCATAACAATTTTATATTCAGGCATAATAATATTTTTTTATACTAATAATCAATTATTAAAAATTAACTTATTTATCTACTATAAAACTCCAATACGGCGTTAAGGTCAATAAAGCTTTCTGTATTTTTTGGTTTATTTAAAATTTTCCCCTCCAGAGTACCTGTGTCAAAACTTACCCAGACCGGCGGATTGTATTCTTTTAACTTATCGGCTATGTTATTAAAAATTTTCTTTGCCTTGGAACCTTCGCGTATCTTTATGATATCTCCGGACTTCACTTCGTATGAAGGAATAGTGACTCTTTTGTTATTTACGATAAAATGCCCGTGAGAAACCATTTGGCGGCAAGCTCGGCGGCTCGCACCCAAACCCATTCGGTAGATTACGTTATCAAGTCGAGTCTCGAGTCCTTCATAGAGGCCTTCAGCGCTGTTGGTGCCTTTTGCGAGAGAAGCTTTTTTGACGTAATTAGAGAGTTGGCGTTCAGTTATGCCATAAGAGAAGCGGATTTTTTGTTTTTCAATGAGCTGCGCTCCGTATTCTGTAGGAGCCTTCGGGCGGCGGGCTCCGGCAAGAGCCATCTTGCCTGTCGTAGCCGAAAACTTGGCAGTCTGACATTTGTCATATACTCCCGGACCGAGCCTTCTGCAGATTTTAAATTTTGGTTTTTGTATCATAATTTTTATATTTAAATATTTAAATCTTGAAGAGTTTTACTAAACTCTTCGCGGCTTCTTGGCCTTCGGTCCGTTGTGCGGCACCGGCGTCGCATCGGCAACACCCGTGATCTCAATCCCGTGAGCCATGAATGCTCTGATCGCCGGCTCCCGACCGGAACCGACTCCTAAGACTACTACATCAGCGTCTTTTACTCCTAGCATCGCCGCCTTGCTCCCGATCACATCACCAACCTTGGAAGCCGCAAAAGGAGTTCCCTTTTTCGCACCCCTAAATCCTAAGCTCCCCGCGCTAGACCAAAATAAGGTGTTGCCTCCTTTGTCCGCGAAAAGCACTTTGGTGTTGTTGAAAGTGGCATCAATAGAAAGAATTCCGGAAACTACTTTCTTTTTAGGCGTCTTGGGAGCTTCCTTCTTCAGGACTTCTTCTCCTTCAGGCTTCTTCACTTCTTCGGTTGTGGTTTTAGCTTTCGTCATTTTTATGTCTTAGTCTCCTTTCTCTTGCCGGACGCCATCGTCTTTCTGACATTGCCTCGGACCGTTCGGGAATTAGTTTTCGTTCTCTGTCCGCGAACCGGCAATCTCTTTGTGTGGCGAATGCCCCTGTAACTTTTTATGTCCTTGATTCTTTTGATGTTGGCTGATATCTCTCTCTTTAGATTTCCTTCTATTGGAATACTTTCGACTACGACACGAATTTTATTCTCTTCGTCTAAAGTTAAATCTTTGGCCTTCTTGCCTCGATCAATTCCAACTTGGTCTAAAATTTTACGAGCTTTGGAAACGCCAATACCATAAAAGCAGGTAAGCCCAATTTCCAATCTTTTTTCATTTGGCACCGTGATACCGAGAATTCTCATAATTATTGTTTTTGCTTATGCTTGGGATTCGAGCAAGTTATTCTTAAATGCCTTTGGCGTCTAACCATTTTGCAATTATCACAAATTTTTTTTACGGCTGATCTGATTTTCATAAAATTTTCGAGCAAACAAATAAAAACGAAAAACAAGGAAAATACCCTTATTTTTCAAGCTATTATTTTCTAAAAACCATCATTAGAACTGTAAGCGTTATAATACACCATTATTGAAAAAATTACAAGCTGTTACAGCCTCTTGACTATTCTCCCCTTTCCCCCATAGGGATCGAGCACGACTTCGACCCCGTCTCCGATTAAAACTTTTATCCTATGCATGCGCATCTTTCCCCCCAGATATGCCAGAATTTCTTTTTTGCCTTCACTATTTTCCGGTGTTTTGTCCGCTATTTCCACGCGAAACAAGGTCGAGGGCAGAGCTTCGGTGACAACCCCCTTCACAATCAACATTTTTTCATTTTTGAGGTCACTCATGTATATGGTACAACTATATTAGTATTACGTTCTAAAGTCAAACTCAAATTGATAATGTTTCCACTAAATTTTTTGCTTTTGTTATTAGTGCCTTATCGTTCGTGACTAAAGTCATCCTCCTTGATATGGCAGTAGCGAGAATGATTGCATCAGCTAAAGAAAAATTTGAATTCCTTTTTAAATCTGCTGAAAGCGAAGCGACACTGCCCCAAATACCTATTTCTTGAAACAGACTTACAAATTTTTCTGCTTCATACAAATCATTTCCCTCTAGACCTGGAAAACTTAAAAGTTCTATTTTACTAATTGTCGATATGCACAAGGAATCTGTAGTTACCTTTTCTTTTATCCAATCTTTTATAGAATTATTGCCATTCAGATGTCCTATTAAAATATTTGAATCTAAAATGTACATCACCTTCAATTAAACCAACTTTTGTGCCCCAATTTTATATTGCCTTTTTAGTCTAGCGTCCCACTCTTTACGGATTTTCCTTTGCCAAGCTACAGGCGAAATTTTTAACTTGCCTTTTAGTATACCTGATGATTTTCTCAGAACTTTAGTTTCCCAATCCTCCCAACCCAAAAGCTTTCGGAGATTTTTCTCGTAATTTATTGTTTTTGTTCGATTTTTTAATGATGAAGTACTCACTCTCACATTGTATCACAACCCGAATTGAGCGCAAATAAAATTTGCAATATGTCTTGTCCGACTAATTTATCTATTCAAAAAAGTTCTAACCTCGTAGCCCAATATGCCGTCAGCTTTTAGCTTGTTGTCCGACTGAAATTTAATCAAAGCTTCCTTAGTTTTTGAACCGAAATTGCTGTCGATAGCTCCGCCGTAGTATCCGGCGTTGCTCAAGAATTTCTGAAGTTCTCTGACTTCATTTCCGTAAGAGCCTTGTTCTAGAAATTTTGTGAAGCGGAATTTTTTTGCAACAATTTTATTTTCAGTTGTAGAAGTACTTCCTGCATTTATCGCACTCGCTGTCAGCGACCCAGTATTAAGCTTTGCGGAAGAACCGGTAACTATCACAACACTACTACATATTCCGTAGTTATTCCCGTGGCAGATTTTTACTCGATCTCCTATTTTTATATTCACGCCCGCGCTTGGATAAGAACCTTCCAGATTGTTTCCCTGGGATCCAAAGGCAACTGATCCAATGATTTGTCCGGTCGCTTCGCTGACCAGATGAGCGCTATAGCCGGTGTTATTGGAGTAATACGCTTTGATTAATCCCCCGCCAAGTATGATGCTCGAAAGAGAAATTTGGCCGGAAGAAGTTTGTGGCGCGGGAGTTACAGGATTGGCCAGACACTGCGATCCCGAAGCATAATATCCGGTGTTGCAATCAACATATTCAGTTTCCGTACCAGCGGTAAAAGCGCCGTTGCTGCAAGAGAAAACTACGGAGAAGTTTCTGGTTCCATTCGATATTGAAGTTAATTTAGGTACCGACGCGCTCTCTCCGCTGTTCCTAGCGGGAACCGAGTATCCGTTCACGCTACTTGCGGAGCAAGCAACAGGAACGGCAGTAACCGAAACTGCATTTGCAACACACTGTCTGTCCGAAGAATAGTACCCGCTATTGCAGGTAATCTTTGAAGTTTCAGCACCGGCAGTAAATGTGCCGCTGTTGCAGGTAAAAGTTCTGGAATAAGAACTAGTACCGTTTGATATTGCAGTTAACTTAGTGGAACCCACGCTCTCTCCGTTTGATTTGGCAGGAACAGAGTAGCCACTTATGGTGGTTGAGGCGCAGGATGAATAAATTGGAGTCGTTGTGGTCTGTATTGGTATTATCACTTGCGGGGCAAACACCGCGGAAACTGATTTATTGGAATCAAGCTTGATTGAACATGAACCCGTACCCGAACAAGCGCCGCTCCAGCCGCTGAATGTATATCCGGAATATGGACTTGCGGAAAGCGTAACTTCCGTACCGGAGTTTAAACTTTTTACACAAGAAGAGCCCACGCCATATCCACAGCTCACCCCGTCGCCCGAGACACTTCCAGCGCCGGATACCGTAGTGGTGAGATTATATATAGTTGGTGCAGCAGTAATGATAGGCGCAATGATTGGCGCAGTGCTGCAAGGCTGGCCGGTTCGAGCGTTATATAAGTGGCCAGGTAGACATTCTTTAATTTCTACCGGTTGTGTTGCTGAAGATGCGGCGTTGCCTTGGTACGGTTCGGCGACAGATACGGAAGGAGTGAACCCTTGTTCGCGCGCTGATTTAGGGACTTTATCGAGCGGCACCACCGCGGGTTCAAAACCATCAAAATACTTCTCTCCCATTTTGAAGCGCGTGTAGGGATTGCCTCCGTTAACAAGAATATCAAAACCGTAAGTGTAATACGGAACATTAGCGATAACCGGAGTGATATATGTTTTACTTTGTCCTCGTACAATAAGGTCGACGGTGCAATTGCCTTTTACTGCATGATCGTTGACTTTGATTTTGCTGCACAGGATAGGACGATAAAACCAGCCGTCTCTTGCCGTCGTGCCCACTTCCGCTTCGTTAAATCGGTTCTCGGGCAAAATTGACGACGCAGATACGGTCAGGAGAATACGATAAAAAGTATCAGACCTTCCTCCTTCAAGGACCAGATAGGTTTTACTACTTTCGGCCATCTCTTGCGTAACATCGTAACCAGAGATTTTGTGTATCAAAGTTTTCCCGCCACCAACTACAAATTGAGGAGAGGTGTACACAAAAACGGGATCACCCATGCCAGTTTCCACATCATAAATTGGATTTTCCTGATCATTGCATTTCATTACTGAACGCCCTTTCTTAGCCAATTGATTAAAGCGCGTATTTATAACACAACCACTCCTGCGGTAAATCTCTGTAAAACTATCTGTATAGGTGTATGTCTTTGTTTCGAAGACATTATCCTTGCTTGAATAGGGATAATAAAAGGAAATATCGTCTTCAGAAGAAACCTTATCGCCAGCACCAACAGAGTTAAGGCAATCTTGAGTACCATTCTTGCAAGAATAAGTCTCTTTCTTTACTTTTTGATATTCCTCTAAAATAATTTTAACTTTAGGCGGAACATCTTTTAATGTGATAGTGGAAGTGGTAATTTGCGCAGATACAGAAAAAGAAGCGAGAGTAAACAAAACCAGCACGAGAAAAAATATTTTCTTCACTTCCTTATTATAACCTATTTTGGTTGATGAAAACACAAAAAAATACGATAAGTGTGGAAAACTACTTAGGATAATTCACAATCACTCTTATGTCTTTCGATTTGTCCGGCAAAGACATTTTCCAAAAAGGACTGATGTCCAAGTCGGCAGAATCAATGTTTGGATACTGCAGTAAAATTTTACCGAAATCTTTTTTAGATTTTCCTAAAAGATCGGATTTAAATTTTGCTTCGTCCAGAGTGTAAACAATTTTCGCGCTCCCTTTTAAATTGAAATTTATATTTTTTACATCTCCGAAAGAAATGTTGTCTCCTCCCGCAAGCGTAAAGGATAAATCTTGGACATTCGATATGGAGACAGGGCTGCCGTCATAATCTTTAATTTTACTTCCTGCGATTTTTTTCGCGAGCTTATTCCCATCAAAAAGAATTCCATAGAGCGTACCTTTCAGCTTAAAAGGCAGTACTTTGTCTTCCGGGGAAGTCAAATCAACGGAATTATCGTCCATCTTCAGAAAAACCGCTCCTTCGAATAAAACAAATCCGCTTGGGATCTGATCCGCAGCTTTTTTAAAGAGCTTGGACTGCAGAGCTGTTTTCAGTTCATTTAACACCTCAGCTTTTTGAACATCAGAAATAAAAGGAGATTTCCCTTTAAAGCCGCCGGCTATCGGACCCTTGGACCTTGCGTAGAATTTAGAATATTTAGGTGTTCCCCTAAAACCAAAAATAGTAAAATCAAGCGGAATGCTATTGTATTCAATACCCGGCTCCGCCGCATAAATGCCCACTTCGACAGACCCCGGAGTATTGCCTTTCATTCCCGGCACAACTAAAGCCTTCTTGGTTTTGTAAATCTTGCCGTTTGAGCCTTCGAGACGAGTATCAATGGACAGCAGCTGGGAAGCTGAACTAAAAGTATTATAAATCACTGCCACCCCTTCCGCGCGCTCGGCCACATCTTTTTCTTCGGTAGCCTGCACTGTTTTACTTTCTTCTCCGGAAATAACTATTAAATCAAAAGAAGGCACCTCTCCTTCCGCACCCTTGCTCGCAGACAAATTTTCATCGAGAACCGCCGCCTCTATTTTTGGATTGACGGTAATAACTACTTTCAAAAAGAAATGGGAAAGAGCGAAAAGGAAAAATATGATAGCAACAATAGCCACCAGCCAAAGCATATATCTTCTTCGGTGGCCATGATCTCTCTGCCGCGCCCTCTTTGGAAAAGTTTCTTTTTCTCGCATCTCCGGCACACGCTCTATCTGGATAGAGTCTAAGGCTCTATCTGGTTTGTGTTTTATTACTTTCACATCTTGTAATAAATTTTTCGGCATAATTTTATATTTTATTCTTTTCCGTTCTATTAATCAAAAAACGGTTGATAAAAACAGAATCAATGATTACCCCGGGGTCCCGAGCCACGCCGTCGCCAAAAGACGCCATGCCGTGAAAAACTTCCGCCCCTAAAGAGATAATTTCGAATTTTGATTCGGTCAGCGTGTACTGATTAAATTGTTCGGTTTTAATTGTTTCCGCAAAAAAAGCCTCCATTTCTTTTTCTACAACCAAGTAAATAGTTGCGGGGACAGAAATGTCATTTGAAAGATTAGATAAAGACTCCTGAAATTTAGAAAGCCACTCCTTTTTCACTTTATCTAACGCGGGTCCCAGATTATTTTCCACGGATTCTGTGGCATGTCCGTCTTTTAATAGAGAAATCATGGACTTCGCTTCGCCGAGCGATGAACGGGAAGCAGATGCTATTCCTCGTATCATAAAATTAAAACCCAGAGGAAAAGAAACAGACTCGCGCAAAATGTTTTTCTTGACCATCGAGATATCCGTCATTTCTCCGCCAATATTAATCAAAAGAAAACTTTCGCTGTGCGTGTATATATCACGCACTACTGCAAAAGAAGACAGAGCAAAAGAAGAAAATTGTATAGCTTCAGAATGAAAATGCCCCCTTCTGATCGCCTCTTCTATTTTTCCTAATATCTGTTCTGCGCTCATTGACAAAAAGATGGTCATCTCCAGCTCCTCTGTCTTTTGATTTAGAGGATCAGATGTCTCATATCCATTCAACATCGTCTTAATATTTTTTAACTCAATCAATCTAACCGGCGACCCGGAACGCATATATTTTTCTAAATGCTCCTCTTTGAAGAGATCTATTTCTTTTTGAATCAAGCTGTCCGCCAGCTTGCTCGTAAACAAAAAAGGTGTATTTTTTTTAAGTTCTATAATTCTAGTTTGAGAAACATACAGGAGCGGAGACAGAATGCAAAAGATTTTCGACGGAGCGCCGATACCCGAGCGATGCGCCCTAGCGGCGACAACTTCTAGAGATTTGAGCGCCGCAGTCAGGAATTGATTGGCTTCGATAACTTCGGGCACGGCTATCTGCTCGCGAACGGAAAAAACTATTTTAGGAACTCCATTCGCCTGTGTCCAAAAAAGCGCCGCCCCGACAGAAGAAGATTTAATGTCAAAAACCAGCACTAGTTTATCTTTCTTTTTGTTCCACGAAAAAATACTCATTACCTATTTATTGTATCACAAAAGCACCGCTTTGATACGTCGAATCCCCTGCGCTACGGCTTCTTCTTTTTGGATTTTGAATTGGCCTAGTTCTTTGGTATTTGAAATATGCGGCCCTCCACAGAATTCTTTAGAAATAGGGTTGCTGTCTTTGTCCTCGATAAAGTAAACAGAAACCGTCTCCGGATACTTCGCGCCGAATTCCATCTCTGCGCCGAGCATCTGCGCCTCCATGAGAGGCATTTCTTTCCGCACGACATTGAGTCCTGATTTTATTTTATCATTGACCCAGTCTTCTGTTCTTTTTTTCTCTTCATCGGTCAGCTTGTGATCGCAAAGAAAATCTATACGCAATCTTTCTTCAGTGATATTACTTCCTCTTTGCTTTATATTTTTATCGACAATCGCCTGTAATCCGGCAAGTAACAAGTGATGCGCTGTGTGCAGCCGAACAGTTTTTTCATTATGATTCGCGAGTCCTCCCTTGAACATGCCGGCAGAAGAAGTCTGCGAAAGTTTCTGATGTTCCACCATTTTTTTATTGAAATCTTCTAGGTCTATTTTCTTTCCCTTCTCTTTTGCGAGTTCTAGAGTAAGCTCTATCGGAAATCCGTATGTAGTAAAAAGTACAAACGGGTCCGTACCTTTCTCCATCTCCTTCAATCCATGTTCCAAAGTCTGCCTGAATTTATTTTCTTCTTTCGAAATTTCTCCTTTATCATCGAGAACGTATACATTTTTATAAACTTTTTTTACTTTTTCAATTTGTTTTGCCAAAGGCTGCTTGGAAAATCTGACTGCCCGCCTGATTAATCTGCGCAAGATATACCCCCGCCCGGTGTTGGCCGGCAGCACGCCGTCCGTAATCATAAAAAGAGAGGTCTTGATATGGTCAGCCACGATGCGCTCTTCTTTTGTAGCTTCATTGTCAAAAACATCCGTCTCGTAGACATTTTTCTTTTTTTGCACGGTCGCGAGCAGACGCTCCAAACCCATTCCCGTATCAATGCCCAGCACATCGAGTTTTTTCAACTTCGCCTCGCCTTTGTCCAACTTCTCGCGAGAGCCTTCACAGAAATATTCATTGAAAACTATATTCCAAATTTCCACATCCTGCCCTGCGGCATTTTTGCAATAAATTTCCGTGGTCGGACCGCACGGACCCGAGTCCCCCGTCGGTCCCCAAAAAACATCCGGTCCGTCTTCTCGAATTTCTTTCACTCCGAGCCCAGCCCAGATGTCCCTAGATGCTTCGTCTCTCGGCACAACCCCTTCGCCTTTGTAAAAAGTGACGTAGGAAATTTCGAGCCCTAATTCTTTGGTGATAAATTCATGTGCATATGTAATAGCTTCCTTCCGTCCATAGCCGCCAAAAGAAAAATTTCCGAGCATCTCAAAAAAAGTCAGGTGCGTCGAGTCGCCGACTTCGTCTATGTCTACGGTACGGACGCATTTTTGCGAAGAGGTTGTATTTTTTGTGCCGAAATCGCGAATGGCATTGTCCGGAGCAGTATAGTAAGGCTTGAATTGCTGCATGCCGGCGGTCGTAAATAAAACCGTCGGATCCCCCGGCACAAGCGAAGAAGAAGGAATCACCTTGTGCCCCCGCTTTTCGAAAAACTTTAAGAATCTTGATCTTATTTCGTCTGACTGCATAGATTTTTTCGGTTAGTTATTTTTATCTCTCTTATCTCTCTCCGTCTATCTGGTCAGAAATTTTCCTGATTGGCTTTTCGATAATATTTAGAAGCATGAAAATCATAAGTACTAAAATAGTGGCGACGAGCGCAAGCCCAAAAAATCCAAATCCGGCGGCGAGACCGATGCCAGCCGTAACCCAAAGTCCACCCGCTGTAGAAAGCCCTTTCAGGCGAGAACCCTGAAGCATAATCGAACCGGCGCCCAAAAATCCGATGCCGACGATTACTTGCGAAGCGATTCTGGTGGGATCGAATCCTTCGATATTAGAATATTTTACGGCTATCATTTCCGAAATAATCACAAAAACGGCTGAACCAAGAGCCACCAACGCATGCGTCTTCATACCAGCCTCCTTGTGTACAAAAAGCCTCTCCGCGCCTATTAGCATTCCAAGACCTACTGCCACTATTAATTTTAAAATTAAATCGCTATTTTCCGCTAAAAATTGAGACATGCCCTATTGTACAACAACTCCCCCGCCGAGACAAATGTCTCTATCATATATGACGCAAGACTGCCCCGGGGCGACCACGACAGGCTTGGTAAAAATAACCTGTGCAACCCTGAGGGTTGAACATTTTATCTTGCAGGGTAAAAACTCCCCGTGGTAACGGATTTGGGCGGTGTAGGTTTTATTTGGATCTGGGGTTTGGGAAATCCAGTTGGTGTTTTTTAATTCAACCCCCCTTAACCCCCCCTTATCAGGGGGGAGAGAATTCTGCGACACTATCAAAATATTTTTCTTTAAATCTTTCTTAACAACATAATAAGCTCCATCATTTGGGTTCTTCTTGGTAATCGTAAAACCATGCCGTTCCCCAAGCGTGTGAAAAACCACGCCGGAGTGATAGCCGATTTGTTCTCCCTCAGTATTTAAAACTTTTCCCCTTTTTTCTTTAATATAGTGCTTCAGAAATTCCTTCAAATCTACTGCACCCAGAAAGCAGATACCCTGACTGTCTTTTTTTTGCGCGACCGGCAGATTAAATTTTTTCGCGAGCTTGCGGACTTCAGTCTTTTTCAGATGCCCGACAGGAAACAAAATCTTGCTTAATTGTTTTTGTGTGAGAGTCCACAAGAAGTAAGTTTGATCTTTTGAGAGATCGACGCCTTTACTCAACCTCACCCGGCCTTCTGCCACCCTCTCCTGAAGAGGAGAGGGGCTAGGGGTGAGGTTTGTGTAGTGTCCCGTCGCGACATAATCCGCATCCATAACGAGAGCTTTTTTTAGGAACGCTCCGAACTTTACTTCCTTGTTGCACATCACATCCGGATTCGGCGTCCGGCCCGCTTTGTATTCGCGAATCATATAATCCGCCACTTCTTTTTTGTAAACATCTTCGAGGTCGAAAGTAAGAAATGGGATATCCAAATGCGCGGCCACACGCATGGCATCATGCCGCTCTTCTTCCTCATTGCACTCCAAAAAGTCCGGATGCCAGGTCTTGATAAAAACCCCGACGACGTCGTAGCCGGCTTTTTGAAGTAACGCCGCGGAGACAGCGCTGTCTACGCCCCCGGAGAGACCCACAAATACAACTTTTGATATTTTGCCTCGCATAAACTTATCTTAGGTACTTTTGTATATTCTGCAAGTGTTCAGTAAAACTTTTAGCATAATGAATGCCGCCTTTCTTGTCGTGCAAATAATAAAGATAAGATGACTTTTGCGGATGAATAGCCGCTTTTATAGCAGCCAGGCCCGGATTACAAATCGGGCTTTTAGGCAAACCTTTTACTTTGTAAGTCTCCGGCGCAGCGTCCGCCTGAAGAGGCATGCCGATATCGCGCCTTTTCCATAAAATTCCGGAAATAAATTCTCTGTCAGCATCTCCTTTTGCTTCTTTTTCAATAATCGACGCCATAACTAGAATTTCTTTCTCTGTTCTCTTGGTGGTCAAGGCTTGCGCTTCAATCAGAGGACGAAGAATTTTCATTTTCTTATTGAAATTTTCTTTCATGGAGGCAAGCACGCTCTCTTCGGTATCCGTCCTAAAGAAAAAATAAGTGTCCGGAAAAAGGCTACCTTCTAGATCAGACGCCTTCAGCAAAAATTTACTTTTATTAAAATTTATCAATTTGGAAGTAAAAGTGTCCGCAATTTCTAGCGTATCAAAACCTTCCGGAATAGTGACTGCGATCGGCGCCATATGATGTTCGCCTTTTGAAATGCGCTTGGCGACGTTCCAGACCGATAGCTTATTTTCAAAATAATAATCCGCCGACACCACGCCTTTCTCCCTGCCAAAGAGTATGACAAAAGCCTCAAATGCCAGACGAGAGCGTATAATATGAGCATTTTTCAGCCTTAAAGATACTCCGCGCAAGCTGTCTCCCTGCTTTATCTGAAAGATAGTTTCAGCGGGAAAATCTGCCGGCGTACTTAAAAAGAAAGAGTAAAAAAGAAATAAAAAAGTAAGTATGCGAAGCGCGTAAAAAATTTTTCTTTTCTGCATCATATAGCTACATCGGCAAATTATTAGGCGGAGAAGCTTCTTTGGACTCGATGCGCTCGAGCGTAGGCACTTTCAAAATCAGACCTGGGAAGTGCCAGAGAGTTGCGAGCTCCTCCACATTTAAACAGTAAGTCTTGTGAGGTTTGTATAAAGGATAGAACGCTGATGTGAACGGCCAAGGAATGTTATCTATGGAAAGAACATGTCGGCGCATGGTGGTATGAAAAAAAGACCGCTCTCTGTATTCATGGAACATTCTGTTGGCCAACTGCATGACTGTCTTTGGCGAAATCAAAAACACTCCGCCGTAAGCATCGGCTTGAGTATTGTTTTTACGTTCCAGCTGGTTGCAGTCAGGCTTCGCATATTGGCGCCAGACGGTACGCAAATCACGGGCTTGGTTTCGGTTGAACACTTCTTTTTTAGCGACATACATCAGCCTGATGCCTGTATCAAAACCCAATTTGGCGGTTTTGGCGGCTACTCCTTTGACAGTACCTTCCAAAAATCCCGGAGCGCGGATTTCACGACCGTATGTTCCCTTATGTGAGGTGTCTTCCCTCATGATAGTATAAGGCTTAAGCAATTTCTCTATTTGTAATCTCGCTTCCGTTATCCAATCATGGGTCTTAAACCAAGTGCCCTTGGTGCGGTACTCTCGCTTCATTGGCGTAATAATAATCTGCATCCACATTTGCTCGCCTTTTTTCATGGAAGCGAAAAGCTCCACCACCGGAGAAATGGGGTCAACTTTAAATTCTTCTTTCGGGTCTTTATCCAGTCCAAAATCAACATAAGTTTTTAAGGGAAATGCTTCATGTTTATCCAATTGAAGTTCACATCCCCAGGCATTCCAATCGCTTTTTGGAGTTATTTCGTCGACTGCCAAAGTGTAGTCTTCCACGGCTTTGACTTGTGACTGCGGATACTGCGCATACATCTGCGTCTCGATCAGGCTCCGGACACGAGTCGGCGTGCGAATATAAAAATGCACCTGTCCGTCAATGGAAACGATCTCCAAGGAAAACCAAAACCAGACCGCTCCCTGCCAGTATTCCTCCAGTCCGCCTTTCCAGCTGTGCAGATACATGGAATTGGATATAAAAAGTTCCATGGCTTTCGGACTGCGCAAAACTTCCCTCGGAGGGATTATTTCCAGCAAGACGAAATCAATGCCGGAAATGAAATCCTCCTGAATATAATGAATCCACCAGATCCAAGCAACGCGGCCGAGAAGTATGATTGCAAAAAGCGGCAAAAGCCACATGAAAATTTTGTAGATAGAAAAAATGAAATCTTCCAGCATGCTTCCATTTTAATACAAAAACACCAAAAAACAAAGCGAGACCCCTCCCTCACCCCTTTTCCCCCTCTCCATAAAAATTTTATGGAGAGGGGTGGATGCAGCAGCAGACGGGGTGAGGAGAAAATTATGCTACACCGTACTATATTGTCCGGTTTTGTTTTTCTTGAAGTACTTTGGATTTACTAGATTAACTAAAATAGTATTAGTTTTGAAATATCTTTCTTTGTTAACTCTTTTGATTACCTCATCTTTCGAAAGCGGGCCTTCGCGCTTTAAAATGTCCGCGATAACTTCGCGGGCGATGCCTTTCTTGTAACCCCATTCGGCGAGAGCGTACATCCCCCTGCCCACTAGCACGAATCTAGGATCTTTGATCAGTTCGTTGTGGCAGGTAGCATAGTGAATTTTTTTATCGAAAGTTTTGGAAATGGCGTCTGCTACTTCTTTGAAATGCATCGGCGAGCCGCTCTTTCTCATAACTAGGTACGCGTAGTCTTTGACCCCGCGAGTACGAATATTTGGAGACGATGCCTTGCCCCATTCGCCGAGAGGATTTTTGGAAACAGTTTTAGACATAGAAAGCCACCTTCGCGCTATTTCTTCATTTTTGTATTCCTCCGACACTTCCTTCATGTGTTCAAAAAATTTCTTGATCATTTCCGCCTCAGTTACAAGGTCTTCATCATTCAAACCGGCATAAAGTTTTTTGAGAGTTTCATGCACTTTTTCGGTAATCTGGTCGTCCACACTCCATCGAGCATGAAAATGATCGTCCTCGCGGTGCTTTTTAAAAGCGTCGGACAGCACCAAGAAAAAATGAATATGGTTCTGAGTCGCTTTGTCTTTGGAAATGTGGGCCAAAAGCTCGTGTTCGGCGACAATAGAGCCCAGCTTATTTACTAACACTTTCAACTCGTCAAAAACCGCCTGTTCTCCCTTGTAGACATCAGACTTTTTAATAGAATTCAGAGCCACATCTTCAACTTGGCGAACACGCTCCCTTGTGATGTTGTATTTCTTGCCGATTTCTTCGAGAGTCTTCCTTTTGCCGTCAGTCGTGAGCCCAAAGCGGTTCATGATGACATCAGACGCGCGCGTAGCCAATTGCGAGGTTATTCTCTTGGTTACTTTTTGCGGTTTGAATGATATTGTTGACATAATTTTTATTGACTAAAATGTTTTTTTCTATCAAGCTCGGTTAAATATTTCTTGCGAAGACGGACTGATTTCGGGGTAATTTCCAGATATTCGTCGGCATTCATCACTTCGAGCCCGCGTTCGATGGA